>JBPCJJ010000021.1:0-36312 GCA_051005405.1 Gemmatimonadaceae bacterium | reverse complement strand
CGGATCAACCGCCCGACGCCATCGGGGTCGAGCACCTGGAACGGATCCTCGGGAAATATTCCGCGTTCCACGTACGACGGAAGAAAGCGTCCGGCGTCGTCGCGGCTCAGCCCGTACGTGGTCTGGGTGAGGTCGTTTGTGCCAAAAGAAAAGAACTCAGCGTTCTGCGCTATCTCTCCGGCCATGAGCGCGGCACGCGGCAGCTCGATCATCGTCCCGATCAGATACTCGATCGTTTCGCCCATGGCGCCGAGTACCTGGGACGCCGCCTCCTCGAGGATCGCGCGCTGGTGCTCGAACTCCTTCGCCGTCGATACGAGCGGGATCATGATCTCCGGCCGCACGTCGATCCCGCGACGCGATGCGCGCACCGCCGCCTCGAAGATCGCGCGGCCCTGCATCTCGGTGATCTCCGGGTAGCTGATTCCGAGCCGGCAGCCGCGGTGGCCGAGCATCGGGTTCGTCTCGCGGAGATCCTCGATGATGCGCGAAAGCTCCATGCGGGGGATGCCGAGCGTGCGCGCGAGCAGCTTGCTCTCCTCCCCTCCGTGCGGGAGAAACTCGTGCAGCGGCGGGTCGAGCAGGCGGATCGTTACCGGAAATCCGTGCATCGCCTCGAAGATCCCCTCGAAGTCCGCGCGCTGCATGGGTAGCAGCTTGGCGAGCGCGCGGCGGCGCCCCGACTCATCGCGCGAGACGATCATCTCGCGCATGGCCTGGATCCGGTCGCCCTCGAAGAACATGTGCTCGGTGCGGCAGAGCCCGATGCCTTCCGCGCCGAACCCGCGTGCCGTGCGCGCGTCGCGCGGGGTGTCCGCGTTCGCTCTCACCTTGAGCCGCCGGACTTCGTCGGCCCAGCCGAGCAGCTCGTGGTACGACTGATACAGTGGAGCGTCGGCCGGCTTGAGCGTGCCGTTCGTCACGCGCACCACTTCGCTCGGCACCGTGGGCAGGTTGCCGACAAACACCCGGCCGGTCCCGCCGTCGAGCGTCAGCCAGTCTCCTTCGCTGATCTCCGTACCATTCACGGTGAACCGGCGGTGATCGAGATCGACTTCGATCTCCTTGCACCCGACGATCGCGCACTTACCCATTCCGCGCGCGACGACGGCGGCGTGGCTCGTCATCCCGCCGCGCGATGTAAGTACCGCGCGCGCCGCGACGATCCCGTGGAAGTCCTCCGGAGTCGTTTCTTCACGCACGAGGATCACGGCTTCACCCGCCGCGAAGCGATCTTCGGCGCTGTCCGGGTCGAACACTGCGATCCCGGACGCCGCGCCCGGACTCGCCGGCAGCCCGACGCACAGCGGCTTGGCGCGCACTGACGGATCGATGATCGGGTGCAGCAACTGGTCCAGCTCGGCGGCAGGGACGCGACCTACGGCCTCGGTCTTGTCGATCAGCCCCTCGGCTACCATCTCGCTCGCGATCCGCACCGCCGCCGCGGCAGTGCGCTTGCCGCCGCGCGTCTGAAGCAGGTACAGCTTGCCGCGCTCGACCGTGAACTCGAGGTCCTGCATGTCCTTGTAGTGCCGCTCGAGCCGGTCCTGCACAACGATCAGCTCTTTGTACGCATCAGGCAGCCGCGCCGCCATCTGCTCGATCGCCAGCGGCGTTCGAATTCCGGCGACGACATCCTCGCCCTGCGCGTTGACGAGAAACTCCCCGTAGAACTTCCGCTCGCCGGTTGATGGGTCGCGTGTGAAGGCGACGCCGGTCCCCGAGTCGTCGCCCAGGTTTCCGAATACCATCGACACGATGTTGACGGCGGTTCCAAACGTCTCCGGAATACGGTTGACCTTCCGGTAGTCGCGCGCCTTCTTGAGCGTCCACGACCGCCACACCGCTTCGATCGCGCCCCAGAGCTGCACGACGGGGTCGGCAGGGAATGGCGAGCCCGTGACGTGCTTCACGATCTGCTTGTACTCCTCCACGAGGTTGCGCAGCGCGTCCTCGCCGAGAGCGGTGTCCTCCTCGACACCTTCTGTCAGCCTCTTCGACGAAAGGACCTGCTCGAACTTCTGGCTGGACACGCCCAGCACGACGTCCGAGTACATCTGGATGAACCGGCGATACGAGTCGTACGCGAACCGCGAATTCTTGCTGGCGCGCTCCAGTCCTACGACTGTGCGATCGTTGAGCCCGAGATTGAGAATTGTCTCCATCATCCCGGGCATCGAGACAGCGGCGCCCGATCTCACGCTGACCAGCAGAGGATTCCTGGGATCGCCGAGCTTCTTGCCGGTGCTCTTCTCGAGCCGGGCGAGATTTCCCTCGACCTCCGCGCGGAGCTTGTCGCTGTACTTGCCGTCGCGCAGGAACCCCATGCATTCGGAGCACGCGATCGTGAAGCCGGCGGGAACCGGCGCGCCGAGGTTGGTCATTTCGGCCAGATTCGCGCCCTTTCCGCCGAGCACGGATTTCATCTCCTGGGTGCCCTCGGCCGCGCCATCGCCGAAGAAGAACACCGACTGCGTCAACGCCCCAACCTCAGTTTGACTGGATCGCTGGGAGGTGGGGTTGGGTAATCGCCGGAAAAGCACGCATGACAGAACCCCTCTGGTCCATGCGGCACGGCCTGCAGCATTCCCTCCAGCGATAGATACCCGAGAGTGTCCACGCCGAGCTTACCAGCGATTTCATCCACCTTGAAGTTCGCCGCGATCAGCTCCTCGCGCGTCGGAGTGTCAATGCCGTAGTAGCACGGGCCCGTGATCGGCGGCGAGCTGACCCGCAGGTGCACTTCGCGCGCACCCGCGCCGCGCACCATCGCGACGAGCCCGCGCGTCGTCGTGCCGCGCACGATCGAATCATCAACCATCACAACGCTCTTCCCATCGAGTACCTCGCGCACCGCGTTGTACTTCACCTTCACCTTCGCGTCCCGGCCGGCCTGCGTGGGCTGGAGGAACGTCCTGCCGACGTAGTGATTTCGTATCAGCGCCAGCTCGAGCTGGAGCCCGGACTGCTCCGCGTAACCGAGCGCTGCGGAGTTCGACGAATCCGGGACGCTGAACACGAGATCGGCGCCTGGCGCAGGTGCTTCTCTGGCAAGCTGTCGGCCAAGCGCTCGGCGGGCGCGATCCACGGAGCCGTCAAATATCCGGCTGTCAGGCCGGGCGAAGTAAACGAACTCGAAAACGCACTTCCGCGACTCGGCGGAGGGCAGGGGGCGCGACGAGCGAACTCCGTCGTTGTCCGCGGCCACGATCTCGCCCGGCTCGATCTCCCTGACGTACGTCGCTCCGACGATGTCCAGGGCGCAGGTCTCGGACGCGAAGATGACCGCGCCGTTCAGACGGCCCATCACGAGCGGGCGCCACCCGCGCGGGTCACGCGCCGCGAGCAGCGTGTCGCCGGCAAGGACGACCGCCGAGTACGCGCCCTCTACTCCCTGCAACGCGTCGGCGAGCCTGGCCTCGGGCGAACCGGCGCGGGAGCGCGCCATCCGGTGGACGATCACCTCGGAGTCCATCGTCGATGCGAAGATCGATCCCTGGTCTTCGAGCTGCATGCGCAGCTCGCTCGAGTTCGTGAGGTTTCCGTTGTGGGCCAGCGCTATGTGTCCGTCGCGAAAGCGTGCGAGCACGGGCTGCGCGTTCTCGATCGTCGATGAGCCAGTCGTGCTGTAGCGCGTATGCCCGATCGCTGTGGATCCGGTCAGCTCGGCGATTCGCTCGGGGCTGAACTTGTCGGCAACCAACCCCATTGCCCGCAACGTGCGCGCGGTTCCGTCCCCGCCGACGGCGACGATCCCGGCCGACTCCTGGCCGCGGTGCTGCAGCGAGTACAACCCGAGATGCGTCAAAGCGGCCGCGTCCGGATGCCCACGAATGCCGAAGACGCCGCACATATCGCTAAATGCTGGTGACGGCGGCCTGCTCCAACACCGCGGCGCTCTCGGCGCTGCCATCCATGATGCCGGGGATCGCGTCGTGGTACGCAGCCGCGAGCCGGTCGAGCGGCGCGACGAAGGATCTGTCCGCCGCCGCCCGTATCACAAGCTCGCGCGAGGCGGCCCGGACGCGACCGAGCATCATTGGGGGAACCCGGTGGCCCACCGCAATCGCGGCCACCCTGCCCAGCGAACTCTCCGGAATCGTGATGATGATTCGGCCCTGCGCCTCGTTGTATAGCAGCTCCCGCAGAGGTACGTCGCTCCACGCCGAGAGGTCGATTTCCGCTCCGACGGGACGGTCGCGGTTCGCCATCGCGCATTCAGCCAGCGCGACGCCGAGACCGCCGTCGCTGCAGTCATGGGCGGAACGCACGTGACCTTCTCTGATGCACTCGAGCAGACAATTGATCAGGTCACGCTCGAGCACGGGGTCACACGGCGGCGGCTCGCCCGCGACGACGCCATGAACGCGCGCCAGATACTCGCTGCCGCCCAGGCCGCTACGTACTCCACCGAGCACCTCGCCGAGCAGCTCTCCGAGCATGACGATGACGTCGTCGTCCACGGACCACGTAGCCGGCGTAACGTGCGCGATGTCATCTATGAGTCCGAGCATTCCGATCACAGGGGTCGGATACACAGCGCCCGACGGGCTCTCGTTGTACAGCGAGACGTTCCCGCCGGTAACCGGCGTGTCGAGCGCGCGGCACGCCTCGCCCATCCCTGCAATGGCCTCGCTGAGCTGGAAGAAGTTCTCCGGTCGTTTGGGGTTTCCGAAGTTGAGGCAGTTGGTGATCGCGAGCGGGCGGGCTCCCGTGCAAGCCACATTGCGCGCGGCCTCGCATACAGCGATGCGGGCGCCGTTGCGCGGGGCGAGGTACACGTACCGACCGTTGCAGTCCGTCTTCACCGCGATCGCGCGGTTAGTGCCGCGCAGGCGTAGCACCGCGGCATCGCCGCCCGGCCCGATCACCGTGTTCGTGCGAACGGTCGAGTCGTACTGCCGGTACGCCCATGCCTTGCTCGCGATCGTCGGAGACGACAGCATCCGGTCCAGCGTCCACATGGGATCCGCCTCGGCGGGGAGCTCCGCAACCGAAGCGATGTCGATCTCGCGCAGCCTGGCGATCTCGTCGCTCTCTCGCGCTTCCGGAGAGTAGCGTGGACAGTCGGTGACGAGCCGGGAGCCGGGAAACTCCGCGACGACCCTGCCGCCTTCCGTGACGCGGTACACAGGCTCGGAAATGACCTCGCCTATGACTGCGGAGGTAAGGTCCCACCGCGTGAGAATGGCGTGCACGGCGTCCTCGTGCCCCCGCTTCGCGACCACGAGCATCCGCTCCTGCGATTCGCTGAGGAGGATCTCGTAAGGAGACATCCCTTGCTCGCGGACAGGGACTTTCGTCACGTCGATCGTCACGCCCACCTCGCCGCGCTCCGCCATCTCGGCGGACGAGGACGTAAGCCCCGCCGCTCCCATGTCCTGGATCGCGACGATATGGCCGCTCTTGATCAGCTCGAGGCTCGCTTCGAGCAGAAGCTTCTCGGTGAACGGATCGCCGACCTGTACGCGGGGGCGCTTGGCATCGCTCGCCTCGGAAAGATCCTCGGACGCGAACGACGCGCCGTGGATTCCGTCGCGGCCGGTGCGCGCGCCGACGGCGATGATGGGATTGCCGATCCCCTCGGCCTTGGCGGTGATCAACTCGCTCTCCTTCATCACGCCGACGCACATCGCGTTGACGAGCGGGTTGGTCTCGTACGCGTCGTCGAAGACGATCTCGCCCGCGACAGTCGGTATCCCGACGCAGTTGCCGTAATCGCCGATTCCCTTGACCACGCCTGCGAACAGGTACCGGACGCGCGCGCTGTCGAGCGATCCGAAGCGCAGCGAATTGAGCATGGCAATGGGACGCGCGCCCATGGTAAAGACGTCGCGCAGAATCCCGCCGGCGCCCGTAGCCGCGCCCTGGTACGGCTCCACAGCGGAGGGGTGGTTGTGGGATTCGATCTTGAACGCCACAGCGAGCCCGTCGCCCACGGAAACGACTCCAGCGTTCTCTCCGGGACCCTGGAGCACCTGCGGGCCCTCGGTCGGAAGAGTTTTCAGGAGCGCGCGCGAATGCTTGTACGAGCAGTGCTCGCTCCAGAGCGCGCTGATGATCCCGAGCTCGGTGAACGTCGGCTCGCGGCCGAGCATGTCCACGAGGCGCTTGAACTCGTCTTCGTTGAGGCCGTGCTCCGCGACAAGCGCTGGAGTGATGCGCGGGTCGCCGGGCCGCGGCTTGACCTTGGTCACACGGCCATCCTCGCGAGCAGCGACTCGAACAGCAGAAGCCCGTCGGGCTGACCGAGGATTGGATCGACCGCGCGCTCCGGATGCGGCATTAGCCCGAGCACGTTTCCTTCGTCATTCAGAATGCCCGCGATGCTGCGCATGGAGCCGTTTGGGTTTGCATCGTCGGTGATCGCGCCGCTTGCGTCGCAGTACCTGAATACGATGTGTCCGTCGTCCTCCAGCCGCGCGAGCGTGGACGCATCCGCAACGTAACGACCTTCGCCGTGCGCTATCGGTATTCGCAGTACCGAGCCGACGGCGTACTCCGAGGTGAACATCGTGGACTGGCTCTCGACGCGAAGATGCACGACGTCAGAAACGAATCGCATGCCGGCGTTGCGCACGAGCGCGCCCGGGAGCAATCCCGCCTCGCACGCGATCTGAAAGCCATTGCAGATGGCCAGAACCGGGCCGCCGCGACGCGCATGTTCCCCGACCTGGCGCATGATGGGGCTGAACCGCGCAATCGCTCCGGCGCGGAGATAGTCGCCATAGCTGAATCCACCCGGGAGGATCACGACGTCCACCCCGTCGAGGTCGTCCGACTTGTGCCAGAGATACGCCGCCTCGGCGCCGAGCTGATCGACGACGGCGCGGTACGCGTCGTAGTCGCAGTTGGATCCGGGGAACGTAACGATTCCGAACTTCACGCGGGCACCGCCGAGGTTATCTCGAAATCCTCGGTCACAGGGTTCGCGAGCAGTTTCTCGCACATCGCCTGCACCGAGGCTTCGGCTTCGAGGGCGTCGGGCGCCTCGGTCTCGATGATGATGTGCCGGCCCACATGCACGGCCTGCACGTGCTTGAAGCCAAGCGAGTGGAGCGCGCCGGTCACGGTGTTGCCCTGGGGATCGAGGAGCCCGGCTCGCGGAACGATCTGGACCGCGATTCGGTAAACGCGGTGCTTCACTCCGGGTCTCCGGAAAAGGGCCGCGGGCTCTGCGATCCACCCCCACCCGCGCGGCCGTGACGGCGGCGGCGACGGCGCTTGCGTTCCGCCGCCATCCCCTCTGCGTCGAGCATTTCGCGCACGGGCGCATCGCCGACCAGCCCGTCTTCATCGCTTATCACGGGGTCGTCCCCGCTCGGGCGGCGGCCCATCAGTCCGTACACGACGGTCTTCACGAGCCCGTACAGGACGTACAGGATAAGAGCGGGGAAGAAGAACTGCTTCGGCAGAAAGAGCACGCCGAGGAACGTCGACGCCACCACGAGCGATCCGATGATCTCGCTCGGCTTCCTGTAGCCCACCGTGGGAACGGCAGGATACGAGACGTTGCTGATCATGAGGAACGCAAGCATGAGCATCAGGTACCGAAGGACCACGTGCCACGGGAGGTCGCCGATCATCGTCTCGCTGTACAGATCGGTCTGGCTGAACCAGTAGTAGGTCGCGAGCGTCAAGCCGGCCGCGGGGCTGGGCAGCCCATGGAAGTACTTCTTGGCCCGGCCCGCCTGCTCGACGTTGAAGCGCGCGAGGCGGATCACGGCGCACGCGACGTAGAGGAAGACGAAGATCCAATCCCATCCGTCGCGGTTGAGGACCGCGAAATACATGATGAGCGCAGGCGCGAGGCCAAACGAGATCGCGTCCACGAGCGAGTCGAGCTCCGAGCCGAACCGCGAGCCCGAGCCCGTCGCGCGCGCCACGCGTCCATCGAGCGCGTCCGCGATCCCGCCGAACACGATGTAAAGCCCCGCGGTGCTGAACTCGCCGCGCGAGGCTGCGACGATCGCAAAGATCCCGAAGAACAGGTTTATCAGCGTGAACCCGTTCGGGAGAACGACTACCGCTCGCCGCACGCGCCGCTGCTCCCCGGGCCCGGCCTCTCTCATCTGGGGGAAAGGTCAGCCAGGACTGTGACGCCGGCATAACTGGTCTCGCCGACCTTTACGCGCACCTTCGAGTCCGTCGGCATGAAGACGTCAACCCGCGAGCCGAACCGGATGATGCCCATGCGCTCGCCCTGCCTGACCTGCTGCCCTTCCTTGCTGTACGTGACGATCCTGCGGGCGATCAGCCCGGCGATCTGTCGCACGAGGATGCGGCCGCCGGTCGTTTCGAGCCCGACCGACATCTGCTCGTTCTCCAGGCTCGACTTCTCCGTTGCCGCGTTGAGAAACCTGCCCGGGTTGTAGTGGATGTACCGCACCGTGCCGTCGATCGGGTACCGGTTCACATGAACGTTGAACACGTTCATGAACACCGAGATTCTGATCGCGCTTCCGCCGATGAACGACGGCTCCTGGACTTCGGTGATCATGACGATCTTGCCGTCGGCAGGGGAGACGATAATCGAGTCGCCGCGCTCTCCAGTCCGCTCCGGATCGCGAAAGAAGTACGCTACCCAGAGCGCCAGCAGCGTGAGCACGAACGCGACAAGCCACATCGTCCACGACCTTCGCGCCAGCGCGAAGGCGTACGCGGTCGCGGCGAGCGCGGAGGCGATGCCTATGAAGACGAGTCCTTCGCGAGCGAAGTTCATTACCTGAAGGTCGGGAGGGGGCTTCCGGTCAGGCGCTGGTACATCTCGAGATATCGCCGGCTCATCGAATCAATGACATCGGTTGGAAGTGGCGGGGGCGGCGGGTCGCCGTTCCACCGGCCAAAACTCTTTTCCCGTTCCAGATGATCGCGCAGCGGCTGCTTGTCGAGACTCGGTGGCGCAACGCCTTCCTCGTACCGGTCCGCGGGCCAGAAGCGCGAGCTGTCGGGAGTCAGCACCTCGTCGACTAATATAACCCGCCCGTCCGCCTCACCGAACTCGAGCTTCGTGTCCGCGATGATGATGCCGAGCGACTCCGCGTAATCGCGGCCGCGATCGTAAACGAGGCGGGTCAACCGCTCCAGCTCCGCGATTCGCTCCTTGCCAACGATTCGCGCTGCCTGGGCTCGCGTAATGTTCTCGTCGTGACCGGTCTCGGCTTTGGTGGCGGGGCTGAACAGCGGCGGGTCGAGTCGGGAGCTTTCCCTGAGCGACGGCGGGAGCGGCTCGCCGGCGAGGGTCGAGTGAGACCGGTACTCCTTCCACGCGGACCCGGCCAGGTATCCGCGAATCACGCACTCGATCGGGAACACGGCCGCGCGCCTGGAGAGCATGGACCGACCGGCGATGATCTCCCTGTGCGCCGCCAACTCCGGAACCGCGTCGACGATCTCTCCGGTGTCGGCGCTGAGCATGTGGTGCGGAACCTCGCTCGCGAGCCGCCTGAGCCACCACGCCGTGAGCTGCGTCAGGACCGCGCCCTTATGGGGGACCGCCTCGTTCATTACGACATCGAAAGCACTGACCCTGTCCGTGGCGACGATGAGGAGCCTGTCCGCGCCCGCCTCGTACACGTCGCGCACCTTCCCGCGGCGGAGAAGCGGAAGGGGCAGCTCCGACTGGCGCAAGGGCTGCCCGGTCAAACGCGGATTTCGTCCGTCGTCGGAGTCGGCGATGCGCCGGCGAGCAGCGGCTCGACGACTTCGGTGAGAAACTCGTCCACCTGCTGCGGCGCGCGCCCCACGAACCGCTCCGGAGCGAGAACGCCGCGCAGGTCGTCGAGCGGCACTCCGTACTCGGGGTCCGAGGCGAGACGGTCGAGCATGTCGTTCGTATCCGCGCCTTCCTTCATGGCGCGCGAAGCCGCGTGGCTGTGGCGGCGGATGACTTCGTGCGCGACCTGCCTGTCGCGTCCGGCGCGCACCGCCCGGACGATGAGCTCCTCGGTCGCCATGAAAGGCAGCTCGCGCTCGATGCGCCGGCGGATCTGCAGCGGGTAGATCTCCATCCCCGATACGACGTTGCCCATCAGCATGAGGATCGCGTCCGTTGCGAGAAAAGCTTCGGGAATCACGATCCGGCGGTTCGCGCTGTCGTCCAGCGTCCGCTCCAGAAATTGGACGCTGTGCGTGTGGTGCGCGTTGGATTCGAGCGAGATGACGAAGCGGGTCAGCGACGCGATCCGCTCGGAGCGCATGGGGTTTCGTTTGTACGCCATCGCCGACGACCCGACCTGGTCCTGCTCGAACGGCTCTTCCAGCTCGCCGAAGGTCTGAAGCATGCGGATGTCGCCGCTGAACTTTCCCGCGCTCGACGCAATTCCTGAGACGACCCCGAGAACCCAGGCGTCGAGCTTGCGCGTATAAGTCTGACCGGTCACGCCGAGTGCGGAAGGGAAGTCCATCCGCGCGGTCACCCGCCGCTCGAGCTCCCGCACTTTCTTATGGTCGCCGTCGAAGATCTCGAGAAACGAGGCCTGCGTGCCTGTCGTTCCTTTCACCCCACGGAATGGGAGCATCGCGCGCCGGTGATCGAGGTCTGCGAGGTCGAGCGCGAGGTCCTGCAGCCAGAGTGTGGCACGCTTGCCGACGGTGGTGAGCTGCGCCGGCTGCAAGTGTGTGTAACCGAGCGCCGGCTCGCCACGCCACTCGCGCGCGAACGCCGCCAGGGAGCGCATGATCTGCAGGATCTTGCCGCGCAGCAGATCGAGGCCCCGGCGCATCATGATCAGGTCCGCGTTGTCCGTCACGAACGCGCTGGTCGCGCCAAGGTGGATGAACGGCTTGGCGGCGGGCGCGGCGTCGCCGAAAGCGTGAATGTGGGCGACTACATCATGCCGGAACCGGCGCTCGTACGCGGCGACGGCGTAGAAATCGATGTCGTCCAGCCTGTCGCGCATCTGCGCGATCGCGTCCGCGGGAATGTCGACTCCCATCTCGCGCTCCGATTCAGCCAGAGCGAGCCAGAGCCGCCGCCACAGACCGTACCGCGTGCGCGGCGACCACAGCTCGAGCATCGCGGACGAAGCGTACCGGTCCGCCAGCGGCGAGGAGTAGCGATCGTGCTCCGTCATCTCACCCTGAAGTAGGTGTGGCCCATCTGCCCGTTACGCTCGAACCAGACTTCGATCACGCTCCGCCCGGCGAAGTAGTTGATCGCGCGGGCCGCGTCCTCCGCCGACGCGATCCGCGCGTTGTTGATCTGGAGCAGCACGTCGTCGCGCTCAATGCCGATCTCGGACGATACCCGCTCGCTGACGTTGACGACGAGCGCGCCGCTGGCACTGCGGACACCGCGGCTCTCGCGGATCTGCGGGGACAGCGTGACGAGCTGCATCTCCTGCAAAACCGCCACTCGCGGCGCCGTGAGCTCGGGAAGGTCGGTGATTCGCATCGTGACGGTGGACTCGGCGCCGCCGCGCCTGATGGCGAGGGGGACGGATTCCCCCACGCGAAAGTCGAGGCGCGCTGCCTGCCAGTCGTATGGATTGCGCAGCGCCCGGTCGCCGGCGCGCAGTATCGTGTCGCCGGGCCGCACACCGGCGCGGGCGGCAGGAGAGTCAGGCACCACGCTCCGCACCACGACGCCCGCACTGAGTATCTCGCGCGGGTTGGAGCCGGGCGCCACTACCCGGATGTTGATGCCGTCCCACGGTCGGCGGATCACGCCGTGCGCCCGCAGGTCTTCCATCACACGCCGGGCCCTGTCGATCGGAATCGCAAACCCGAGTCCGATCGAGCCGCCGGACGGGGAGAAGATCGAGCTGTTGACCCCGATGACCTCCCCCGAGGCATTGATCAAGGGGCCGCCTGAATTGCCGGGGTTGATGGAGGCGTCCGTCTGGATCATGTCCACATAGACGCCGGCGCCTTCGCCCGTGCCGGCGGCGATGTTCCTGCCCACGCCGCTCACCACTCCCGCCGTGACGCTGGGCTCCGTGTTGCCGAGAAGGAAGCCGAAGGGATTTCCGATCGCGATCGCCCATTCGCCGATGAGGAGGTCACGCGAGCTGCCGAGCGGAGCCACGGGAAGTACCTGCCCGTCGATCTTGATCACCGCCAGGTCGTTGGTCTCGTCCGCGCCGATGAGGCGAGCGGGATACGTCGCGCCGCCGGGTAGCGCGACCGATATCCGCGTGGCGCCCGCAACAACGTGCGCGTTGGTCAGGATGGTGCCGTCGGCGTTGACTATGAATCCGGATCCCAGCCCGGGGCGGGTGCGCTCTACCGTTCTACCAAAGAAGAAATCATTCACCCGCTCCACGGCTTCGGTCTGGACCGTAACGACGGACGGAGCTACGCGGATGACCGCGGCCGTGATGGCCGTGCGTCGCGAAGCGTCCACCTGCCCGGGGCTCGCAGCCGAGGACGCCGACTGAGCGGAAGTCGGCGTGGGGGACGCGCCCTCGCACCCGATGAGCATCAGCGTGACGAGAAAGCCGCCAAGCGCGCGACTCATGTAAAGCTCCTTTGCTTCCCGCGCTTGCCGGCCTCGTTGAGGAACCGGTCGAGCGCGCGATCGGTCGATGGATGGAGGATCAGGGACTTAAGCAATATGGGCGTGATGCAGATGATGTCGGCGCCGGCGAGGATGCAGCCGGTGAACTCGGCAGCGCTCCGTGGGCCGGACGCAATGAGATCGCACTCCGCGTGCGTCCGGTCGAACACCGCGCGGATCTCGCCGAGCAGCTCGTCGACCGACTGGCCCTGCGCGTCCAGGTCGGGGACGGAGACGAGCACCTTGCCCGCCCCGGCACGCGCGGCGATCGTCGCCTGCGCTGCGTTGAAGATGTAGGTGGCGCAAACGTCCACGCCGTCCACCGTCAGCCGGCTGATGACGGGAAGGGCGTCCTCGACGAGGGGGACCTGCACGACGACGCGATCGGAAAGGCGGGACAGGTCGCGCGCCTCCCGGTACATGTCGCCCGTCGTCACTGCGCCGACCGGGACGCACACAGGCAGCGCGAACTCGGCGACGATCTCCGCCAGCTCCGTCGGCTCGCGCTGCGCATCGCCCGAGCCCGCATACAGTATTCCGTCGGCCAGCCCCGCTTCGGTCGCGGTGCTGATCTCGTCGAGGTTGTCGCTCCGGACGTAAATGTGCATAGGTGGTCGAGTGGTTTCTCTAGTCCAGATAAAGATCGCTCGGATACCGCACTTGCTCCAGGAACAGGGCGTGCGCGGGCGCCGGTGGAGACACGTCGCGGTTATCGGTAGCCACGAGGAGGCGCGAGATGGAATCGGCGGGACGGCGCCCGGCCGCCGCCTGAACCATCGTTCCCACCAGGTACCGGACCATGTGGTGCAGGAACCGGTTGGCCTCGATCTCGAACGTGAGCCCCCCCTGGCTCGCGCGCCATTCCGCAGAGTGAATGTTACACCGGTGATCGTCTCCCTCCGGCGCAGTTCCCTTGACCGCGAAACCCAGAAAAGCGTGCTCACCGAGGATCCCGGCCGCCGAGGCTTCGAGAACGGCCGTATCGACGTCCCGATCCACGGCCCACTCGTACGGACGGCGGAAAGGAGACGACGCTCCATCGTCGAGTCCGAGACGATAGGAATAACGACGCGACAGAGCGCTGTGCCGCGCGTGAAAGCTGTCTGACATTTCGTGAGCTTCCGCGACCCATATGGACTCGGGGAGCGTAGCGTTCAATGCTCTTCGCAGGGTGGCTGGATCCCACTTGGGCGGAACTCTGACACCGGCCGACTGGCCGCGGGCATGCACCCCGGCGTCGGTTCGTCCGGCGCCGTTCACGGTCACCTTTCGTTGCGTCAGGGCGAGCATCGCGTCCTCGAGCGTACCCTGAACGGTCGGCTGGCCGAGCTGTCGCTGCCATCCGGAAAAATCCGAGCCGTCGTAATGCAGGACCAGATGAATCATCCGCGTGGTTCCTGCCTCGGGCCCCTGGGGCGACGGGGGCGGCGTCATTGTGCGCAAGCTATTGGGAGTGTGGCCCTCGCGCTAATCTTCACCTGACATGTCATCGCAGTCGCTTCCTGCCTTCTGCCAGACCCTGGCCGCCGCGCCCGACCTCAGCGGGGCTCTGGCCGCGCTTTTCGTGGAAATGGTTGCGACCGACCCCGGTCTCGAGTTGGCGTTGTTCACCTACGACGCCCGCAGGGGACTGCTCACCTCCCGCGTCGTGCCGGGTCCGGGAGAAGTCGCCACCTTTCCGATGGAGATCTCTCCTGATCATCTGCCCGCGAAGCTCAAGCGCGACGTCCTGGCGGGCACCAGGCTGGTGGATTTCGGCGACCAATCGAGCGACTTCATGAAGTTCCTGTCGTTCGGCAACCCCGCGAGCAATGGATACCTGCTGCTGCACGGACTCCGATTCGACGGCGAGCTGTACGCCTTGATCGCGATCGTGGAGCCGCGCCGGCGCTTCGGCGGGCGGATCACGGAGCGGATGCTGCCGCTGCTCGCGCTTTTCATGAACGCCGCCGCGAAGTTCGCCGAGCGCGACGCGCGGGCGGAGGCGGTTCGTGCGCTAGAGGAAGTTTCGGAGAAGGTGCATACCAAGTACGGCATCCTCGTCGCCGAGTTGGAGGCGCAGCTCGCCGATGCGCGCGCCGCGGTCGAGGGGAAGGGAGGAGGGGACTCACGGCGGGTCGCGCAGCTCGAGCGGGCTGCGCGCGACGCGGCGGCACAGGCGCGGACCGCGAGCGAGCGGCTCACCGCGGTCGAGCAGCAAGTGTCTGCCGCCGTCGGCCAGCTCGAGAAGGCACATGTGGACATCAACACGCAGACGCAGCAGCTGCGCACGCAGGCGAAGCTGCTCTACCGGATCGAGAGGCTGCTGGAGAATCGCGACAAGGCGGAAGACCCGCGCAAGCTGCTCGACGAGGTTGTCGCGGCCGTTACGGCGCGCGCGTGACCGACTTCAACGCGCTCCAGCACGCGATCAAGGACCTCGCTTTCCACCGGCCGCTCGACGCGGACGAAGTGGGCGCGGCGTTCGACGTCATCATGCGCGGGGAAGCGACGGGGGTGCAGATCGCGGCCTTTCTGACCGGCCTTCGCGTAGCGGGCGAAACCGCGGAGACCGTCACCGGCGCCGCGCGCGCCCTGCGAAGAGCGATGATCCACCTGCCCGCGCCCGATCCGGACGAGCTGGTCGATACCTGCGGAACCGGGGGCGGCGCGGTCACGACGTTCAACATCTCCACTGCCGCGGCCTTTGTCGCTGCCGGCGCGGGAGTGAGGATCGCGAAGCACGGAAATCGCTCGTTCACCTCCGCGTGCGGCAGCGCGGACGTGCTCGAGGCGCTCGGAGTTCGCATAGAAGCGCCGCCAACGGTAATGACGCGGTCCCTGGAAGAGGCGGGGATCGTCTTCATGTTCGCGCCGGCGATGCACCCTGCGATGAAGCACGTTGGGCCGATCCGCCGCGAACTGGCGATCCCGACCGTGATGAACGTCGTCGGTCCGCTGGCCAACCCGGCCGGAGTCGGCCGCCAACTCGTCGGGGTTGCCGACAGGAACCGCCTCGCCATACTGGGCGAGGCGTTGTTGGCGCTGGGGTCGGTGCACGCGATGGTGGTTTTCGGTGAGCCGGGGCTGGACGAGATCTCCCCCCTCGGTCCGACGTACGTCACGGAGGTGAGGGACGGTGCCGTGACGGAATGGGTGATCGATCCAGCCAAGCACGGCATTGGCCGCGTCAGCCCCAACGATCTCGCCGGCGGGTCGCCCGCCGATAACGCACATGTGATTCTCGACCTGCTCGCCGGTGGAGGAACGCCGGGGGCCAAGGCGGCGGTGGAGCTCAATGCGGCCGCGGCGATCTATCTGAGCGGAAAAGCGGGGAGCTATTACGAGGGCGTTAGTCGGGCCAGGGAGGCGCTGAAGGCCGGACTAGGGCTGAATGCTTTGGAGAGGCTGAGGGTGGTGTATGGTTAAGCGCGCGGGGTTGCGGTCCCGTTAGTACCTGCGAATCACTCCGACGACGACTCCCTGAATGGTGACGTCGTTCTCATGGACGTAGATCGGCTGTAACGTCTCGTTCGCGGGCTGCAGTCGGATGCGGCCGTCCTTTTCCCGATAGAACTTCTTGAACGTCGCCGAGCTGTTGTCGATGAGCGCGATGACCATCTCGCCGTTGTCGGCTGTCGGCTTCTCGTTCACGATCACATAGTCGCCGTCCCGGATCTGCTCGTCCACCATCGAGTTTCCCCGAACCCGCAGGACGAAATGGTTGCCGTTCTTCCGCACGAGCTCGTCGGGAACCGCGAACGTCTCCGGCATAGAGATAGCTTCGATAGGCATGCCCGCGGCGACCGTGCCCATCAACGGCAAATGAACCGCGCGGCCGTAGATGTCGGAGGAGGGGATCTCGATCCCTCGGCTCTCGTTGTAGTGCCGCTTGATGTACCCCTTGCGCTCGAGGTTCGTCAGGTGCTCGTGCACCGTCGCGAGCGAGCTGTAATCGAACTGCTCGGCGATCTCCTCGAAGCTGGGCGCGTACCCGTTGGCCTCGGAATAATCCGCGAGGTAGGTGAGGATTTCACGCTGACGTTTCGTGAGCGACATATCTTGCTGAGCCTCTTATAAGATTGTTACCCGAGCCGCACCGAAGATTTGCCGAACTCACACATTAGCCGAACAATCCCCGAAGCGCAACAGAAATCTTTCTGGAGCGAGCCGGGCGGCACGTTGGGCGAGCTGGTAAGGCTGGCGAAGGGTCGAATTCCGGGGCTACTGGAGGCCAGGACCAATCTCGAGCGTCAGGCGGCCGACATGCCCGGGGGCCGCTCCTTTGCCGGGGCTCTGCGTGGCCCTACGGTCTCCGTCATCGCGGAGATCAAGCGGCGCTCTCCCTCAAAGGGCGATCTCGACGCGGCGCTCCCGGCCGGCGAGCGAGCCCAGGCCTATGCGAGCGGCGGTGCCGCGGCGATCTCGGTCCTTACCGAAGGCTCCAGCTTTGGCGGCTCGCCACGCGATCTGCGCGAAGTTCTGAGCGCCGTAGCCGTGCCGGTTCTCCGCAAGGATTTCATCGTGCACGAGGTTCAGCTGCTGGAGTCGAGAGCGATGGGCGCGTCGGCGGTCCTGCTGATAGCTCGCGCGCTGCCTCCAGCGTCGCTCGCCGCGCTCGTCGGCTCCGCTCGCGCGCTCGGGATCGAGCCGCTCGTCGAGGTGCGCAGCCGTGATGAGCTTGCGCGCGCTGTCGATTGCGGCGCCCAGGTCATCGGAATCAACGCGCGTAATCTGGAGACGCTCGTCATCGACGAAGCGCTGCCTTTGGCGCTGCTCGGCCACGTGCCCCGCGAGCTGATCGCGATCGCTGAGAGCGGCATTCGCGATCGCTCCGGGATCGAGGCGCTCGCGCGCGCTGGCGCCGACGCCGTGCTCGTTGGGAGCGCGCTATCCCTGGCCAGTGACGCCGAGCAAGCCGTGCGTGGCCTGGCGGGCGTCCCGGCAGCCGGCCGATGACGACCGCGCTCAAGTTCTGCGGAATCACGCGTGCCGAAGATGTCCGCGCGGCAGCCGAGCTCGGCGCCTCTCACGTAGGAGCGATCTTCGCTGAGAGCAGGCGGCGCGTCAGTCCCGAGGCGGCCGCGGAGATCTGGACGGTCGCGGGGGAGATGAAGAAGGTCGGGGTGTTCGGAAATTCGCCCGTCCAGGAAATACTCGCGGCGGCGGATGCGTCGGGACTCGACGTCATCCAGCTGCACGCCGGCCCCGGCGAGGGAACGATCGAGGAGCTGCGCGCGAGCTTCACCGGCGGGATATGGGCGGTCGTCCGCGTTGGCGAGAGAGGGATGCTCGCGATCCCCGGCGAGTCGTCCGACGCCGACGGAATTCTCGTGGACAGCTTCTCCGAGTCGGGTCTCGGCGGAACGGGCCGCACTTTCGACTGGGAGCGCGAGGCCGATGGAATCCGGAAGCTGGCCGGAGACAAGCTCTTGATCCTCGCGGGCGGACTGGATCCGGACAACGTCGCCGACGCCATCCGCGCGCTCGCGCCCGCAATCGTGGACGTATCGTCCGGCGTGGAGTCTTCGCCCGGGGTGAAGGACCACGCCCGCATGCGCGCGTTCGCAACCGCGGTGGAGAAGGCCAATGCAGGGTGAGGGCTCGCTCGAGCGGTTCGGAGCGTTCGGCGGACGGTACGTTCCGGAAACGCTCATCCCCGCGCTCGACGAGTTGACTGCTGCCTTCGCCGAGGCGATGGCTGATCCCGCGTTCGCCTCCGAGCTGGACGAGATGCTGCGGGACTACGTGGGGCGGCCGTCTCCGCTGACGTTCGCCGGCCGTCTGTCGGACCACGTGGGCGCGCGCGTGTTCCTGAAGCGCGAGGATCTCAATCACACGGGCGCGCACAAGATCAACAACACGGTCGGGCAGGCGTTGCTGGCGCGCCGCATGGGCAAGAAGCGGATCATCGCCGAGACCGGCGCCGGGCAGCACGGAGTCGCGACCGCTACGGTGTGCGCGCGGTTCGGCTTCGAGTGCGTTGTGTACATGGGCGAGGAGGACATGCGCCGGCAGGAGCTGAACGTCGTTCGCATGCGCCTGCTCGGCGCTCGCGTGGTGCCGGTTACGTCCGGTACGCGCACGCTGAAGGACGCGACCAGCGAGGCCATTCGGGACTGGGTTGGGAGCGTCAACGACAGCCACTATATCATCGGATCCGTGGTGGGTCCCGCGCCCTACCCGCGCATCGTGCGCGACCTGCAAGCGGTGATCGGCCGGGAGGCCCGCGAGCAGATGCTGGAGCGCACTGGGGCGCTTCCGAAAGCCGTAGTGGCGTGCGTCGGTGGCGGCTCCAACGCGATGGGGATCTTCCACGCGTTCGTCGGTGACGCAGACGTAGAGCTGGTGGGCGTCGAGGCGGCAGGCCGCGGGCTCGATTCAGCCGCGCATTCGGCGTCCCTCTCGCGGGGGACGCCGGGCGTACTCCACGGCTCGCTCAGCTATCTGCTGCAAGACGTGCATGGCCAGGTTCTACCGGCCCACTCGGTCTCCGCCGGCCTTGATTATCCTGGCGTGGGGCCCGAGCACGCCTATCTTAAGGAAATTCACCGGGCTACATATGTGGCTGTCAGCGATGCTGCGGCTCTTCGTGGGTTCATGTTGCTCAGCAAGTTGGAGGGGATCATCCCGGCCCTGGAGTCAGCGCACGCCATTGCCTGGATCGCGGAAAACCGCGGCCGCTGGTCAGACGGTGACTCGCTTCTGGTCTGTGTCAGCGGACGCGGTGACAAGGATGTGGCCCAGGTAAGCGAGATGGATCTCTTGAGCTGATGACTTCACCAACTGGCGACCCGGTCGAGCCGCCGCCCTTCGCGGCGGCGATCGTCACGGATGTGCTCAAGACCTTCTCCAAGGCCGTCCGCGCGCACGCGCTGTACCTGCCGAACAACCCCATGCACGCGCGATCGATGGAAGCCGCGCGCGCCGGTTTCCAGAATCTCTGGCAGCAGGCAGACGAGATCGTTCTCCAGATAGGCGAGACCCAGTTCCGCTGGGAAGAGCTCGCCGTGTACGAAGAGGCCGAGAAGTCAACCGAAAATCTCGCGTGGGTCTTTTATAAGGACGGACTCCGCGAGCTCAGGATCTGCAAGGGCTTCGAGATGACGGACATGGACGCGATCATGGAGATAATCCAGCGCGTACGGTCCGCCACGGCCGACGACGACGACATGCTCACGATTCTCTGGGAGCAGGAGTTCTCGACCTTCGAGTACAAGTACGTTGGCGCCGGTGGGGGAAGCGGCGACACGCCTTATGACCCGATGGAAGCCGGCGCAGCGCCGGACCGGCTTCCGCCTCCCGGCGAGGTCGAGCGCGGGGGATCCGAGCAGCTCGCGTCGTCGGCCAAGCCCGCCGGGGTCGTCAGCATGGAGGACTTCGATTCCACGCTGTATTTCCTTGACGAGCGCGAAATCGAGTACATCCACAACGAGATCGCCAAGGATTATTCTGCGGACCTGAGGCCGCTGGTGATCGCGTCGCTGCTCGACACCTTTGAATCACAGCTCGATGTAGGCGTGCGCGAAGAGATCGCGCGGATTCTGGAAGGCGTTCTCATCAATCTGCTGTCCACGAATCAGGTGCGCACCGTCGCGTACCTCCTCCGCGAGGTCGCGCTCACCGCGCAGCGCGCGAAGGAGATGACGGAGGTGCAGGTCCAGCGGTTCGCGGACCTACCCGAGCGACTGTCCGAAGGAGCTGTGCTCGGCCAGCTTCTGGAGACGCTCGAGGAGACGCCGCTGTCTCCTCCGCAGGGAGACATATCGGAGTTGTTTCTGCAGCTTCGCCCGTCCGCGCTCGAGACCGTGTTCGCTTTCACGCCGCGCTCGCAAAACAGGGAGCTGTGCGAGCTATTGGAGAACTCCGCCGACCGACTTGCGGCATCGCACACGTCTGAGCTCGTGCGCCTGATCAACGTCCCCGATCCGGTTGTCGCTGGGGAAGCGATTCAGCGCGCGGCGGCGATGAAGACGGCGGCTGCGGTCCCGGCGCTCGGCCAGGTTCTTACGACGGGGGCGGACCCGGCGATGCGGCTCGCGGCGGTGCTCGCGCTTTCCGACATCGGCTCTCCTGGAGCGCTGCAGATGCTGGAGAAGTGCGTCGAGGACACGGAGCGCGACGTGCGCGTTGCCGCCGCGCGCGCACTTGGCGGGCGCGCGTACCGCCCCGCGCTGCCCCGCGTGGAGAAGGCGCTAAAGGGCAAGCCGCTGCGTGAGAGCAACCTGACCGAGAAGATGGCGTTCTTCGAGGCATATGGATCGCTGGCGGGAGACTCGGGGGTCGAGTTTCTCGATTCGGTTCTCAACGGAAAGGGTACATTCGGCAAGCGTGAGGAGCCGGAGTTTCGCGCGTGCGCCGCCATGGCGCTCGGGAAGATCAACACGCGCCGCGCGCGTGAATCGCTGGAGAAAGCGTCAGGCGACAAGGAGGCGGTCGTCAAGAGCGCTGTCACCCGCGCGATGCGGGGCGCCGCAGCGTGACGACTCCGCAAATGAGCACGCCATCCGGGAGCCAGTCGGCGCATGCGGATCAAGGTAACCCCGCGTTCATCCGCAAGATCGGACGCACACTCATCATCGGCATGTACGGGGCGATGCGCTCCATCAAGCTGTACCCGCCGGAGCACACATCTGTGCAGCGGGCGCTCGAAGATGTCGCCAACGTCGCGCGCGAGATCTGCGAGCACGAGCACGAGCTGGAGTTCAGGGTTTCGGGAGAGTTCATATTTCTGAACGAAACCCGGCTGAGGCTCGACCTCACGAACTATGCGAGCTTCGGCCAGGTGCTGAGCATCTGCAAGGCGAGCGGCGTAGGAGCGATCCGGACGTCCGAGGCAGCAACGCCGAACGACTGGCTGGTGTTCCTCAATGCGCTCGATACTCCGCTCAAGAACGATCCCGAGGCAAGTCTCGAGCGCCTCCGTGAGCGGCTCGCGGGTGCCGGTGTAACGGTCTTCGAGCTCGAAGCGCCGTCGGAATCCGAGACGGACCGCGAGGCATCCGAGCAGGTTCACCAGGCGGCCGTGCGGACCTACGCGCAATCGGTCACGGTCACGAAGGACGTCATGAACTCGGTGCGGCTCGGGAAGACGCCGAGCCTGAAGAAGATCAAGCGGTTGGTGCAGACCATCGTCGATCAGATTCTCAACAACGAAGTTTCGCTCGTGGGGCTCACCACGATCCGCGACTACGACGAATACACGTTCACGCACAGCGTCAACGTATGCATCTTTTCGGTCGCGCTCGGCAGGCGCCTTGGACTCACCAAGCGGCAGCTTTACGATCTGGGAATGGCGGCTCTGTTCCACGACATCGGTAAATCGCGCATTCCGATCGACATGCTCCAGAAGACCGAAGGGCTGACCGATGAAGAGTGGAAGCTGATCATGGCCCACCCGTGGCTGGGAGTGCTGGGACTGTTCCAGATGCGCGGGCAGGCCGAGCTTCCGTACAGGGCGATGGTCGTGGCGTACGAGCACCACATGAAGTGCGACCTCACCGGCTATCCGAAGGCGATTCGCCCGCGGCAGATATGCATGACGGCGAAGATTGTCGCGGTCGCCGACGGTTACGACGCAGCGACGTCGCGGCGCAGCTATCAGACAGAGCCGCTGCCGCCGCCGGCCGTGCTCGAGGAGATGCGCGACAACCCGCGCCGCGGAATGGACCCGGTCGTGGTAAAGGCGTTCATCAACCTGCTGGGGATTTATCCGGTCGGAACTCTGGTCGTGCTCGACACCTTCGAGCTCGCGATCGTTCAGACGGCCAACCCGAATCCCGAGTTGCTGGCGCGCCCGATCGTGATGGTGGTCAGCGATCCGATGGGAAACCTTATCACGCCGCCCGTCGTCGCGGACCTCGCCGAACAGAGCGCGGATGGCGGGTACGCGCGCACGATCATCAAGACTGCCGACCCTGAGCGATATGGCATTCGCGTCGGGGATTATTTCCTCTGAGTCGATAGCCCGGCGGTTCGAAGCGCTGCGCGCGGAATCGCGCCGCGCTCTCGTGTGCTACGTAACCGCCGGCCACCCGTCGCCATCGGCCACTGTCGAGCTCCTCCAGGGGCTGGAGGAAGCGGGCGCCGATGTGATCGAGCTCGGCGTTCCGTTCTCCGACCCGGTGGCTGACGGACCCGCGATTCAGGAGAGCTCGTCGATCGCCCTCGCAAACGGCGTCACGCTCGACAGTTCGCTCGAGCTCCTTGCCAGCGCGCGGGTCTCGGTTCCGATCGTCCTGTTCACCTACCTCAATCCGCTTCTCGCGGCTGGTCCGGATGTACTGGTGCGGGCGAGCGCGGCAGGCGCCGCTGGAATCCTCGTCACCGACCTTCCCCTCGGCGCGGATCCGGCCCGGGAGCAGTGGCTGTCTGACAGCGACCTTGACTTCATCCGGCTCGTAGCGCCTACGACTCCCGCGGACCGCCTCGCCGGCATCTGCGATCACGCGAGCGGCTTCGTGTATCTCATCAGCCGCATGGGCGTGACCGGAACCCAGGTCGAGGCGCCGGCCGACGCGGGGCCCATGGTGACACGACTGCGCGCCGTTACGCATCTTCCGGTGTGCGTCGGGTTCGGCATTTCAACGCCTGCGCAGGCGCGGGCCGTTGCGGAGATGGCCGACGGCGTGGTCGTAGGCAGCGCGATCGTGAAAGCCGCGGGCACTTCGACCAGCGCGGCACTGGATCTCATCCGCTCAATGCGGGAGGCGATGGATGGCTGAAGACAGGGTCACGCTCAAGTCGATGCGGTTTCACACGCACATCGGAGTCCTGCCGCACGAGGCGGAGGTGGCTCAGTCCATCGAAGTTGACGTGTCGGTGTGGGTGGAGCGCCCTGCGGGTAGCGACGGCGCGGCTGCCGTCGCCGACTACCGCGATCTGTACGACCGCGCCGCGGGCGTGCTGGCGCATGGCCACATGAAGTATCTGGAGGACGTCGCGGAGCGGATCGCGGAGCAGGCGCTGGAGGTGCGCCTGGTCAAGCGTGTGGAGGTGTCGGTGAGAAAGCCGCACGTCGCGTTGCCGGGGCCGCTGGCGTATGCGGAAGTGACGGTGGAGAGGAGCAAGTGACTGGTGACCAGTGATTAGTGACCAGTAAACATCAGCCGCTGGTGTTCGTTGCGCTCGGCTCGAACGTCGGGGACCGGGAGCAGCACCTTCGAGCCGCACGAGCCGCGATCTCGGCTCTGGCGAATACATTCATTGTCGGAGAGTCGGATGTCGAGGAGACCGAGCCGCTCGGCGGACGCCAACAGGAGAAGTATCTGAATCAGATGCTCGCGATCAGGACAGCGTTGGAGCCGGAGGAGCTGCTGGACGAGCTGCAGCGCATCGAGCGAGAGAACGGCCGCGAGCGGCGCGAGCGGTGGGCGTCGCGCACTCTCGATCTCGACATGGTGGCGTACGGCGGCGAATCGCTGGATACGCAGCGGCTGACGCTCCCGCACCCCGGACTCGCCGAGCGCGATTTCTGGCAGCGCGAGATGGCGCAGCTCGAGGCGCAGCTCGAGGAGCGGCTGTGAGCAGCGGGACCGGCGACGCCGTGCGCACGCTCACGATCCGCGAGTATGTGCAGCTGAAGGCAAAGGGCGAGAAGATCGTGATGGTCACCGCGTACGACGCGCTTTTCGGCCGACTCGTGGACGAAGCCGGCGTTGACGCCGTTCTCGTCGGCGACTCGCTCGGCAATGTCGTGGCCGGGCTCGACACGACGCTGCCGGTAACGCTCGACCAGATGATCTACCATGGAACCATGGTGCGTCGCGGAGTGAAGCGCGCGCTGCTGATAGTGGACATGCCGTTCCTGACGTACCAGGCAAGCATCGAGCAGGCGATCATGAACTGCGGCCGCGTTCTGCAGCAGACGAGCGCAGGCGCGGTGAAGATGGAAGGCGCCGGGGCTGAAATGGCGGAAACGGTTCGGCGCGTCGTCGGTGCCGGGATCCCGGTCGTCGGTCACATAGGGTTTACTCCGCAATCGGTACACACGCTCGGCGGCGCAAGAGTCCAGGGACGCGACGCCGACGACGCTTCCCGGCTGGTGGACGAGGCCAGGAGACTCGAGGACGCAGGCGCGTTCTCGATCGTGCTCGAGCTCGTGCCCGCTAAAGTCGCGGAGCGAATCACGGAGGCGGTGTCCGTTCCCACGATCGGGATCGGTGCCGGTGCCGGGTGCGACGGACAGGTTCTGGTTCTCCCGGACCTGCTCGGCCTCAATGACCAGTTCGCTCCCAAGTTTCTCAAGCGCTACGCGGGGATGGCGTCCGATGTGCGGGGCGCGATCGAGCGGTTCGCAAGCGACGTTCGCGGCGGTGAGTATCCCGGCTCCGAGCACAGCTTCTGACATGCAGGCGGTCACGACGATCGCCGAACTCCGCGCGGCGGTCGCGGAAGCGCGCTCGGCCGGCGACCGCGTTTCGTTCGTGCCTACGATGGGCGCGCTGCATGAGGGCCACCTGGCTCTCGTCGACGCCGCGCAACGCTCCGGCGGCTTCGTCGTGATGAGCATCTTCGTCAATCCGCTTCAATTCGGCCCGAACGAAGATCTCGCCAGGTACCCGCGCGACCTCCATGCGGACGCGGAGCGCGCGGCCGCGCGCGGGACGTCGCTGGTGTTTGCGCCATCAGTTGACGAGTTGTACCGTCGCCAGCGGTTCGTGGAGATCCGCCCGTTGACGATCGCGGACGCGTGGGAAGGGGCGTCGCGCCCCGGGCATTTCGCAGGCGTGCTTACGGTAGTCGCGAAGCTGTTCAACATCGTGCAACCTGATTACGCGGTATTCGGACAGAAGGATTTACAGCAGGCTGCCCTCGTTCAGGCGATGACGCGCGAGCTGGACTTTCCGCTCGAGGTGATCGTCGCGCCCACGGTGCGGGACACTGACGGCCTCGCGCTCTCCAGCCGGAACGCGTTCCTGAGCGTCAGTGAGCGCCGGGTCGCTCTCGCGCTCCCGCGTGCGCTGACGAAGCTGCGCGCGGCGCACCGGTCCGGTGTTCGAAGCGGTGCCGAGCTGGAGCGGGTCGCCGAGGAGGTCGTGCTGGCGGAGCCGGGAATCGAGCTCGATTACCTCGCGGTAGTGGACAGGCGCACCTTCAAGCGGGTGAAGACCACGGGGGATCACGCGGCCGCCATCGCGGCGATCCGCGTCGGCGCCACACGCCTCATCGACAACGAGCTTCTCGCGCCGTGAGCGACAACCTTCCGGATTCCGATACGTTCGCCGCGCCATACGTGGAGCTGCCATCGTGGGCGCAGGTCGGCGCGAAGCGACGCGCCCACATCGGACGCGTTACCGCGCTGCTGTCGGCCTGGGCAGCGGGCATGAGACTGGACCGCGCCAGCGCCAACGAGTGGATCGACGCAGGGCGGCTGCACGACTCTCTGCGAGAAGCGCCTGAAGATGAGCTGCGCCGGATCACGGGCGACAAGAGTTCGCCGGTAGGACTGCTGCACGGGCCCGCGGCCGCGATTCGCCTCGCGCAGGAGGGAGAAACCAGAGCGGGCCTGCTGGACGCCATCCGCTATCACACGGTCGGGTCCGCCAAGTGGGCGTCGACCGGCAAAGCTCTGTACATGGCCGATTATCTGGAGCCGGGACGAAAGTTTCTCCACGAGGACCGTGAGTTCCTGGCGAGCCAGGTACCGCACGCCTTCGAGGGAGTGTTCAGGCAGGTGGTCCGCTTCCGGCTCGAGTGGTCGATCCGGGAAGGGAACTTCATCTACCCGGAAACCGTCGCGCTATGGAACGAGCTGCGATGAACCGTCTTCAGTGACCGCGCCCGGCGAATTCGAGGAGCTGGAGCCGCCTCGCAGGCGGCGCAAGATCGGGCGTTGGCTGTTCCTGGTGTTACTCGCAGTCGGTGGGTGGTTCGGATGGGACCACTATCGCGGGGCCGGCGAGCTCGAGGCAGCGGGCGCGCCGGGAGGATTCGACGACACGGCGTACAACGTCGTCGCTCCCGCGGGCGTGCGCATCAAGGTCGAAGTTCAGAACGCCGCGGCGACGCGGGGACTCGCTCGCCGCGCGACGCTGTATCTCAGAGATCGGGGCTTTGACGTGGTGGCGTTCGGGAACGCGAGCGAAAAGCGGGACTCTACCCTCGTGTTGGATCGCTCGGGACACCCGGACTGGGCGGCGCTGGTCGCCGCCGCGATGAAGGCGACGACGGAGAGCCGCGCGGACAGCTCACGCTACCTGGACGTGACGGTCCTGGTGGGCGCCGATTGGCGCCCGCCGGCGCTGCCGTTCTACCCGTAGCTGTCCGCACGCCGCCGCGATGTCCATTCCGCGGCTCTTTCTGATCGCGGCCTGGATGCGCATACCACGTAGCGTCCGCGCGAATATCGATATGTCGCGCGCGGATGTCGGCCTGAAGTCGCCGGCTCCGCCGGGGTGCAGCGGGATCAGGTTCACGAACGCCTTGCAGTCGAGCGCGAGCGCGCCCAGCTGACGCGCATGCTCCGGAGTGTCGTTCACCCCGCCGAGCATCACGTACTCGAATGTGACGCGCCTATCGAACTGCTTCGCGGCCTCGATCACTTCCGCGAGCGGGTACTTCGTGTTGATAGGCATGAGCGTCTGCCGTAGCTCGTCCGTCGGCGCGTGGATAGAGAGCGCGAGCCTGAACTGCTCCGGGCGCTCGCTCAGCGCGACGATTCCGGGGAGGACTCCCACAGTCGAGACCGTGATGTGCCGCGCTCCGATGCCGATCCCGTCGGGGGCATTGAGAATCGTGAGCGTGGAATCGACAGCCTTCCAGTTCATCATCGGCTCGCCCATCCCCATGAACACGATGTTCGTCGCGCGCAGCGGCGGATCGAGCAACGCCAGCTCGCGAACCTGGCAAGCGATCTCGAACGTCTCGAGGTTTCGGGAGAATCCCATCGCGCCCGTTGCGCAGAAAGAGCACTGGAGCGCGCATCCGGCCTGCGACGAGATGCACAGCGTCAGCCGGTCGTCCTCCGGGATCGCGACCGTCTCGATCATCTCCCCGTCCGCGAGCCTGAACAGAAACTTCTGGGTGCCGTCCGCGGATTGCTGGCGCGCAGCGAGCTCGAGTCGAGGCAGGTCGAAATGCTCGGCGAGCTGCTGCCTGAACGCGATCGGGATGTTGGTCATCGCTTCGAACGCGGGCAGCGGCGCCTGCCAGAGGTGCCTCGCGACCTGCCCCGCGCGGTACGCGGGCTGTCCCATGTCGGAGGCAAACCGGCGGAGCCGGTCGGCGGCCGCGCCGGGGGTGAGGTTGAGTAGGTTTTCCTTCGGATTCATCTTGGAGTATTCACAATAAACCGTTGTAGCCCTTAAATTTAACTCATTCTGATGACGTTCTCAGCCCGGTCGAATTGACCGCTAAACCCCCTCCGGCCCCGCCGGGCACCCGGAGCACCGCGCTCCGGTCGCACATGTGTGGCGGATTCCGTCCCGCGGACGCAGGCCTTCGTGTCCGTCTGGGCGGGTGGATCCACCGCAGCCGCGACTTGGGCGGCCTCCTTTTCCTCGATCTTCGCGACCGCTCCGGAATGGTTCAGGTCTCGTTCGATCCGCGTTGGGCGCCGCCGGAGGCGATCGCGATGGCGGCAGGCGCGGGCGTCGAAAGCGTGGTTCTGATCGAGGGAGAGCTGGCCCTGCGCCCGCCGGAAGGCCGCAACCCGGAGCTGCCCACGGGTGAGGTCGAGGTCCGCGCGACGTCGATCAGCGTTGTCGGTCCCGCCGAGACGCCGGCAATTCCCGTGTCGCTGGGGAAGGGGGAGAAGCTCGCGTCCGAGGAGCTCCGGCTCCGGCACAGGCACCTGGATCTCCGCCGGCCCGAGCTGCGCGACAACATGATCCTCCGCCACGAGCTGCTGCAGGCGACGCGCAGATATCTCGACGAGCATGGGTTTCTCGAGATCGAGACGCCGATTTTAACCAAGCCCACGCCCGAAGGCGCGCGCGATTATCTGGTGCCGAGCCGGGTGCACAAGGGGGAGTTCTACGCGCTGCCGCAGTCGCCGCAGATATACAAGCAGCTGCTGATGGTGGCCGGTTTCGACAGGTACTTCCAGATCGCGCGCTGCTTTCGCGACGAGGACCTGCGCGCGGACCGTCAG
This sequence comes from Gemmatimonadaceae bacterium, assembly GCA_051005405.1. Classification (GTDB taxonomy): domain Bacteria; phylum Gemmatimonadota; class Gemmatimonadetes; order Gemmatimonadales; family Gemmatimonadaceae; genus JACDCY01. The sequence continues at coordinate 7,741 of JBPCJJ010000021.1, read as the reverse complement.
CCGGAGTTCACCCAGATCGACATCGAGGCGTCATTCATCGCGCCTGAGGACATCTACGGGCTTACGGAAGGGCTGATTGCGGCACTGTTCGGGATAGCGGGCGTGGGCGTGCCCGAAGTATTCGACCGGATGACCTACGCGGACGCCATGGAGATGTACGGCACCGACCGCCCCGATCTCCGGTACCACCTCCGAATCTTCGACGCGACCGATATCGTGCGCGGCGCCGACTTCGGCATCACCCGGTCGGCGATCGAGGCAGGCGGCCGGGTCCGCGGGATTCGCATCCCCGGCGGCGCTTCGTTCTCGCGCAAGCAAGTGGACGAGCTCGAAGCGATCGCGAAAGGCGCGGGCGTCGCGGGGCTGTTGCGCACGAAGCGCGTGAATGGCGCGCTCGACGGGCCGCTGGCCAAGCATCTTTCGCCGGACGCGGCGGCGCAGCTCGGAATCGAAGAAGGAGAGCTCTGCCTGCTTGCGGCCGCGCCGGATGCGACGACGAATCCCGCGCTCGACCGCGTGCGGCAGGAGGTCGCCAGCCGGCTCGGGCTCGGCAACGGCTCGAACGCGTTCGTGTGGATCACAGACTTCCCGATGTTCGTCCGCGACGTGACGACCGGGGCGCTCGGATCGGTTCACCATCCCTTCACGTCGCCGCACCCGGACGATCTCGCGCGGATCTCGACCGACCCGGAGAACATGCGCGCGCTCGCCTACGACCTGGTGCTCAACGGCACCGAGCTCGGCGGCGGGAGCATCAGGATCAGCGATCCGCGCGTCCAGGCGCAGGTGTTCTCGTCGCTCGGGATCAGCGATGAAGATGCCGAAACGCGGTTCGGCTTCCTGCTCGAGGGGCTCCGCTCCGGCGCGCCCCCGCACGGCGGGATCGCGTTCGGCTTCGACCGGATCGCCATGATGCTCGCGGGCGCGCAGTCGCTACGGGACGTCATCGCTTTCCCAAAGACGACCGCGGCACGCGCTCTGTTCGAAGGCGCGCCCTCGCCCGTAGCGGACGAAGACTTGCAGGACCTCCACATTCGCAAGCAGTGACTGTTCACTAGTCACTTGTCACTAATCACTCAGCTATGTCCGACGATTTCCTGACCAACAAGCTCTCCACCGAAGGCGCCGACATGCTGACGCTCGCGGGCGTCAACGACGAGAACCTGATCGAGCTGCAGAAGCAGAGCGGCGCGAAGGTCGCGCTGCGCGGCGACACGATGACCGTCAGCGGCTCGCACGACGCCGTCGACCGCGCCACCCCGATAGCGCAGCGCATGATCGACACCGCGAAGCAGCGCTTGCCGCTTACCGCGGATGACGTTCTCAGGATGACGCTCGAAGACGTCGGCGACACTGGCAGCGGGAACGGCGCTGGCGGCGTGGACGACGGCGAGACGCGCATCGTGCTCCCCGGCATCCGGAAGATCATCCGCCCCAAGACGCGGGGGCAGAACGAATACCTGAAGCTGATCATGGAGAACGACATCGTGATCGGCATCGGGCCGGCTGGTACGGGCAAGACCTACCTCGCGGTCGCAGCGGCCGTTGACGCGCTAAGCAAGAAGCGCGTGAAGCGGATCGTCCTTGCGCGGCCCGCTGTCGAAGCCGGAGAATCGCTCGGCTTCCTCCCCGGAGACATGCAGGCGAAGGTCGATCCGTACCTGCGCCCGCTGTACGACGCGCTCGAGGACATGATGCCGCAGGAGCGCGTCGTCAAAGCGCTGGAGACGCGCACGATCGAGATCGCGCCGCTGGCGTACATGCGCGGGCGCACGCTGTCCGACGCGTTCGTGATCCTCGACGAAGCGCAGAATGCGACCAACGCACAGATGAAAATGTTCCTCACCCGACTCGGCGTGAACTCCAAGACGGTGATCACGGGCGACAAGACGCAGGTCGATCTGCAGCGGCGCGAAGAGTCGGGGCTGCTCCAGGTCGAGCGCATCCTCCCGGGCATTGAGGGGATCGGGTTCCACTATCTCGACGAAGCGGACGTAGTGCGCCACCGCCTCGTGCGCGAGATCATCAAGGCTTACGCCGACGACTCGGGCGGTTGAGACGGCCGTGTCGCGGCTGGCTGTCGACGTCTCGCTTGGCGCTCAGCGAATCCCGCTGTCCGCCGACCGCATCCGCGACGTCGTGCGCCGGACGCTGCTCGCCGAGCGCGTGAGCGAAGCGATGATCTCGGTCGCGTTCGTCTCCAGCCGCGAGATCGCCAAGCTCAATCGCGAGCATCTCGGACACGCGGGGCCGACAGACGTGATTACGTTTGCGCTGGGACTCGCCCCCGGGGCCGGCGTCAGAACGAAACGGGAATCGCCTGCGGGCGCTACGGGCTTCGCCCTAAGACGCGCCCTTCGGCGACACCCGTCTCGTTCTTCGGCCGGCCCCGTTCCAGCGTCCGTCGTTGGCGATATCTACATCTGTCCGGATGTCGTGCGAAAGAATGCCGCTCGGTTTGGAGTTGGGATACGCGAGGAGCTTGCGCGGGTTGTCGTGCACGGCACGCTCCACGCGCTCGGGTACGAACATGCGGACGGAGAGGAGCGCACGGATTCGGTGATGTGGCGCAAGCAGGAGAAGATCCTTGCCGCTGCAGACTAGCGTGGCGCCCGCGCAGCGCGCGGGGTTCGACCAGCTGCTTGCGGACTTCGATGCGGGGAAGTCGGCCGCACTCGCGCGCGTCGTCAGCATCGTGGAGAACCACCGCGCGGGCTTTGACGAGATACTTGGGCGCTTGCACACCAAGCTCGGCCGCGCCAGGCGCATCGGGATCACGGGCCCACCGGGGGCGGGGAAGAGCACGCTCAACACCCTGCTCGTGCGCGAGCTCCGCAGTGCGGGGCACCGCGTCGGAGTGGTCGCGGTGGATCCGACGTCGCCGTTCACCGGCGGCGCGCTGCTCGGCGACCGCGTGCGCATGGAGAGCGTTGCGCTGGATTCCGGCGTGTTCATTCGCTCGATGGCAACGCGTGGCTCGCTCGGCGGATTGGCGGCCGCGACGCGCGAGGTGGCGGACGTGCTCGACGCGTTTGGATTCGAGCGCATCATCGTGGAGACGGTGGGCGTCGGGCAGTCGGAGCTGGACATCGCGCGCATCGCCGACAGCAGCGTCGTCGTGCTGGTGCCCGAGTCGGGCGATTCGATTCAGACGCTCAAGGCCGGCCTCATGGAGATCGCCGACATTTTCGTAGTCAACAAATCCGACCGGCCCGGCTCGGACCGCCTGCGCATGGACATCGAGCTCATGCTCGGTCTCCGCTCAGGCGCCACGATGAAGAACATGCCGGCCCACCACGGCGTCGACATGAAGAACCTGAACCCGGCCAAGGTCGCGCGGAAAGCCGCACAGGCCCAGCTGGAGGACGCTGCACCGGCATCTTGGACGCCTCCCGTGTTCAGCACGATCGCGTCCCAAGGCGAGGGCGTGACCGAGCTCCTCACCGCCATAGACGCGCATTTCGCCTATCTTGAAGCGACCGGCGGGCTGCGCGAGCGCCGCCGGCGCCGGCTGCGGGACCGCGTCGTGGATGTCGTGGAGCAACGTGTGCGCAGCCGCCTGTGGAACGATCCCGGCACGCGGCAGTGGCTGGACGGACGGGTGGATGAGATGGAGAGCGGATCGGCGACCCCGTTCACGGTCGCCGACGAGCTGCTGGAAAAGAGCGGCGAGCTGATCGCGAAACGAGACACGAGGGCGAGCAAATGACCGCCATCAAGGGATTCGACGACAAGGACGTGAAGCAGGCGAGCGAGCGCGACGCCGAGCTCGAGCGTCTGCGCGAGGAAGTCGCCGAGTGGCGGCGGAAGTACGAGGCCGCGTCCAAGCGCGACATCGGATTCGTGAATTCGCAGAAAGCGGTCGAGCCCGTGTACACGGCGCTCGATACCGAAGACATCCACGCCGACGAGATCGGCCTGCCGGGCGTGTATCCGTTCACGCGCGGGTCGCACGCGACCGGCTACCGCGGCAAGCTCTGGACGATGCGACAGTTCGCGGGGTTCGGCACCGCTACGCAGACCAACGCGCGCTACAAGTTCCTGCTCGCGCATGGACAGACGGGTCTGTCCGTGGCGTTCGACTTCCCGACGCTGATGGGCTACGACTCGGACCATCCGCGATCGCTCGGCGAGGTGGGCAAGTGTGGCGTCGCGATCTCGAGTCTCGCCGACATGGAGACGCTGTTCGACGGCATACCGCTGGACGAAGTCTCCGTGTCGATGACGATCAACGGGCCCGCGGTGATTCTGTATTGCTTTTACATCGCGGCCGCCGAGAAGAAGGGAATCGACGCGAAGCAGCTCCGGGGGACGATCCAGAACGACATCCTCAAGGAGTACATGGCGCAGCACGCGTGGTGCTTTCCCATAGAGCCCGCGCTGCGACTGATCGTGGATTGCTTCGAGTGGTCGGAGGAGCATGTGCCGCAGTGGAATACCATCTCCATCTCCGGCTACCACATCCGCGAGGCCGGCGCGACGGCGGCGCAGGAGCTGGCGTTCACGCTCGCCGACGGCTTCACATATGTGGAGCGCGGCATGGCGCGCGGGCTGGACGTGGACGGGTTCAGCAAGCGACTGTCGTTCTTCTGGGACATCCACAACGATTTCTTCGAGGAGATCGCCAAGCTTCGCGCCGCGCGCCGCATCTGGGCGCGGCACATGAAGGAGCGGTACGGCGCCAAGGACCCGCGGTCGTGGATCATGCGCTTCCATTCGCAGACCGCCGGCGTGACGCTGACCGCGCAGCAGCCGATGAACAACATCGTGCGCGTCGCGTACCAGGGTCTCGCCGCCGTGCTCGGCGGGACGCAGTCGCTGCACACCAACTCGATGGATGAGACGCTGGCGCTGCCCACTGAAGAAGCCGTGCAGGTCGCGCTGCGCACGCAGCAGGTGCTCGCGTTCGAAACCGGCGCCGCGAACGTGAGCGATCCCCTGGGCGGGTCCTACTATATAGAGCGGCTTACGTCGGATCTGGAGGCGGAAGCCGAGCGGATTTTCGCCGACATCGAGCAGCAGGGCGGGGTGGTGGCGTTGCTGGAGAAGGGATGGTTCCAGCGGAAGATCGCTGAGTCGGCCGCGCGGCAGCAGTGGGAACTGGAGCAGCGGCGCAAGCTCGTGGTCGGCGTGAACGAATTCGTGACCGACGAGCCCGAGCTGACGATCCCGTTACTGAAGATTGGGAAGGAAGCCGAGGCCGAGCAGCGGAAGTCGATGGCTGCGATGCGGGCGAAGCGCGATCAGGCTGTGGTGGACCGGCGGCTGAACGAGCTGCGCGAGGCCGCGCGCACGAACGCGAACCTGATGCCGTTCATTCTCGATTGCGCACGGGCGTACTGCACGCTGTACGAGATCAGAGCGGCGCTGGAGGACGTGTTCGGGGCGTACAGGGAGCCGGTGTTTTTTTGATCAGTCCACCGTCAGCACGTACCGCCCCGTCTCCCCCACATCGAACGACGTCGCCGAGATGATGTACCGCCCCCGCGGCAGGTAACCGGCCAGCCGCGCATCGGAGTCGAAGCTATTGAGATCATCGTTCTCGGCCAGAACTTCGCCTGTGTCCCGATCGTACAGCACCAGATATGCGTCGAAGTCGAAAGACTCGAGATCGATGATTACGTCCGAGTCATTGCGGAGATCGAGCAGGTACATGTCCGCGTACGCGCCCTCGACCCGACAATCTCCGCTCGACAGCGTGCCGCCGAGGCTTTGGTCGAGATAAATCTCGCGGACGTCGCAACCCATGAACGACTGCAGCCGGGGGTTGGTGAGCGAATCACCGCACCCGAGCAGCAGCAGCGCGGGACTGGCCAGCAACGCTCCTCTGAGAGACCGCCGAATGTTCTTCATATCGGCCGATACCCGCTGGTTACTGGTTCAGTTCCAGCGCGACCCGCCCAATCCGCATTCTCAGTGGCCAAACCCGCCTCGACTGCAAGGAGGCAAAAGCGTCCGCAATTATTTGAGCAGGGTCCCAGCCGTTTGATGAGCGTCCCGTTGAGAACACGCACAATTCTCGCGAATGTCCAGAAAGGACAAGCGATTCCGGCGTGTGATGGATGCGGACACCTCTTCAGGCATCCGCTTCGGTGATCTTCGTGCCATGCTACGCTCTTGCGGATTCGAGGAGCGAGTCCGCGGCAGCCATCATATCTTTACCAGAGGCGACATTGCGGAGATTCTTAATCTGCAGCCGCGCCCGGATGGTTACGCGAAGCGATATCAGGTGGTTCAGGTCCGCGAGCTGTTAAACCGATGCGGGATTAGGCCTGGAGGGAAACGGTGAGCCACGACTACCGATACGAGATCACGATTCACTGGAGCGAAGATGACCAGGCGTTCATCGCCGAGGTACCGGAGCTTCCAGGCTGCATGGCCGATGGCGCTACCTATGCCGACGCACTTGCGAATGCACAAGGCGTGATCGCGGAATGGATCGAAACGGCGCGAGAGCTGGGTCGCGCGGTCCCGCGACCTGGGGGAGTGCCAGCCTGACTGGCCGATGCGAGCGCCTGGACGGGCGGGCTGCATGGCTCCGGCGCTACCGATAACTTTTCCTCCATGACCCGCCCAATCCGCATCCTCGTAGCCAAGCCCGGCCTCGACGGCCACGACCGCGGCGCCAAGGTGGTCGCCGCCGCGCTCCGCGACGCCGGCATGGAAGTCATCTACACGGGCCTGCACCAGACGCCGGAGATGATCGCGACCGCCGCAGTCCAGGAAGACGTGGACGTGGTCGGCCTTTCCATTCTCAGCGGCGCTCACATGACGCTGTTCCCGCGCGTAGTCGAGCTGCTGCGCGAGCAGGGGCGCGACGACATCCTCATCACGGGCGGCGGGATCCTTCCAACAGAAGACATGGAAGCGCTCCAGGCGATGGGGATCGGCAAGCTGTTCGGCCCGGGCACGCACACCAGCGAGCTGATCGCCTACATCAAGGACTGGTTCGCCGAGCGGCAGGAACAGGAAGCGTAGAGGCAGGCTCCCGGAAGGCTTGGAGGGGAATCCTAGTATAAGAGATGTGAGTGAACTGATCAGTCCTGAGTAGGAAGTGATCTTCGGGCTGCCAAGTCCTTAGTTGGGAATTGACCAAGCTGCCACTCATGACTCGTAGTCCGAAGATCACTTCCTACTCAAATGCTGATCAACTCACACCTCACCACTAGGATTCCTTGGCTGTCTACCACCACCCCAGCACCTTCCACCATAGCCCGCCCAGCAGCCCGAAGATCAGGATGTTCGGCACCGACGCCATAAGCCCGAGTTTCCACCACGTGCCCTGCGACACGTAGCCGGCGCCGAACAGGATCGGCCCGGGCGTGGTGCCGTAATGCGTGATGCCGGCGCACAGGTTGGAGAAGTACGCGAGCGATAGCACGGCCACCCACGGCGGCGCGCCGGCGGCGAGAATCACTACCAGAAACGGGATGTACATCGCGGTCGCGTGCGCAGTGATACTGGCGAACGCATAGTGCGCGTAGAAATAGACGAGCAGCAGGGCCGCGAGCGCAGCCCACCACATCCAGCCCACGGTCATTCCGGCAGCCAGCTCGGCGAAGGTACGCGTGAGCCCAGAGCGCGACAGGGCGCCCGCCATCATTACCAGTCCGCCGTACCAGACAAAGATGTCCCACGCGGCCCGCTCGTTGGTGATGTCGTCCCACGTCAGCACGTCGGTCAGCAGCAGCCCGCAGACCGCTAGCAGCGCGATCGCGGTGTAGTGCATCCCGTGCAGACC
>JBPCJJ010000020.1:0-15679 GCA_051005405.1 Gemmatimonadaceae bacterium | reverse complement strand
GTCCTCGCCCAGCTCGTTCTTCCGGAAATACGGCTGGCTCTTCCCGCTCTCGTCTGCCACGTGCTCGAACGCTGTCTTGCCGTGCGCCCGCCAAGCCACGATGCGCCCGGCGACGCTAACGACTGGCCCTTCTTCAGCGTCAGCCGCCAACAGCGGAGCTGCGCCAGCGGCGGAGTGCGTGCGGTCGAAGGAGTACCCGAACACCTGCTCCCCGCGCGCCACCAGAGCATCCAACTTCTCGCGGCGTGCCTTCAGCACGAAGTTCAGCTCGTCGCTCATGCGTCACCCCGCCCGGACGCCGAGCGGCGGACGTGTCCCTGAAGGCACCGTCTTAGCTTCGGCGCAGTTTGCCGAAGCGTAGGTGCCGCAAGGGACATGTCCGTCGCCCGGCCGGCCCCGCACCGAACGCTCATGCCGCGACCCCGCCCTGCACCGCTCCGTACCGCTTGAGGTACGCCTCGATAAACGGATCTATCCCACCGTCCATGACCTTCTGCACGTCGGGGATCTTGAGCTCGGTTCTGTGATCGTTGACCATCGTGTATGGCTGGAAGACGTAGCTCCGGATCTGGCTGCCGAATGATACGTCGGACTTCGTGGCGTCGAGCGCGGCGCGCTTCTCGGTCTGCTTGTCGAGTTCGATCTGATACAGCTTGTTCTTCAGCATCTTCATCGCGGTCGCCTTGTTCTTGAACTGCGATCTCTCGGCCTGCGACGCGGCGACCGTGTTCGTCGGCAAGTGCGTGATGCGCACGGCCGAGCTCGTCTTGTTGACGTGCTGCCCGCCCGCGCCCGACGCGCGGTAAACGTCGATGCGCAGGTCCTCGTCGCGAACCTCGATGTTGATCTCTTCGTCAACGACCGGATAGATGAACACCGATGCGAAGCTGGTGTGACGCCGGGCGGCGGAATCGAATGGAGAAATCCGGACGAGCCGGTGCACGCCGGTTTCCGGCCGCAGAAAGCCGAACGCGTATTGCCCGCGAATCTCCAGCGTCGCGCCCTTGATTCCCGCTTCCTCGCCCTGGCTCTCGTCGAGCAACACGACCTCGAATCCCCTGCGCTCGGCCCAGCGGGTGTACATGCGGACTATCATCGACGCCCAGTCCTGGGCCTCTGTGCCCCCTGCGCCGGCAGAGATCTCGACCTGCGCGTCCCGGAAATCGTCGGGGCCCCGCATGAGCGACCGGAGCTCGAAGTCGTCGAGATCCGACTCGACCGCGGTGATCTCGCTGTGCAGCTCGGCGTCCATCCCTGCGTCGGGGCTTTCGGCGAGGAGCCCGTCCATCTCCGCGGCGCTCGCGACTCTCCCGGTGAGCGAGTCGAACGGCTCCACCCAGCCGCGGAGCTGCTTAACTCGTTGCACCGTGGCCTGCGCGGTCTCCTGGCGGTCCCAGAATCCGGGCGACGCCATGCGCTCCTCGTCGGCGGCTAACGCCTGTCGCTTGGAGTCGATGTCAAAGATACCTCCGCAATTCTTCCAACCGCGCGGTATGACGGGCGAGATCGCGACCGCGTTCTGTTTCTGCCATTCGTTGTATTTACCGGAGTGTGAAGCGGGAAGCTAGAAGAGCTGCTTCCCTTCGCCCAGAACTTCGTTCAAGGCATCCTTGAAGTGCGTGGTCGATTCGGCGAATTCCTGGCCGATCTGGGCCACGTATTCCTCGTAGCTCTTCTTGATCTCTTCGCTGAACGTCTGCTTGAGAGAGCCGGCCCGCAGCGCGTCGGCGTGCTTGTTGGGATAGTACGTGACGATGTCCGATATCAGGGCGCGTGCAAGGCGCTTGGCGCGCACGTCGGGATCGCGCGCCAGGTACGGATTGATGGACATCGTTGGGCCGGGAATACCGCTGGCCACAACCGGGGCAGCTTCTGCCGGTGCCGCGGATGCCGCGGATGCCGCGGATATCGCGGCGGGCGCGGCGGGCATGACAGGCGCAGCTGGCACGGGGTCCTCGAATGCCGGGGGCTGTTGTGCGCGCATGGGAGGAGGAGTCACCGTCCGCGGGACCCCCGCCGCCGGCGTCTTCATTGAATACTGCCCCGTAGTTCGCGCGAGCGACGGCGGAGCAGGAGGCTGCGGGCCTGCCGCGATGCGCTCGGCGGAAGGCTCGGGCACGGGGATCACCCCGCTGCAGATCGAGCAGCGCGCACGGACTCCACCCGGCGGCACCTTCGCGGGATCGACCCGGAAGATCGACGAGCACTGCGGACAGCCGACGTTCACCTGGTCCCCGACGCGGCGCTGTGGAACGGGACGCGCTGGTCGATGGCGACCGGACGATCGACTGTGCGACGATCCACACTGTACACCGAGCCCGGGAGCGTCTTGGCGTAAGATTTCATCTCCGTCGCAAGGTCGCTCACCTCGGTCGCCGTCGTGAAATGACGTCGCGAATTGGTGATTACCCCGATCGACAGGGTCATCAGAGGGACCCGGTGCAGGTGGCCGCGCCGATCCTTTCCGAAGAAATATCCGGCCTGCTGATCCTGTTCCGAGTACTGATGCGGAATTAGCAGGTCGAAAACCGCCACGATCTCGCCGCACACCTCCGGTACGCCAGACGATGGAATGATGAAAATGAAATCGTCGCCGCCGATATGGCCCACGAATCCGCGCTCGCCGCAGACGCCCTTCGCTACGTCGTGCAGGATGGTCGCCAGTATTCGAATGACACGATCGCCGTCGCGGTAGCTGTACCGGTCGTTGTATTCCTTGAAGTGATCCAGGTCTGCGTAGCACACCGCGAACGACTCACCTGTCGCCAGCCTGCGCGTGATCTCGGCTTCGATCGTCGTTGTCCCGGGCAGGCGCGTCGAGGGATGAACTTCCATGTCGCGATCTGACCGCCGGAGCATCAGGTCCAGGCGGGCACTCACCTCTTCCAGCGGCATCGAGGCGCGGATAACCTCGTCGGCCAGCGTCGTGCACGCCTCCGCGAACGGGGCATCTCCGGCATCGCACAGAACAGCCGTCGGCACAATGGCCGTGTAGGAATCCGTCTTGAGACGCTGAGAAGCGGCTATCACGTGCGAAGCCCCGTCGCGCGCATCCATGATCACGACTCGCGGACGGCTGCGCAGCGCCATGTGCATGATCTGCTGGGCGTCAGCGACTACGACCGTCTCCAGCGAATGCGCGGCCAGCCATGCCTCGACGGAGGGGGGCACTTCGCGTCCCGTTGGGAAGTAGAGTACGGCGATAGGATGGATCAAGATCTATCCGTCGGCATGACGATGGAAGATACGACCGCAAGCGGGCTAATCAAAGACGACCCGCCCAGCGGGGCGGTTACTAGAAGTTGTACCGCAGGGAGAAATACGTCGGTGGCTCGCCGGCGTCCGCCGAGAGGCCCTCGAACGTGCGGGCGATGTCGAAGCTGAGCTTCCCCGCCGTGATCCCGAACCCGACCGAAGGGCCGGACGCCTCCGTGTCAGCCGTTCCCCAGCCGGCGCGCAAGTGCACCCTGCTCTGGTAAACGATCGCGGCCCCGAACCTGAACCCGGGGTCTTCGAAGCCGGGGTCCGCGTCCACCTCCCCGGCGACTCGCACGTCCATGTCCGCCAGGTAGCGATCAATCAACCTGAGCCTGTACTCCGCGCCCGCCTGGACCCGTCGCGGAAGCGCGGCCGGCGGTTCGTCCGGAGTGGCCCGGAGATCACCGCCGATACTCCGTAGAGCGACGCCGAGCGTGAGCGGTACCGAATCGGAGAATCGGTACTGCGCGCCGAGATCGAACGCGCTGGCCGTGCCCGATCCCGTGCCGATGTCGCCGCACTGGCCGGTGCAATCGATGCGCGCCTGCACGAGCTTGTAAGTGATGCCCGTGTTCAGATGGGCGCCGAGGCCGCGCGCCCAGGTAATTGCGTAGATGACGTTCCGCGGCAATAGAAGCCCGACCGGCGGCTGGTTGGGATCCTCGGTAATCTGCTGGTCGCCGAAGTTATATATGTTGACCGACAGCGCGAGCACGCCGAGCGCGCGCGCAGGAGCGACGAAGCTGATCGCGTCGCCAGTGACGGCGAGCGTGGTCGAGTGGTGTATCGCCGTTTCGCGCGTGGCCTGTCGCGCGAGCGACGCAGGGTTCGACCATACCGCCTCGCTTCCGGTCATGGACGCCACGGTCGCCTGACCCTGGCCCAGCGTTCGCGCCCCCACGGGCAGCAGGAGAAAGAGCGCCGTGTCGCTCTGCGCGCGCGCCGCCGGAAACGCTGCGCCGAGCGCGAGGGCGAACGCAGCGCTAGCTGAGAGGCGTCGCCTCATCTATCAGCATGATCGGGATGTCGTCGCGCACGGCATACTGGAGAGAGCACGCACGGCAGATGAGCGCGTTGTCCTGTTCCTTGTACTCGAGCTCGCCCTTGCACTGAGGGCAGACGAGGATCTCGAGGAGCTGAGTTGGTACGGGCATATAATCCTGGTGAATAGGTCACCTGCTCTTGTATCCCAATCTCTCCAGCGCTCCGGAGTCTCTTCGCCAGTTCGGCAATACTTTTACCCAGAGATCCAGATATATCTTCGCGCCGGCGAGCGTCTCGATCTTCTTCCGCGCGGCTTCCCCGATGGACCGGATCCGCGCGCCCTTGCTGCCGATCAGAATCTTTTTCTGGCTGTCGCGTTCGACATAAATTAGCGCGCGCACGTAGATGGGCGAGCGGTCCTCGCGGAACTCCTCGACGACGCACGCCACGCTATACGGAACCTCGTCCCCGAGCTGCTCAAGAGCGGTCTCCCGCACCAGCTCGGCGGCAAAAAAACGCACCGACTGGGTGCTCATGTCGTCGGGCGGGTACAGGAACTCGCTCTCGGGGAGCCTGGCCCGCACTGTGTCCAGCATGTCCCGCACGCCGTCTCCCGTCAGGGCGGAGACGAACACCGCGTCGGGCCAGCGTTCCATTTCGGCCTTAAGCTGCAGGCGGCTCACCGAGTCAGTTTTGTTCACCACATGAATGACGGGAGCTTTCGGCGGCGAATCGAGCCCCGCCGCCTCTGCCAGCGTGCGTGTGTCGCGCGCGCCGGCGTCGGTCAGGTAAAGGATTACGTCCGCGTCTTCGAGTGCCCGCAACGCGGCGGACCGCATCGTCTGCTGCAGCTCGTACACAGGGTCGAGCAGCCCCGGCGTGTCGAACACGACCATTTGAGCGTCGCCCTGCGTGTGAATCCCGACTATCCGGTCGCGCGTGGACTGCGGTTTTTCGCTCGTGATCGACAGCTTCTGCCCGACGATACGGTTGAGCAGGGTCGATTTTCCGACGTTCGGCTTTCCGGCTACGGTCACGATCCCAGCGCGAGTCATTTGCTGGGCAATCTATGCGCTCATGGTAAAAAACGGGGATGGGTCACTAGCAGGTGCTGGATCTGGTGACAACGGATCGACGGTACGAGGTTGATGGTTCTCCCCCCGGCACCACCAACCAATGACCGAAAACCCGTAGTTAACCAATACCACCACCTACAACCTGTCACCCATCCCTGTTTTTTTCGCCTTTGACCACCATGACTAGTACCCCGGCCCCAACACGATCGCGTTCATCACCAGCTTGTCCAGCGCCCGCCACCAGCCGCGGAACCACGGCTCGCCAGCGAACGCCACCAGGTGCCCACCGCCGATGGGCTCCTCGATCACGTACGCGGTGTTGCGCAGGAGCCGCTCCGTGTTGTCGGGCCACACAAAGCCGGCGCGATGAAAGTTTCCCTGAGCCGGAAAGACAGCGATGTTCGCCCCGCGCCTGGACAGCTTGAAGAACGACGACCCCGCCATCAGCACGGTGATACGCGGCGCGTCGTACCCGTGCGTCAGCCAGTGCGTCCTGTCGAGCACGACGTCGAAATGACTCCCGGGCAGATCGACCGGACTGGCGTTCGAAGCCAGGGGACTCGTCACCGCCAGAAGGTCATCTCCCGCCTCATCACGGTCCCTGCCCTCTTCATCGTCGTCGTCCGCCTCGACCCGCCGCGCAATCCCGGTCGTATCAAGCTTGGTAGAGTCCGCGTCCGAGCCGACGGTGCGCGCGCTCGTCAGATCCACGCTCTCCCTTGCCGCCCACGAGGTACTCCCGCCCATCGTCACGAGCGTGCCGCCCGCGCGCATCCACGCACGCAGCCGGTCGACGCCGGAAGCGGTAACGCCTGGGGAGCCGCTCGGCATGACGATGACGTTGAACCGGGACAGGTCGCCCGCGTTCAGCCAGCGCGCGGAGATTGGCGTGAACTTCACGCTGTAGCGGTGCTCGAGCGTCCACCATACCGCGCCGTACGACGTCTGCGAGATACCCTCGTCTCCCACGAGCGCGACCCGCGGCGCGGTGAGATCCTGCACCGACTCCGACCCGATTCCGAACTGGCCGCTCTCGGTCAACGCGGTCGCGACACCCATCACGTCGACGTTGTTTTCCGCCGCGAGCCGCTCGATTCTGGCATGCAGAGAGCTGTCGTTGCGGGCCACCCGAACGATGAACGAGCCACGCGGCCACCGCCGGCCGCCGGCGTCCATGGCCGGGCCGGACACCGCGACACGATACCCATCAGCGAGCAGCTGATACGCCAGCCGCAGAGCGCCGCTTCGCTCGGGGGAAAACACGTACGCTGCGCTCGGGCGCCTCTGGCCGACGATCCCGCCGGACACCGCGACAGGAAGGCGCTCGACCGGCGCGCCTCCAGCGACGCGCGGTGTAGCCGGAGCAGGCAGCGACTCGGGCAGCCGCAGCAGATCCCCCGACACAGGAGTCGCATCCTCTGTCCAATATGCCTCGACTCCGAACGTCACCGGCAGCGACCATGCCGTGGCATCGTAGAACTCGTATCCTTCGCCCTGGACGTTCTCGCCGCGCCGGAGATTGCGGCCGAGCTTGGCGATCTGCGACCGCGCGAATTCATTGTCTAGATCCGGAGCGGGCTCGAGCACCGCCTTCGCAGCTCGTCCCTGCGGCTGGGCCAGATCGATCACGTACGCGCCAGCATCAAACCGCCGCGAGCTCCGAGCGTCGTCGCGATATGCATGCGCCCTCGATGACGAGAACGGCTCGCTCGCGAGGCGAACCTCGATCCCAGACCGCACCAGAGTCGCGGCGAGCTCGGCGGCGCGAGCGGGGTCGTTGCCAGGAAGAAGAACTACGCGCTTCATCTTACCCGTGCGGCCCGCATTGACCGCTCTCGCGCGGAACGCGTGCCAATCCGCCACGCGCTCGGCACGGCGCGACGCCGTCGTCTCGATCGTGGCCATCGACGTCACAAAATGCTTGGCGATTCCATCCCGGAACGAGCAGAGAGAGCCGTCCTCCCGGCGCCACAGAATTCCCTTCCACCCGCCGCAATCGGTTTCGTACGTCATGCCGATCGCGCCAGTCAGCGACGGCCAGCTATCCCAGTAAATCGGACTGTACAGGTCGAACACGTCGCGCGAGTAATACATCCAGCCGTACCGGTCGAATGCGGCAGCGTTGCCGCGCCCGTATATCTCCATCCACTTCGCGAGATCGGGGCCGAGATTCGGATTGGTAGGCGCCGGCGTCGGCGGGAAGAAGTAGTTCGTCGTTTGCCCGTGCTGGTCGATCGCGACCATCGGGTGCCACCGGTTCATGGCGCGAACCAGCGCCTGCACCTCGATCTGCGTTGTAGTCATCAGGTCGCGGTTCATGTCGAACCGGTAGTGATTGAACCGGCCCTGAATGCTCCACGGCTCGTTGTGCTCCAGCGCAAACGACTCGGGCGCGCCCACATGCACGGAGTTGTACCAGACCGCGAACCGCTCGTGCCCGTCCGGGTTCGTGCTGGGGTTCAGGATCACGAGCGTGTTTCGCAGCGCATTCACCGTCGCCGGTTCGTCGCTGGCCGCGAGCTGATACAGCGTCTGCATCGCGTTCTCGAATCCGGGGGATTCGTTGCCGTGCACGCTCTCGTTGATCCATACGACTGCGGGCGTTCGCTCGATCAACGCCGCCGCGTCGACCTGCGACAGCCCTCGCGGATCGGCCAGGCGATCGAGGTCGGCGCGGATGGACTCGAGCCGCGAGATATTCTCCGGCGCCGAGACGATGAACAACCGCATCGCGCGCCGCTCGTTCGTCATTCCGATCGTCTCGATCGCCACTCTGTCCTTGGCCGCGTCGGCGACGGCAAGCAGGACCCGCTCCTGTTGGGCAAACTGCGTATTCAGCTCGCCGACGTTGTAGCCGAGCAGCGTCTCCGGCCGGGGCACCCCGGCTCGGTAGGGACCGCGGCTGTAGAAGGAAAAGTTGCGGTCGTCCCTTCCGATGCTGTCGCGGAGCACGGGGAGCTGCGCCTTCGCCGTGGCGAGCGGAGCAACGAGCAGGACGAAAGTGGCAAGGCGGATCGCTTTCATGTAAGGGTGTGTAGTTGCGTGTTTATGAGGCGGTGACCTAGCGCGGGTTAATCCCGGCCGGTACCGGTCGCAGGCGAACGCGGCGCGTTCTTCACGTACGTGTCGAGCCAACTGACCATCTCCCACAACGTATGCCCCACGCTCTCGCGGGCGGCGTAGCCGTGTGATTCGGCAGGCAGGACTACGTAGCGGACGGTTCCCCTGTTACCCATTAGTGCGGCGTACATGCGCTCGCTCTGGATGGGGAACGTACCGGAGTTGTTGTCCGCTTCGCCGTGAATCAGAAGAATCGGCTCCTTGATCTTGTCCGCGTGATAGAACGGGGACATCGCCCCGTATGTGTCGCGCGCCTGCCAGAAAGTCCGCTCCTCCGCCTGGAATCCGAACGGCGTGAGGGTACGGTTATACGCGCCGCTACGCGCGATGCCGGCGCGGAAGAGATCCGAGTGCGCGAGCAGATTCGCCGTCATGAACGCGCCGTAGGAGTGGCCGCCCACGGCGATGCGGTTCCGGTCGGCGACGCCGAGCCGCACGACCTCATCCACCGCAGCCTTCGCGCTGGAGACGAGCTGCTCGATGTAGGTATCGTTCGGCTCGCGGTCCCCTTCGCCGACGATTGGCATGGTAGGTCCGTCGAGTATTCCGTAGCCTTGCGTCAGCAGAAAAAGGTGCGACGCTCTAGCGGGGCGGACGAATCTGTGTGGCGAGCCCACCACCTGGGCAGCTGCGGTGGCGCTGCGAAATTCTTCCGGATACGCCCAGAATAGAAACGGCAGGCGACCCTGTGCCCGGGTGTAGCCAGGCGGAAGATAAAGTTTCGCCGACAGCTGAATGCCGTCGTCCCGCTTGTACGTGATAAGCCGCGGCTCGACGGCGGAAAACTGCGGGGCCGGATCGGCAAAGTGCGTCAGCTGGGTCAACCGGTTTGCGCGGACATCGCGCAGGAAATAGTTCGGCGGATCTTTGACACTCTCCCGCTCGGTCACGATCCGCGTCGCCTCGGGGTCCAGGATCTCGACGACCACCTCGTAGTACGGCGCGGACGACTGCCACAGACGCTCGCGCTTCCCGGTAGCGAGCTCGATTCGGTCCAGGAACGGCCGGTCTCCTTCTGGAGACGCCCCGGCTCCGCGCAAATATGCGAAGCGTCCATCCGCGCTCGTAAGAACCACGCTCTCGTCGTACGGGCCACCGATCACGGTGACGAACGAGCCCGGACTGGCATACCGGTCTTCAGACGATCGGTCGAAGATGAGCCGGGCGGGTGAGGAAGGGCTAGCCGGGTTGACCGCCCACGTTCTGGTGCGGCGGGTCTTCGACCATTGCTCTTCCACGAGCGCGAGATCCGGCCGCACCCAGCGCACGGTCCGAACACGTGCTGCCACGTCCAGCAAAACCGTCGGGTCTGATGTGAAGGGAGCCGGTTGCATATATACCCGGTCGCGCTTGTCGGCCTCTTTCGACGGGTCACCTTCGTCCAGAGCTTCCACCCACACAACGGTTGCCGCCGCGTCACTCCGCCACTGGAGATTTCGCATCCCGCGTGGAACGGCGTCGAAGGAAGTCCCGACGTCGTCCTGAAGCGGCAGGTTGGCGAGTGTCTTCACGATCCGCCCACTTAAATCCCACACGGACAACGTCGTCGGGAACCCCCACCACGGCACGACGTACGAGTACGGCCGGTGAACCGCGGCTACGGCGATGTAGCTTCCGTCCGGAGAGGGAGTCACGGACCGATAGACGCCTGGCGGGCCGATGGGGATGACGGTGCCATCCACACCGACGACCGCAAGCTGGCTCTGTACCAGGTACTCGAAGCGAGCTTCGTCGGAGGGATCCTGCAAGAGGTCCTGGTACGTCCGATTGGCCGCAGTGCGGTGCGTCGATTGCTGGACAATGGGCCCTTTCGGAACGGACATGCGCGGAGACGGTGCTCCACGGTTGGTCGGGATCAGGTGGCAGATCAGCCTTGCATGGTCGATCCAGTTGCACGGCGAGTCCATGGCTGCGTTCACCTTCTCGCCTGTCAGCTGGCGCGCCGTTGCCGAGGCCACGTTGGCCACCCAAAGCGTCAGCCCTGAGTCGCTAGCGAGGGTGAACGCGATATGGCGGCCGTCCGGCGCCCAGAAGATGTTCGCGATCCGCGGATCCGGCGGGAGCGACACTCGCCGCTCAGCATTGGCGCCGGTCGCTCCGATGGCTGCCAGCCGCAGGCCTTTGTAGACGGGCCCGCGTGAAGATGCATTCATGGCTGGATTGATTCGGAGCCCGGCGAGCCGTTCTTCAGGAGCTGCGAGCTCGGCGATCGACGGCATGTCACTGCGCTCGATGAACAGAAGTGTGGTGCCATCGGGGCTGACGACTACCAGTGGCGTCCGCTCTGCGTCGAGGATCTGCGCGATCGGCGGCGGTGGCTGGCGGTACACGTCCTGTGCCGCCGTCGCGGCGGGAAGCCCGACGCACAGCAGGGCCGAGCCGATGCGGGTCAGCGAGCGAGCCATGAAGTCTCCAACGGTCGAAGTGGGACGCGCAAGATACGAGCCCGCACAGGACCCGCGGAAGGCGGGGCTAGCGCTTGCGGCGGCCGCGCTTTCGGCGACGGCGCGACTTCGGCTGCATGATCGTGCCGCGGCACCTGGCGGAGCCGCATTCGCACTTGTACAACTCGATGTCCCGCTTGTCGTTGCTCCACTCGTACTTGTAGTCGTACGCCAGCTCGATACCTGGTTGGATGTTCCTCCTGGCGTAGATAAAGATCTTCTTCCCGACGGTTACAGCCTCGCAGTTGGGATCGCACGAGTGGTTGATGTAGCGCGCGTCGTTGCCGTGACGATTGCCGTCGATGACCGTGTTCTTGTCCAGGCTGAACAGGAAGGTGTGGTGGCGTTTCATCTTCTTGTCATCGTACCGGCGGTCGCCCTCCGCGGCGGTGATCCGCTCGCCACCGTACTCGATGATGCGCTGGCCGGGGCGGATCCGCCGCGCGGCGAATACTCCCCTTCCCTGAATTCCGGACTGGCGGATGCGGTATAACGGGCGCTTTCGTGGCATCTGGGGAGATTGAGCGAAGAGGTGGATCATGGCTGACCTGCGCCGACAGGACGTCGACCTGAACAAGCCAAACTAAAAGGCCCGCATCCATTTCGGATGCGGGCCTCGAGGTCAGCGAGCAAGCCGTGCTACGGCGAAGATGGAGGACGGTCGGTGCGCGCCGATCCCGTACCGGTGCCCCGCGTGCGGTTGTTCCACTCCTCGAGCTTGCGGGCAGCCATCTCGCGTCCGCCGAGACCAAACGCGAGCCCGGCTGCCAGCGCCACCGCGGAGATCAGGCCCGTGAAGAGCGTGTTGATGAGCGTGCGCGCCACGCCAAGCTGATTGACGGCCACGACGACGGAAAACGCCCAGACGATGATTCGCGTCACGTTGGCCAGCGTGTCGGGGTTGGCCAGCCCTGCTTCCGCCGCCGCGCCGCGAACGATGTTCGCGAGCGCGTTGGCGGCCACTCCCGCGAGCAGGAGCACGGCGATCGCCACGATCAGATTCGGCAGCCAGAGCAGGAATTCACGCAGCACTTCCGACACCGCCGGCAGGCCGAGCAGGTCGAACGCCACCAGGAGCACGACGATCCGGATCAGCCATTTGACGATCCCCGCCACGACCTCGGCAGGGTCCGCCGTGAGACCGGCGCGCTGCGTGAACTGGGCTATGCCGGTGCGCTCCGCAAGATCGTTGTACCGCACCGTGCGCAGGAGTGTTGCGACCGCGCGAGCGATCAGCGAAGCGACCAGCCAGCCGATGAGTACGACGATGATAAAGCCTAGGATTCGCGGGATCGCCGCGAACAGCATCATCATGGCGTTGGCGAACGATTCCCCGATCCGGTCGCCGAAGCTCGTCGGCTCGGGAGGGGCGTACAGCGGCCGTTGCGCGAACGTGTCGGTCAAAACCGTCTGCATGGTGCGCTCTCCTTGGGATGGGGAAGCTTGACGCGGAGCAACAGCGGATTTAGGAATATAATCCCCTTTTGCGGTCCCGCGCGAGATTCGGCCAACATGGAGCGCACAATGCCAACGAACAGGCCGGTCAGCCGGCGCGATGTCGTCCGCATGCTAGCAGGAGCGGTCGTCGCGGCGCCGTTCGCGAAGATGGCGCGGGCGTCAGGACCGGCGCCCGCCGTCGCTCCCAACATCGTCTTCATCATGACCGACGATCAGCGGCAGGACGCGCTGAGCGTGTACGGCAACGCGATCCTGCGGACCCCGAACATCGACCGGATCGCGGCGGACGGCGTGCGGTTCACCGAGGCGTTCGTCACGAATTCGCTGTGCGCGCCGAGCCGCGCGACGTTCCTGACGGGGCTGTACTCGCACAGGCACGGCGTGCTGTCGAATGGAAGCGGCCCGCAGTTCTACAACCAGCCCGGGCTCCGGGACGCGGAGATCACCTTTCCCGAGCTGCTAAAGTCCGCCGGCTATTACACGGGCGTGATCGGCAAATGGCACCTGCGCTCGGCGCCGACGGGGTTCGACTCGTCGGTCGTGTTCGGCCGGACGCGCGGCGGGTACCACGATCCCGAGATGGAGGTCAACGGCGTGCGCGTCAAGTTTCGCGGGCATGCGGACGACGTCGTCGGCGACCAGGCGCTGACGTTCCTCCGGGAGCGCCCCCGGGAGAGGCCGTTCTGCCTGCTATATCACTTCAAGTCGCCGCACCGGGCCTGGATGCCGGCGGAGCGGTTCGCGCGCGCGTTCGAGGACATCGACGTCCCCGTGCCGCGGACGTTCGAGGACCGGCTCGTCGGCAAGGAAGCCGTGCAGCGCGCCGAGATGGCGATCGCCGACATGCCGGATTTTCGCGACAAGGGCGTGGATCCGTCGCTCACTTTCGCGGAGCGCAAGCGGCTCAACCTGCAGCACCTCGTGAAAAACTATTACCGGGTTCTGCTAAGCGTGGATGAGAACGTCGGCAAGTTCCTGGACGCGCTCGACGCCGCGGGTCTCGCGGACGACACGATCATCGTCTATACCTCCGACAACGGCTTCTTTCTGGGCGAGTTCGGGCTATACGACAAGCGGCTGATGTATGAGCCGTCCATCAAGGTGCCGCTGCTCGTGCGGTATCCCGCGCGCGTCGCGCCGCGCGTGGACCGGTCGCACATGGTCTTGAACGTGGACGCGGCGCCGACGTTGCTCGAGCTCACCGGCGTGCCCGTACCGAAGACGATGCAGGGGCGGAGCTTCGCGCCGCTGTTGCTCGGCCAGAGCGTTCCCTGGCGCGAGGATTTCCTGTACGAGTTTTTCGAGTACCCGGCGGAGCACTGCGCGCGGAAGCATCGCGGAGTGCGGACCAAGCGGTGGAAGCTTATTCATCTGTACGAGCAGCCCGAGCAGTGGGAGCTGTACGACCTTGCCAGCGATCCGGACGAGACGCGGAATCTTGCCGGGCAGCGCCGGTACGCGGCCACGGAGCGCGAGCTCCGCGAGCGAATGGCGCAACTGCGGCGTCAGCTGGGGGATGCGGACCCGCCCGGCCCCGTGCCGGTGTCGCTGCCCTGTGGCAACGGGGTAAACACCGGGTACGGGCCACCGGAATAATTCTGAACCACGGACCGCCGCTTGCAGCAGTCAAAACGTCGGCTTACACCACTTTCGATCGGAGGCGCAAATGGCTCCCCATGGACTGTGTCAGCAGCGTTGCTGGGCACTTCGCTCGTGCTGGGATGTGCATCCATTGGTACCGGAGCGGCGCGAGAGTCCCGCGTCTTCGTCACGGAAGGCAGGACCACGAAGAGCGAAGCGAGCGTGATCTCGTGCGCCACCAGCTACCGGGATAGCAACGCCGGCTTTGGATCCGCCGCGCTCAGCGCTCAGCGATCGTGTCAGCGTCCCCGCCGGCCGAACCGGCATGCCGGAAACCACGGCGTATGGAACCGGCTTCGTCTCCAATTCGGTCTCCTTCAGGACCGGTCGTTCGGGAGACCTGACGATTCTTACCGTGTTCGCCAGGTCGCATTCCTTCCCAACGAGCGGGCGCGGTGCGGAGAACACGAACACCGTGTCCGTGCCTGTCACTCCGGAAGCGAAAGCAAAAGCTCGGGCGCTCGTCGCGTCCTGTGCCGGATCCCCGTAGCACCGGCCGCTCCGCGCCATCCGCCGCGCGAAATTCGCGGCGTCGTGAAGTTGCATCGGCTGGTCGGCCCGAGGGCCGAACTGAATCAAACAAATCGCCGCTCGTCACGGCCCGTCTTTGCCATCTAGGCTCCTGCAAAGGGGGAAGGCATATCCATTCCCGCCCACGGATTTGCTGTCCCGATATCTGCCACACCGTTTGGCTTCCCGTTTCGGTCCTCAACCTATCATCGGGCGTTGGCGCCACGTGAGCGACCGTCGCCACGGCCCTAGGATTGCAGATAAGGCTACCCGGACGCGTTTAGCGCCGGATTACGAGGCCTTAAGCTTCAACAACTGTCAAAGGAGAGGATGATGAACAACAGACAGACTCTGGCCGGTGCTGGTCTTGCCGCGTTGGCATTGGCCGCATGCGCCACGGGAATCGACATCACTCGGACGACGCCGACACGTAGCTTCGCTGCAACCTGCGAGGCTGCCGTCACTGTTCTCGACAGCCGGGCGCGCGTCACGTCGGACTATTACGAGATCGCCTACATCACCGCGAAAGGAAACGCGGTGTGGACCGACAGTGAGGACCTGGTCAAGCGGATGAAGCAGTCCGCGGCCGAGGTCGGAGCGACGGCGATTGTCGCCGACGTTACGGGCCCATCGGCGACCGGCGCCCAGATCCTCGGGGCTGCGGTCGGAACGGGTGACGCGCAACGCAAGGGAACCGCGCTGGCCGTCTTCCAGCCGTCGGAACAGGCGCGTGCGCGCGCCGCGTGCGCGAGCGATCCGGCGCGCTAACCCGGGAGCAGGACACGGTTACGAAAAGAGCCCGCCACTTTCGTGGCGGGCTCTTTAATGAAAAGCCGGCGACGGCCTACTCTCCCGCGATCTCTCGATCGCAGTACCATCGGCGCTGCAGGGCTTAACGATCGTGTTCGGAATGGGAACGAGTGTGGCCCCTGCGCTCTAGTCGCCAGCAATAGCTGTCAACGGAATTGGTAGTAATCGTGTAAGTCAACGAATCGTCATTTCACGATCGTGTGTGCTCTGCGAGTTCTTTTATTCAAAGTGGCCTCGGGACGGAAATCCCGGGACCAACAAGGGAGGTCAAGCCTCACGGGCGATGAGGACCGCTTCGCTTGTAGGTGATTGCTCACTTTCCACGTGCGGCCTCTTGACGGGATGGTCTCTCCCGGCCCTTCAGGGAGCTCGAAGCTC
>JBPCJJ010000019.1:0-16367 GCA_051005405.1 Gemmatimonadaceae bacterium | reverse complement strand
CATCCGGATTCGGCGCCGGCTTGTCCAGGACGAACGGCCTGTCCCGATTCGCGATCGTCTCGCCCAGCACCTTCATATAATTCGTCACCTTCGAAAGCTTGCTGTAGTCGATGTACTGCGCTTCGTCGGTCACCATGTGGTAATCCACGTGCGAGCCCGTGTGCAGGAAGGCAACGGGGATGCCGAAGCGGGCGTACATGTAGTGATCGCTACGGCAGAAGAACTGCTCGGGGTGCCCTGGTGCGTCGAACGAATAATCGAGGTCCCAGGTGAACTCGGGCCGCGCCGCGACCGCTTTCACAGTTGCGTCGAGCTCGGTGGATCGCCGGCCCGTGCCGAGCACCTGCAGGTAGTTGGGCCCGCCGTTCGGGGCATCCTGCGCGGTGCCGCGGCCGATCATGTCAACCACGATCGCGGTGATGATCGAGTCCAGCGGAACGGTCGGGTTCTTCGTGAACCAGTCCGCGCCGACCAGTCCCATCTCCTCGGCCATGTGCCAGACGAAGATGAGCGAGCGCTTCGGCTTGACCGGCTGGGCCGCGAACGCCTCGGCGATCTCGAGCAGTCCGACCGATCCGGACGCGTCATCGTCAGCGCCGTTGAAGATCGAATCGAGCCGCATCGGCCGGATGGCTCTCAGGCTGTCGAGAACTGCGCGCATTCGCTGCGTCCCCGCGGGAGTAACAGCCGCTGTCGCCGGACCGGCGCCGCCGCGACGGAACACCATGTTGTGCGCGCGGAGCGAATCGTGATCGACCGCCGGGCCCGTGCCCACGTGATCGCTGTGCGCGCCGAAAGCTACGAACTGGCCCGCGAGGGTCGGGTCGCTGCCGCGGATCTTCGCGATGACGTTGTACGTCGGAATCCGTAGCGGATTCTGTCCGAACGCCGGATGGCCGGAAACGGCGCGGCCCGCGTGACCGGGACGAATGTCAGCGGGATTGTGCCCGAGGAGCTTTCTGGCGGCCTCGGCAGATACATACATGTACAGCGGCGCCTGCGCGGAGGAACCCTCGGCCTGCGCGAGACCCGTCTGGCCCTGCCGGAGCGCAGTGATCACGCCGGCCGGAAGACCTTCGAGTCCGCCCACAGCGATCGCCGCCGCGGTCGAGTATCGGGCCGAAACAGCACCGCGATTAGGAAGCCCTGCCACACCTGGAACGCCCGGTGCCGGCATGATGACGACCACCTTTCCCGCAGCTTGGGCGCTGGATATCAGCGTCGCCGTGTCGCCCCAGTTGCCGCCGTAGATCGCACTGGTTCCGTCGAGCGAGCGCGGCGCTGTTCCGGGGTCGCGCGGGAGGTATTCCGCCCACAGCGTGAGCGGCTGCCCATCGACCCTTACCTGTCGCGTTTCGTCGTACCCGCGCTGCGTCAGCGGCACGAGCTGATAGAAGGTTCCACCATCGCCTGCGGGCTCGAGTCCCATGCGGGCGGCTTCAGCCGCGAGGTAGCGCGCCGCCTTGAGCCCGCCTTCGGTCGCCGCCTCGCGGCCGGCCATGGAGTCATGCGCGAACGCGTACAGTCGCGCGGAGAGATCAGCGGGCGTGATCGCCGCCGAGGTGCCCGAGCCCGGAAGGACGCCGCCAGTTTGCGGGAGGGGGACGCATGCAAACATGGCGACCGTGAGTGACAAGCCTCGTACTGCCTTCATCGGGTGGCTCCGCGCGCATGTTGGACTTCGATTGTGGATCGATTGTATTGCGAAGAGCCACAGGTCGGGATTGAACCGACGACCGCTCGATTACGAATCGAGTGCTCTACCACTGAGCTACTGTGGCGGGAGAACCGCCGGGCGATCGAACCGGCGACCGCTCGCTTCCAACCTGAATGCCCTGACGCGGACTCGAACCGCGACGCCTTGCGGCACCACCCCCTCAAGATGGCGTGTCTACCAATTTCACCACCAGGGCAAGAACTGCAGTCACTTCCAACGGGGCTGACGGGGATCGAACCCGCGACCTCCGGTGTGACAGACCGGCACTCTAACCAGCTGAGCTACAGCCCCAAACAACATGCTGCGTACTGCACACTGCGTAATGATCCGATTTGCGCATTTTTCCGCGAAGCACGCAGCGCGAAGCACGCAGCTGCGCGCAGCACAGTTCATAGCCCCAAGGGGAATCGAACCCCTCTCTGCACCGTGAAAGGGTGCCGTCCTAACCGATAGACGATGGGGCCGTACCTAAATCCCCTCGAGAGCTCCTGCAACAACGCCTGCATGCAACATAGCGGTAACGGGATTCGAACCCGTGTTTGAGCCTTGAGAGGGCTCCGTCCTAGTCCCCTATACGATACCGCCAGAACAGGCCCGGCAGGACTTGAACCTGCAACCCCCGGTTTTGGAGACCGGTGCTCTACCAATTGAGCTACGGACCTAACACGGCCTTCAATTCGACCGCTCGTTCAGGGTGGCTGACGGGAATTGAACCCGCAACCCCCGGTGCCACAGACCGGTGCTCTAACCAATTGAGCTACAGCCACCATGCACTAATCAATAATCACTAATCACCCTACTTCGCCCTGTCGAGATACTCTCCGGTATTCGGGTTGACGCGGACCTTCTCGCCCGGGCCGACGAACTCCGGCACGTTCACCGTCACGCCGTTCTCGAGCTTCGCCGGCTTCGCCGACGCCGTCTTCGTCGCGGTCTTCATCACCGGAGACGTATCCACGATCTCGAACACCAACGAGTTGGGCAACTGGATGCCGATCGGCCTGCCGTCGTAATACTCGGCCTGAATCCGCATCCCCGGCTGCATCCACTGTGCGTTGTCGCCGAGCGCCTCCTCGTCGAGCTCGATCTGATCGTAGTTATCGGTGTTCATGAAGTGATACGTGTCGCCGCCCTGGTACATGAATTCGAGATCCTGCGTCTCCATCGACGCCTTCTCGACCGTATCCGCAGCGCGAAAACGGTGCTCGAAGTTGGACCCCGAGCGCAGGTTCTTGAGCTTCGTCTGAATCATCGCGCGGAGATTTCCGGGCGTGTGATGACGGAACTCGACCACTCGGCACGGCTCGCCGTTGTGCACGAGAACCATGCCCCGGCGGATCTGGGTTGCGGGCATTGCCATGACAGCTCTTCCTTCAAAAAACGTTAGCTGCACCGTCCGGAGACGCGTGCAGCGGTCATAAACCAAGACAGCCTTTGAATTTAGCGGATTCCGGGCCGCCCGGCAACGGCTAATCCCCCGCTGCGCGCCTCGCCCGCGCCACCACCGGCTGGAGCGCCTTCCACAGGTTCGCCGCCACGAGCTCCGCTCCGCGCCGGTTCGGATGGATGCCGTCGACTTGGTTCATCTCCGGCAACCCGGCCACTCCGTCGAGCAGGAACGGCGCGAGAACGACTCCCTCGTCACGCGCTACATCCGCGTACATGGCGCGAAACCGTCGCACATAGGAGAAGCCGTAATTGGGCGGCGCTTCCATCTGCACCAGCACAATCCCGGCGCCCGGTTGCGTCCGTCTCACGCTCGCGACGATCCGCTCCAGATTCGCGCGCGTCGAATCAGGATCGAGTCCGCGCAGCCCATCGTTCGCGCCGGTCTCGATCACGATCACATCAGCGGGAGTGCGAAGCAACCAGTCCATTCGCCTCAGCGCTCCCGCCGAGGTTTCGCCGCTCAAGCCTGCGTTCACGATCTGAATGGGCAGCCCGTCGGCTTCGGCGAGCCTCGCGACCACGGCCGGGTACGACAGCTCCGGCGTGAGTCCATAGCCGGCGGTAAGGCTGGTGCCGACGAACAGCACCTTTGTCGCGGACGCGCTCGCGGACGCGCTCGCGGTCGCGCTCGACCCGGCGGCGCGGCTTTCCTCCACGCTCACCTGCCCGGTATCCGCGCGCGCGGTATCCTTGTCGTCAGGCGCGCACGCCACACCGGCTGCAACCAACGCGATCCAAGGGATTCTCATGCTCGTCGCCACCAATCTCACGAAGGAATACCAGAGCGGGTCATCAAGCTTAACAGCGCTTCGGGACGTGAGCTTCAACATCCCGCAGGGTGACCTGGTCGCCATTTCCGGGCCATCCGGCAGCGGCAAGACGACGCTCCTCGGCTTGCTCGCTGGCCTGGATACACCGACAAGGGGCACGGTGGTCCTCGACGGCGACGACATCACAGCGATGTCGGAGGACGGTCGCGCGAGGCTCCGCGGCGCCAAGGTCGGATTCGTGTTCCAGAGCTTTCAGCTGATCCCCGCGCTCACCGCATTGGAGAACGTGCAGGTCCCGCTCGAGCTCCGCGGCGAGCGCGATGCGTCCGTTCGCGCGCGAGACCTCCTCGCGAGGGTCGGGCTCGCCAACCGTGGCAGCCACTTCCCTGCCCAGCTTTCGGGGGGCGAGCAGCAGCGCGTCGCGATCGCGCGAGCGTTCGCGAACTCGCCCCGCATCCTCTTCGCCGACGAGCCCACCGGGAATCTCGACGGCGCCACGGGCGAGATGATCATGGACACGGTCGTCGAGCTGAACCGGGAATCCGGCACCACCGTCATCATCGTCACGCACGAGCAGACTGTCGCGTCGCGTGCGAGGCGTCTCATCCGGCTCGCCGACGGAGCCATGGTCGAGGACCGGACGCTCTGATGCACCTCTGGCGCTCGATCTCGCGGCTGGCATGGCGCGAGAGCAGAACTGCACGCCGGCGCCTGTTGCTGTCCATGTCGTCCATCTCCCTCGGCGTGGGCGCGCTCGTCGCGATCGATTCCTTCGCGGCCAATCTCACCAGCTCGCTGCGCGAGCAGTCTCGCGCGCTGTTGGGAGGCGACGTCGCGTTTTCGGCGCGACGCCCGTTCACGCCGGCAGCCGACTCGCTGTTCGATTCCCTGTCGAGGAGCGGCGTCGAGCTCGCGTACTCCACGAACTTCCCGTCGATGGCGGTCGTGCCCCGAACCGGCAACACGCGGCTCGTGCAGATTCGCGCGGTCAGCGCGGAATACCCATTGTATGGACAGATCACGACCGATCCCGCCGGCAAGTGGCCTGAGCTGCAGACCGGAGCCAACGCGCTCATCGATCCGTCGCTGCTCGTGGCCCTCGACACGCGCGTGGGCGACACGATAACGGTCGGATACGCGCGCTTTCTCATCGCCGGCGTCGTCAGCGACGTGCCGGGAACGCCGGGAATCGCGGAGATGATCGGCCCCCGCGTTTTCATTCCCGCTCGCTACCTCCCCGAGACGCAGCTCCTCCAGTTCGGCAGCACTGCCGCTTACGAGGTTCTGGGAAGAACGAGAACGCCTGCGATCGCCGCTCGACTGTCTCGCGAGGTGCTGCCCCGCCGCGCCGCGCTCGACATCAACGTCCGAACCGCCGAGCAGACAGAGGACACCGTCAGCGAGGCGATCGCGCAGCTCGCCGAGTTCATCGGCGTCGTCGGGCTCGTCGCGCTGCTGCTCGGCGGGCTCGGCGTCGCCAGCGGCGTGCACGCGTTCGTGGCGCGCAAGATCGACACGGTCGCGATCCTCCGATGCCTGGGTGCGACCAGCAGGCAGATCCTCGCGGTGTACGTGCTGCAGGCAGCGGTGATGGGGCTGCTGGGCGCGGCGTTCGGCGTGGCGCTGGGACTCGGCATGCAGTTCCTGGTTCCGCTAGCGCTGAACGACATTCTCCCGGTGAACGTCAGGGTCCGGCCAGAGCCGGCGGCCATGATCGCGGGGCTTCTGGTCGGGGCGTGGGTCGCGCTCGCGTTCGCGCTGCGGCCGCTCCTCGCGCTCCGGAAGATCTCGCCGCTGCAGACGTTGCGCCGCGACACGGACTCGAATGTGCTCCGCATGCACTGGCGCGACGCGCCGAGGATGCTGGTCAACGCGGCGATCGCGGGAAGCGTCATCACGATCGCGGTGATGCGTACGGGCTCGCTCACAGATGGCGTCGCGATGAGCGTTGGCGCAGGACTCGCGCTGCTGACGCTCGCGGCCAGCGCCGGCTTTCTCTCGTGGTTGGCGCGCAAGGCAGTGCGACCGCGGTGGCCCTACGTGCTTCGCCAGGGGCTCTCCAACCTCCACCGCCCGTCCAACCAGACACGCCCCGTGATCCTCGCGCTTGGCTTCGGCGCCTTTCTCGTGACGACTCTGTACGTGGTGCAGTCGAGCCTCCTCCAGCGGTTCTCGCTGGGTGTTGGCAGCTCGAGCGCGAACGTCGTGTTCTTCGATGTCCAGCAGGATCAGCGGCAGGGCGTGGATTCACTGGTCCGCGCCGGCTCCGAGCGAATCGTTCAGCTCGCACCCGTCGTGGTGATGCGGGTCAGCTCGATCAACGGGGTAGCCGTGGAGGACGACCGCATCCAGCGGACGCCCGACGGATCGCGCGCGCGGTGGGCACTGCGCCGGGAGTACCGCTCCACCTTCCGCGATACCCTGGTCTCGTCGGAGCGGCTGATCTCCGGGAAGTGGGAGAGCGCGACAGGCGCCGCGCACGACACGACCGGCATCTCAGTGGAGCAGGACCTGGCGCGCGACCTCAGGCTCGAGATAGGCGACGTTATTGGCTGGGACGTGCAGGGAGTCCCGGTGACGACGCGGATCACCAGCCTGCGAACGGTGGACTGGAACAGGTTCGAGCCCAATTTTTTCATCGTGTTCCGTCCTGAGGCGCTGGCGGCCGCTCCAGCCCAGCACATCATCACCGCGCGGACGCGCGACGCCGCCGAGACCGCGCGACTACAGCGCGCCATCGTTTCGCGCTTCCCGAACGTGTCGAGCATCGATCTGTCGCTGATTCAAAGCACCATCGGAAAGATTCTCGACCGCGTGACCGTAGCCGTCCGTTTCCTCGCGCTGTTCAGTCTTGCGATGGCCGTGCCCGTTCTGGTTTCCGCGGTCGCCGGCGCTAGGCGTGAGCGCGTACGCGAAGGCGTGCTGCTGAAAACCCTGGGCGCGACCCGCGGGCAGGTCGCGCGGGTGATGCTCGCCGAGTATACGGCGCTCGGCGTGCTCGGGAGCGCGACGGGATTGCTGCTCGCCTACATCGCGGGGTGGGCGATCACGCGGTTCGTGTTCGACACTGCTTTCACGCCTGCGATCGGGTCGAGCCTTGGAATCGCGGCCCTGATGATCGGTCTTACCGTGACGATCGGGCTGCTGGCGGGGAGGGAGGTGTTTCGCGAGACGCCTATGGCGGCGCTGAGAAGTGACTAGTGACTAGGTCTTATGGCGGAAGGTGATCCGCCCACGCGTAAGGTCGTACGGCGACACCTCGACAGTCACGCGGTCTCCCTGAAGCACCCGGATGCGGAAGCGGCGCATGTTGCCGGCGAGAGTCGACAGCACTTCATGACTCTCGCTGACCGAGACGCGGAAGGTCGCGTTGGGGAGGACATCGACGACCGTGCCCTCGAGCTGGATGGAATCTTGTTTTGCCACAGCGTGTATAATGGCCTGACGCATGAGCTTGCGTCAACAACACGGCGGCGGTTTCGCAGTTGCCAAGCCACTGCTCGTTCATGGAGGCCCCGGTCTAGGGCGACTCCGGCTCGAGCTTCAGCACTGCTGAGTTGATGCAATACCGCGTGCGCTCGGGGCCTGGTCCGTCGGGAAATACGTGGCCCAGGTGAGCGTCGCATGCGGCGCACATCACCTCCGTCCGCCGCATTCCGTGGCTCGTGTCGTCCACGGTTTTCACGTTCTCCGCCGCCACCGGGGTCATGAAGCTCGGCCAGCCCGTTCCTGAATCGAACTTCGCGTCCGACCGGAAAAGCTCGTTGCCGCAGCACGCGCAACTGTAGACCCCGGGCTCCTTCGAGTCATTGTACGCGCCGGTGAAAGCGCGCTCCGTCCCCTTCTCGCGTGCTATGCGATACTGTTCAGCCGTGAGCTGCTTCCGCCACTCGTCCTCGCTCTTTCGTCTCGATTCCGACATTCGCTGGGCTCCTCCAAAAAAACCAACCCTGTGTACCTCGGCCACGTCAGGATTGATATTTAGCCAATGACCGGCCCGGATGCCCTGTATAGAAGTGTCGTCGCGACCACCCCCGACGCCATCGTGACGATGGACGAGACGGGCCGGATTCTGTTCGCGAACCCGGGCGCCGAGCGAATGTTCGGCTATTCAGCAGCCGAGCTGGAGGGCCAGCCGCTCAGCATGCTCATGCCGGAGCGGTTCCGGAGCCAGCACAAGGCCGGCGTCGATCGCTACCTCCGCACGGGCACGCGCCATCTCGACTGGTCGAACCTGCGCCTGCCCGGCCTTCACCGCGACGGCCACGAAATCGCGCTGAGCATCTCCTTCGGCGAATACCGGGACGGCGACCGCAAGATCTTCACCGGCATACTCCGCGACGTCTCCGATGTCGTTCGGCGCGAGACGGCGCTGGCGTTTCTCCTCGAGGCGAGCGAAGTGCTGACGACCTCGCTCGACTACGAGCACACGCTCCGGAGCGTGGCCGAGCTGGCGACGCGCTCCATCGCGGACTGGGCGGCGGTCGACCTGGTCCAGGACGGAGTGGTGCGCCGCGTGGCCGTCGTCCACCCCGACCCGGCGAAGATGGAGATCGCAAGAACTCTCGAAACCCGGTATCCGACTGACCCATCATCGAAAACCGGCATCCACCACGTCATACGCACGGGCGAGCGCGTGGTGGTTTCGGAGATTCTTGACGAGCTGCTGGTCAGCGCCGCGATCGACGAAGAACATCTGCGATTGCTCCGGGAGCTGCACCTCGAATCCTATATCTGCGTGCCGTTGCGGCTTCGCGGCGAGATCATCGGCGCGCTGACTTTTGTATCGAGCAACCCAGCGCGCCGGTATACCGAGGACGACGCCGACCTCGCCGCCGATCTTGCGCGGCGCGCTGCAATAGCGATCGACAACGCGAGGCTGTTCCGGGCGGCAGAGGCGGCCCGCGTCACCGCCGAGCGCGCAAACGCGACCAAGTCGGACTTTCTGGCGATGATGAGCCACGAGCTGCGAACACCGCTCAACGCGATCAGCGGATACGCCGAGCTGCTCGAGACCGGGGTGCGTGGCGAGCTGTCCGCGGACCAGCTTTCGGACGTACGCAGCATCCAGCGCAGTCAGGCTCATCTGCTTTCGATCATCAACGACATTCTGAACTTCGCGCGGCTCGAGGCCGGAAAAGTCCAGTTCACCTACCAGGAAGTTGCGCTCGACCCGGTGCTCGGCGGGCTCGAGGAGCTGATCCGCCCGCAGCTGCGCGAGAAAAAGATCGGGTACGAGTATCGGGCTGCTAAAAGCCCGGCCACGGCTCTGCTCGACACCGAGAAGTTCCAGCAAGTAATGCTGAATCTCCTTTCGAACGCGATCAAGTACACCGACGAAGGCGGGAGCATTTCCCTCGACTGGACGATCGAAGGTCCCGATCTCGTAGTGAGCGTTTCAGACACCGGCCGCGGAATCCCGCCCGACAAGCTCGACGCCATCTTCGAGCCATTCGTTCAGGTCGAGCAGCTCAGGACCCGGGCGACAGGCGGAGCGGGGCTCGGCCTCGCCATCAGCAAGGACATTGCGCGTGAGATGGGCGGCGACATCTCGGTCCGGAGCAAGGAAGGCGAAGGATCGACTTTCACCCTCCGGCTGCCGCGGGAACGGCCGGGCGAGGGTCAGGGCGAGGACTGAGGGTTCCCAACCCTGAGCGCACTGGTGGGCACCGTCTCGACTTCGAGCGGCGCTCCGTTCCTTCGAACTACGTACGCCTCCATCGCGAAATACTCCGGAAGACCAAGCCGGTCGACCAGATGCGCCGTGTTTCGGTTCCGGATCTCGACCCGCTGCCAGAACTCACGCTCGTCCTGGCCGGGAAATGGCGCGCGATCCTTTTGACTCTGGTGCTGAAAGATCGCCGTGATCTTGACGCGCAGCTCGTCCTCCGACAACGGCACAAGTACGTCGGCGTCGCTGATACTCCACTCCTGCCACGCACCGCGGTAATACCACATCTCGGGACATTCGCCGGCGAACGCGGCCAGCGCGCGGTCGACAGCCTCGAGGCACATGCGATGAGTCCCATGCGGATCCGAGAGATCGCCGGCCACGAAGATCAGATCCGGCCGGTGCTCCTCCAGCAGATCAAGAACGATCTTGACGTCGTCGTCGTCTATCGGGTCCTTCCTGACCTTGCCCGTCTGGTAGAAGGGCATGTTCAGAAACCGCGCCTGATCGCGCTTCATTCCGAACGTGCGGATGCCGGCAACGGCCTCCGCCTCGCGGATCGTGCGCTTGAGAATGAGCACTTCGTCGCTGTCGACTTCGCCGGGGTGCTTCGCGTCCAGGAACTTCTCGATCGACGCCAGTCTCGTCGGCGTCGTCGGCTCCGCGACACCGAGCTCCAGCCCCGCGCGCCGGATGAAGTCCACGTACCGGCGAACCTCATGGTCGAAAACGGCGATGTTCCCCGACGTCTGGTAGGCGACGATTATGTCGTTGCCGTTCTGGTGAAGCTTGTGCAGGATCCCGCCCATGGAGATCACGTCGTCGTCCGGGTGCGGAGAGAACACGACGATGCGCTTCCCCGTCGGCAGCTTGCTGCGGCCACGGATCTTCGATACCAGCGCGTTGAACACTTCACCGTTCAGCGGTCCGGCGGAACCGTATCGCGCGAGCAGCGAGCTGAGATGATGCTCGCGGTAGTCGAGCGCGTCGAGCTTCAGCACGGACTTCTTAGTGACGTCGCTGAGCCAGATGACCGCCTCGATTTCCTTGCCGCGCGTCCACTGAACTTCGCCGATTACCCACGGCGTCTTGACCCGGGTGAGCTCCGCGGCCGCGGCGGGATCGAGGTAGAACACGGCGTTTGAGTGCCGCTGCAGGTACGTCGCGGCGACGTCCGGATCCGGCTCGCCCTCTACGGCGCGAAGCACGATCTCCGACTTGTGCTCGCCGGTGGCCACCAGCGCGATCTCGCGCGCATCCATGATCGTGGCAACGCCCATCGTGATCGCTTCGGTCGGAACATTGTCCTCGCCAAAGAAATCCGCCGCCGCGTCGCGACGGGTAACGGTATCGAGCGCGATCCGCCGCGTGCGCGACTCGATGCCCGAGCCCGGCTCGTTGAACCCGATGTGCCCGGTCTTGCCGATTCCCAGAAGCTGGAGGTCGATGCCGCCCGCGTCGCGGATCGCCTGCTCATACGCGACGCACTGCTGGTCGACATCGTCGCGCGATACGTCTCCGCGCGGGACATGCACGTTCTCCGGCTTGATGTTGATGTGCGAGAAAAGATTCTCCCACATGTAGCGGTGATAGCTGTGGATGCTGTCCGGACGCATCGGGAAGTACTCGTCCAGATTGAAGGTCACCACATCGGAGAAGTCGAGCCCTTCTTCGCGGTGCATACGAATGAGCTCCCGGTAGATCCCGATCGGAGTGCTGCCCGTGGCGAGTCCCAGGACGGCGCGCGAGCCTTCGGCGCGGCGGGCGTTGATGATCTCTGCGATGCGCTGGGCGAGCCTCGCCGCGATGGCGTCGTACTCGACGATTACAACTGGTACCCGCTCGCGGTTGGACATGGCAACAAAGATATCAGGGAATCCGCGTCACTTCCCACTCGACCAGCGGCGCGTCCATGATACTCTGCTGCACTGCGTCAGCCACATCGCGGCGGAGCGCGAAGATTCGCGTGCTCGCGCGGCTCGGATTGACACGGTTCGTCAGCAGGATCACATACAGATCCTTGACCGGATCGATCCAGATCGACGTTCCCGTGAAGCCGGTGTGCCCGAAGCTGCGCGGCGAGAAAAAACGGCCCGCGCTGGAGCGACCCGAGGGCGTGTCCCAGCCCAGCGCCCTGCTCGTGTCGGGGTCCTGCCGCGACGTCCAGCGCGCGACAGTCGTGGGACGGAGGATGCGCACGGTCCCGTAGTGCCCGCCGTTCAACATCATCTGGGAAAAGATCGCGAGATCCCGCGCGGAAGAAAAAAAGCCAGCGTGCCCGGATACCCCGCCAATGGCGCGCGCGTTCTCGTCGTGCACGACGCCATGAATGAGCTGGCCGGTGGACGTCTGCAGCTCGGTGGGCGCGACGCGGGCGAACGAAGTCGAATCCGGGTTGAAAAAGCTGTCGCTCATTCCCAATGGCTCGGTGATTCGCTGGCGCGCAAAGATGTCGAGCGACTGGCCGGTTATCCGCTCGATCACGAGCTGCAGGAGAATCATGTCCCAGTCGCTGTAAACGCTCCGGGTGTTGACCGCGTACCGTAACGGCCGGCTGTTGATCGCGGCCAGGTACTCACCGCGCCCACGGGACTGCATGAACAGCGGCCCGTACGCCTCGAGGCCGCCCCGGTGCGTCAGCAGCATGCGCACGGTGATCGCGGCCTTGTCCGGCGCGTCGAATTCGCTCAGGTAGGAAGCGACGGTGCGATCGAGGGCGAGGCGCCCCTCCTCTTCCAGGATCATCGCGGCAGTGGTGGTCACTACGACTTTGGTAAGCGACGCGAGATCGTAAACGGTCCGGTCGTCGACCGCAGGCGCATCAGCGGCCCAGTCCACCCGGCCGAAGCCGCGCGCGAGCACATGCTGGCCGTACCGGCCCACCGCAATCGATCCGCCGGGGGCCGCGCGCTCCGACACTCCGTGCGCCATCACGGAATCGAGCATCGCGGGCAGGCGATCGTCAAAGCCGCCGGCCATCGCGCGGCGCACGTGGACTTCCGGCTCGGGAGCGTTCGGCGGCCGCCCCGTACCCGGCGCGCATCCCGACGCCAGCATCCCGGCGCCCAGGACCAGCAGAGCCGGGATTCGCCGCGCTTTCACCGGCTGCGCGCTACGCGGCGACCTGCGTCCCGGCCGCGATCGCTTCCAGATGCTGGACCCGCTCCGCCGTGGGCGGATGCGTGGAGAACCATTTCATCATCTGGCCGCCGTGAGCCGCGGACAGCGGATTCACAATGGCGAGAGGCGCCGCCGCAGGCGACACGTTCATCGGAATCCCGCGCGCGCCCGCCTCCAGCTTGCGCAGCGCGCTCGCGAGGTCGAGCGGCCGGCCGCAAATCTCGGCGCCGGCGGCGTCCGCCTTGAACTCGCGCTGCCTGCTGATAGCCGCCTGAATGATCATCGCCGCCAGCGGACCCAGGATCATCAGCCCGATGGCAACGACGGGGTGAACGTTGCGGTCCCGATTGCCGCCGCCGAACAGCGCGAGCCGCGGCAGGAACGAGATCGCACCCGCCATCGTCGCCGTGATGGTCTGCAGCAACATGTCGCGATTCCTGATGTGGCCAAGCTCGTGAGCGATGACGCCCTCGAGCTCTTCCTTCGTGATCAGGCGCATGATCCCTTCAGTCACGCACACGACAGCGTGCTCGGGATCGCGTCCGGTCGCGAACGCGTTGGGCTGCTCGTGCGGAGCGATTGCGACGATCGGCATCGGAAGATTCGCGCGCTGGCGAAGGCGGTCGACCATCTCATACAGCTCCGGCGCCTCAGCCGGAGTGACGATCTTCGCGCGGTACATCTTCAGCACGATCTTGTGCGACCAGAAGTACATCCCGACGTTCATCACGCCGGCGAACAGCAGCGCCGACATGAGCCCGCCGTTACCGCCCATGTACATGCCGATTCCGCCGAGCAGCGCCGTCATTCCAGCCATCAGCGCGAAAACTTTCACGTTGTTATACATCATGAATCTCCGATGTTACTGCTGAAATTGTGACGCAGGCCGGTCTTGCGAGGGTTGCGACACAGGCTGAACCGGCTGCGGTATCCGCGTGGAAGCCGGCGCGGGAACCGGCGTTGGCGTTGTGGAAGGAATGGGCGTCGGCGCGGGCGTCGGCATGGGAACGGGAACCACCGGCACGGGCGGAACCGTATCGACGATCACGACCATCGTGTCCGTCCCGGCACCAGCCCGCGCTCGGGCGATGCTGTCGGCGATCAGCTGAAACTCGCCGGCGCCTTCACCCGATTCGATCTCTGCCCGGTTCTCGGTGGCGAACTCCACATTGCGCGCGGGCACGCCCCTGAACGCCTCTCCCGTCAGCGGATCGACGCCCCGCGTCGCCTGAAAGAGCGCGACAGTGGCCACCACATAGTGACGCGGCGTCATCCCGGCAGCCTCAACGGCGCGCTTGGCGGCGGCGTTCCCCTCGATCCGCGCGACCGATCGCTCGATGGACTCGCGGGTCGGGCGGGATCCGAGTATGGCGCTCTTCAATGACCGCGCCTGGCTCCGTCCGAGAGCGCGGTCCAGACCGAGCTGCGCGCTCTTCCACTTCTTGAAAACGTCGGAGGTGATCTCGTAGTTCAGCGAAAGGAGTCCCTGGACTCCTCCCTCCTCGCTATCGGCGGTGAGGAGCGCCTGTTCGGCGCGGCGCTCATCGGAATCCGCGCAAGCCAGCGCGACCGCGAGCCACGCAGCCGCGGCGGCGTTTCGAAGCAAAATGTGTCGATTCATGGCGATCCTGTGAGTTATCGCGCGCGCTGCGCCCGCGCAACGGGACCGCGAGAATCCGGACTACGGCTGCTTCGTTGCCGCTGCCCGGGCTTCCAGCGCCGCCTGCGCCGAGGCGATCTGACGCGACGTCTCGGCGAGAAGTCGCTCCAGGGTGTCGGCATTCTGAATCAACGTCTGTTGGGCGACAGCCAGCGCCCCGGCGGCGAGCTTCATTGCCGAGATCCGGAGCTCCGGGTTGTTCGCTGTCTGACGAACCGTCTGCTCCACCGCCCTGCCGAGCTCGGCGGCGGCCCGCTCAAGGTCGCGCAGAGCCGAATCAGCGGAGGCGGAGAGCTTCGCGCATTGCGCCGGCACCGAATCGCAGGCGGTGCGCTCCGGCGCAGGCGACTGTGCTTCCGCCGGGCGCGCGCCGGCCAGCGACAGGACCACAGCGGCTGAGAACAGCAGGAATCTTTTCATG
This sequence comes from Gemmatimonadaceae bacterium, assembly GCA_051005405.1. Lineage (GTDB taxonomy): Bacteria > Gemmatimonadota > Gemmatimonadetes > Gemmatimonadales > Gemmatimonadaceae > JACDCY01. The sequence continues at coordinate 1,559 of JBPCJJ010000019.1, read as the reverse complement.
ACTGTGAGATTCATGGGAGAGAGTTCGGCCCGGGAAATCCGGGCCGGACTCTTTGTAAGTACCCTCGATCCAGCGAAGGGTTGCGGGGTCTAGCGACCGAGTCAGCGTCGGAGTGTGGAGTAAGCCTGGCAATGGGGTGGCAAGCGAAAACCCCGCAATCGCCCCCGTCCACCAGCGTCCGTGCGGTTTGTCACTGTCCGTGGCAATGGCATGACAGGCACGCCGCGACGCCATACATTCCGACAATGATCACGAAGCCCCCCCTGACCGAGATTCTTTTTGTTGTCGAAGAAGCCTCCGAAGGTGGATACGTGGCCCGGGCCGTCGGCGCATCGATTGTCACCGAGGCCGACAATCTTGACCAGTTGCGGAGCGCCGTCCGTGATGCGGTCCGCTGCCACTTTGACGATGGCGAACGTCCGAAAGTGATTCGACTGCACCTCGTTCACGACGAAGTCATCGCCGCGTAACGCGTGAGGTTGCCGCGGGATCTCTCGGGCCGCGACCTCGCGAGAGCGCTTCGCCGCTATGGCTACGTTGTGACGCGCGAGACGGGAAGCCACATGCGGCTGACGACTCAGCAAGGCGGCGAGCATCATCTGACTATTCCCGATCACGCAAGCCTTCGGGTCGGGACACTTGCGGCCATCGTCGGCCAGGTCGCCACGCATCTTGGCGTCGAACGTGCGGGGCTCGCCGTAGAACTCTTCGACGGCTGAGCATTATCGCTGTGTCTGTGTGGAGTCGCTCATCCCGAGGCCCCTCGCGCCGTGTTTGACACTGACCTCCCACCTCAGTGCCAACGAAAAAGCCCGCAATCGTGGTAAACGACTGCGGGCTTTGACTTTTCGATCGATGGGCCTGCGAGGAGTTGAACCTCGGACCTCACGCTTATCAGGCGTGCGCTCTAACCACCTGAGCTACAGGCCCTTACCGACATAAGACGATCGGGAAGAGCCTTTAAGTTTATCCCGAAATGGCGGGAGAATCTACCCTGCCGCTACCTACCCTGACCCGGGAACCAATGCGCCGGACACTCTTGATAGCAACGCTGTTCGCCATCGCCGCCGTTGCGTCGCTCGCCCGCGCCCAGACGCCAGCCGCCAGCGACTCCGCCTTCCACACGGTAGGCGGCGAGCGCCACGGGATCAGCTTCTTCCCCAAGGCCCGACATCCGGAAGTCGAATACGTCGCCGGCGATCGCCTCACCTTCGACCGCTACCACACGGTGGACGTGATGTACACGTGGCTGCGCCGGTGGGCCGAGCGGTATCCGGAGATCGTGGAGCTGTACGAGGTGGGCAAGAGCTTCGAGGGGCGGCCGGTGCTGCAGGTCACGCTCACCAGGAAGAGCACGGGCAAGGCGACGGACAAGCCGGCCGCGTTCTTCGAGGGCGCCCGGCACAGCGGCGAGATCACGGCGAGCGAGTCCGTGCTCTGGCTCATCCAGCATCTCGTGGAAGGCTACGGCAAGGATCCGCGCATCACCCGGCTGCTCGATACCAAAGCGATCACGCTGCGCCCGCAGAACAACCCCGACGGCTCCAACCTGTACCTGC
>JBPCJJ010000018.1:0-10770 GCA_051005405.1 Gemmatimonadaceae bacterium | reverse complement strand
CCAGATCCGCGCCCGCATCCCGGGCGTGCGCGTACACCACCGAGCGACCGTCCGGAGTGTAGACCGGCGTGAGGTTGAGGCCGCGCGGCGTTGCCGACAGCTCCCGCAACCCGCCCGTGACCAGATTGGCTTCCACGATCTGTGTTCCAGCGTCGTTCAGATCCGCGAACACCACCCGCGTGCCGCTGGGATGCCAGGAGGGCGAAAGCGCCGTGCCGGTTTGAGTTGCCGGACGGTTGTTGGCTCCGTCGCTGTCGATCACCCATACCTGACCGTTCTGGACGTAGGCCACACGGCTCTGCGCCATTCCGCGGTGACCGGTCAGCCAGCGCTGCACCTCGTCCGCTATTCCATGTATGGCGAAACGCTGTGCCGATGCCAGCGAATCCCGCCGCGCGAAATCCTGCGCCACCAATAAAAGCAGCGCGGCATCCCGCTCCGCGACCGCCTGATCGATGCGTGCGCGCAGCATCGAGCCTTCGAGTACCACCGCGCGCATCAGCGTATCGCGCAACGCGGCCTCTGCTTCCCGCTTTTTTCGGTTGCGGGGCGGCTTCTTCGCGGCTGCCGCCGCGAGCGAGTCTCGCAGAAAAGTCGTGCGCACCAACCCCGCACGGGCCTCCAGATCCACCCGCTCCCACGCGCTGATCACCGAATCGCGAATCTCCGCCTCGCGCAGCGCGGGAACTTCCGGCACCGCGAAATCCGACTCGCGCATCATGGTCCGCGTGGCCACGTCGTACACAGCCACCTTTATTCCGGTGGAGCTGCGGCGCGGCGCCACGATCGCCGCCACCTTGAATCCGGCGAAAAAAGAGTAGTTGACACTCCCGTCCGACGGCGCATTCGGCCTGAGGAGGTCGGCGTCGAGAGCGAGCGGCGTGAGCCGGTCGCCGTAATCGAGGTCCCGCTGAATGATCGTGCGAACGGAGTCGCCCGGCGTTTCGTCGAGCGGCAGAACGGCCACGATCGGCTTCTCGACGGGCGCCGGCGTCCGCGCTGCGCGCACGCGCGCGGACCTTTGCGCGTCCGCGACAGACGTGAGCGCGAGGCTCGCGACGGTTGCAGCGACGGCTGCCGCGACGAGAGACCTTCGAATCGTTGGCATGAGAACCTGCTGGCTGAAAATCCTGGCGAAGCGGGTAACCCGCACATTACGGCCCGGACCGCGTTTCGAGCATCCGGCGTTCCGCCGTGAATAAGACAGCGATCCCGAAACTCCGTCACTTGTATACACCGGACACTCCTCAAAGTCGTTCACGCCACAGATTTAGCCGCTCGACGAAAACCACGTCATAATTCTCACCCGCTGCCCCGGTCATGCAATACGCGATAATGTTCGCGTAATGCTTCCCATCGAGCCTATCCCGACCGCGATACTGCTCACTGTTTTCGGCGGGCTGCTGGCCGTGAGCGTGGCGTTCAGCCGCGCTTCGGAGCGGATCGGCGTTCCTGTGGTGCTGATCTTCCTCGTCATTGGCATGCTCGCCGGAAGCGAGGGAATCGGCGGGATCGAGTTCACCGACTACGCATCCGCGTTCCGGCTCGGGACCGTCGCCCTCGTCCTGATACTATATGACGGCGGGTTGAACACGCCCGTCGCGGCTGCGCGAAGGTACGCGGCCCCCGCCATCACGCTCGCGACTATCGGTGTTGTGGCAACCGCGCTGCTGGTGGCGCTCGCAGGGTACATGATGGGCCTCCCCTGGCGAGTCGCCCTCCTGCTTGGCGCGACGGTGTCCTCCACCGACGCGGCCGCCGTCTTCTCTGTTCTGCGGGGTAGCGGGATCGCCCTCAAGCGCCGCGTAGGCATGACGCTGGAGCTCGAATCCGGCCTCAACGACCCCATGGCGCTGATGCTCACGATCGCGCTCACGGCCAGCCTGATCACCGGCGAGCCGATCGGCTGGTCGTTCGCGTGGGACATGGTCGGGCAGTTCGCGATCGGCGGGGCCTTCGGGTACGTGATCGGCCGCGCCGGTCGCTTCGTGTTCGAGCGGATCCGGCTTCCCGCGAGCGGCCTCTTTCCCGCGCTCTCGCTCGCATTCGCGTTTCTCGCCTTCGGGGTCCCGACACTGCTGCGCGGAAGTGGATTCCTGTCGGTTTACATCGCGGCCCTGGTGATCGGCAGCGGCCGCCTCCCCTACCGCGTCGGAATCGTTCGCGTTCACGACGCCGCGGCGTGGCTGAGCCAGATCGCCATGTTCCTGGTGCTGGGGCTGCTCATCTTCCCCAGCCGGCTCGTGGACGTCGCGTGGATCGGCCTCGTGATCGCGCTGTTCATGGCTTTCATCGCGCGCCCGCTGGTGACCGCGATATGCCTGCTTCCGTTCAGGTACCCGCGCGTGGACATCGCTTACGTGGGGTGGGTCGGCCTCCGCGGAGCGGTGCCAATCATTCTCGCGACCTATCCGGTGCTCTCCGGAGTCGCCGGGGGCGAGACCATTTTCGACATCGTCTTCTTCATCGTCGTAGTACAGGCGCTGATCCCGGGGGGCACCGTCGGCTGGGTCACCCGCCGGCTCGGGCTCGAGTCGATGGAACCTCCTCCGCCGTCAGCGGTGCTCGAGATCGAGTCGCTCAAGCCGCTCAAAGGCGACCTGCTGTCGTTCTACGTCGACGAGCTGCTTGCGGTAAATGGCAGCCGTGTTTCCGACCTGCCCTTTCCGGCAGGCTCAGCCGTCACGTTGATCGTTCGCGGGCAGGAGCTGGTCGCGCCAACCCAGGACACCACGCTCGAAACCGGCGACCACGTGTACGTGATTTCGCGCGACGAAGACAAGGGACTGATCCAACTGATGTTCGGCAGGCCGGAGGAATAACTACACAGAGAACGGCCGAGCTGAGAGCTACCGAACAGGCCGCCGGGTGAGAGCCTGGCAGAGCGTCGGGTAAACGCGCGCGCCTTCCGAGCCCGCGCGCGGCGGGTCCCACGCCATGTTCGCCAGAATCCGCTGGCTCACGGGCGCAACCTCCTCTACTACGCGCCCCGTCGACGAATAAAGCGACGCGCCTATCCGCTTCACGCGAATCGGCGAGCACTTCACCTGGACTTGCTGCACCATGCGCGTATAATCGCGCCTGCTCTCCGCGCGGCGCGGCGTCGCGTAATCCCACCGCACGAAAGCCACGTACGATCCCTCTTCCGCGACACGGATCCGGGAGGTGTCAAGCGACACCGTCATTCGCGAATCGCTATGGATCGTGCGCCACGCGCTCTGCGCCGCGGCCTCGGTCGGCGCGAGCATCGTTCCGACCGCGCTCGCAATCACAAAAGCTAGAAAATTTCGAGTCATGATATTTGGCAGTTGGCTGTTGGCTGTTTGATAATGGCTACTGGCTGTGGTACCCGCCGGCCATTCCGATGTGCCACCCTGTGCAAACCCGGTTCCAGACAGTCGGTCAACTTTCTTCCGGGGCCCCAGCCGCCTGCCACGCGCGCCAGCCGCCGGCCATCGAAACGACGTTGGTGTACCCCATCTCGCCGAGCGACTTCGCGGCGAGCGCGGACCTGTATCCACCCCCGCAATAGAGAACAATCTCCGCGGCGTGGTCCGGGATGCGCTTCTCTATGTCGCGCTCGATCACGCCCTTCCCCATGTGAATCGCCCCGCGCGCGTGCCCGGCGTCCCACTCGTTGTCCTCCCGCACGTCGATGAGAACTGCGCCGCCCTCCGTGAGCTGGCGGGCTTGCTCGACGTCGATCTCCCGAACAGCGGACCGCGCATTCTCAGCCATTCTGAGAAACCCGGGAGAGTGGTCGACGGCCATCGGCTCAGGAGGCCCGCACGTACGTGAACCCCTTCTCCTGGGCGCGAGCCAGCGCCACGACCAGTCCGGGAACCAGAATGGCACCGGGGATCAGCGACGCCCTCAGCTCGTCGTACACGTCCCCCTCGGCCAGCGAACGCGCACGGGCCAGCGCCCCCGCGGTCAGCTTCAGCGCGACTTTGCACATCAACAGGACCACGCCCCTGGCCATGACGGTGTCGATCGAATAGGGCCCGCCAACAGCGAAGACGTTCCGCTTGGCCGGCTCCTTCGTGTCGGGGTCGTTGACACTAATGCGCTTGCCCAGCTCGTACTTGTCCCATGCGGCGTCGTTGAGGCCGATCGGAAGCGCGGATCCGTGGACTCCGATCACTGCCGACACCTGACCGGGCGATGCTCCGTACGCCGACGCATACACTTCGAGAAAGTTCCTGGCCATCAGCATCGGCGCGCCCTCGCCGGGCGATGTCGCATGAAAGATCTGGCGGTGCTCGCCTTGCGCGCGCTGCATCCATGCGTCGTGGTCGTCAACGAGGCTCGCGACGACCGGCTGGGCGGCGCCCGGCGCGGCGAGCCCCGCGAACGCGGCAAGCCCGCCGGTCAACTGTCCCAGAAATCGGCGGCGAGCAGCTGTTCCAGAATCGGGCCCCTTCATGCATAGCTCCCGTGTTTCACAATTATGTCAAACATAGCGCCCGGCAATGAGCTCACTGCCGACGTTCCGCGGCGGCGCGGGTCTCATATGCCACGTCCGGCGGCGGATCGCCTTTCGGCCAATCGCGCTCTTTCCCGCGAAAATCCGGACGCGGACGCGTACTGATGTAGGTCGCGACATCGAAGGCCTGCTGCGCTGTCAGCGTTCCCGGCCGGTCGTATGGCATCGCGACGCGCACGAATGCCGCGGCCGTCCGTATCCGCGCCATTCCCGCGCCGATGTTGTACGACTCGCTCCCCCACACCGGCGGAGCGGCGCCGCCTTCCCCGTCCGCGCCGTGACAGATCGCGCATGTGGCGGCATAAATCGCCGCGCCGCGCACTGTGTCTCCCGGGAGAGGATCGATTGGCGGTAGCCCCTGGCCAGGCGCCCGCGCGCCCACCGGAATCCCTCTCGAAAGGAACGCCATGTACGCAACGATGTCGCGCATCGCCGAGCTCTCCTGCGGCAGCGCCTTTCCGTTCATGCTTCGTTCGAAGCAGTCGTTGACGCGATCCTCGATTATCTGCACTCCGCCCGTGCGCGACCGGTACTGCGGAAATTGCCCGTACACGCCGGTCCAGGGCATCACGTTCGCGCGAGTCCCGTTGTCGAAATGACAGCTCACGCACCGCAGTTGATTCCCAACGTGCGCGGGAAGACTGTCGCGCGTCGCGGCCAGAACCGCGCGCCCGCGTCGGATGGAAATGCCGAGCGGCCCCTCCGGGATGAGCGAGTCGTGCGGGGCGACCGGCCCGGCTGCAAGCGGCCGGGCTACGGGCCGCTTGCTCTCGGAATCCTCCGTGCGATCGCAACCCGTGCAAGCGATTACCAGAAGCCATCCACAGATTCGCATGAACGATTCCCTCCGGCTCACGCGGCCGCTCTCCGCTCGTCCTCCTGTCTCGTGATATCCGTCGGCGGATCGGGCTCGTTCCTGAACGACCGCGCGATCCAGGAGAACGCGAGACCCGCGACGAGCAGAAGTATCAGTCCGCTTCCGAACTCGAGGAAAATAATCTTGCCGATTCCGAACAGCGACGCATACACGGCGACAACGCCGGCAAGCCAGTTGCTCCACGCGAGCGCCCCGCCCGGAATCTTCTCGCGGCCGAAGCCGAGGCGGGTGGAAACAGCGACCCAGCCGGGTCCGCCTGGTCTCACGCGCCGATAGAACGCGTCGAGCGTGGCGTCTGACTCGGGCTTCGTTGCGAACGTGACAGCGACCCACACAACCGTGCTGACAGCGACGGTGATGAGCATGACCCACGCGTCGCCGTTGGGATCCGCGGCGTCGAACCGCGGTCGTACGAACGCAAACGCGAGTAGCGATACGATGAACGACGAGGTCATCGCGCTGATCTCGGACCATGCGTTGATGCGCCACCAGTACCAGCGCAGGATCAGCACGAGACCCGTTCCGGCTCCGAGCGCGAGGAGAAACTTCCACGCGCCTTCGATTGTGTCGAGCTGCGATGTCACCAGGAGCGACGCGGCGAAGAGAAACACCGTCGCGATCCGCGCGGCGTTCACGTAATGTTTTTCGTCTTTGCCCGGCTTCAGGAACCGCTTGTAGAAATCGTTGATGAGATACGACGCGCCCCAGTTCAGCTGCGTCGCCACGGTGGACATGTAGGCCGCGGCGAACCCGGCGAGCATCAGTCCGCGCCAGGGCGACGGCAGGTAATCCATGAAAGCGTGCACGTATCCGTGCTCCCGGTTCGCGAGCTCGGGATAGAGGATCACCGTCGCGAGTCCGGTGATGATCCACGGCCACGGGCGGATCGCGTAATGCGCCACCTGGAAAAAGAGCGTGGCGAGCACCCCGTCGCGCTCCGTCTTCGCGGAGAAGATTCGCTGCGCGATATACCCGCCGCCTCCCGGCTCCGCGCCCGGGTACCAGGCAGCCCACCATTGCACCGATAGGAATACCGTGAGCGCCAGCAGCGGCATCCAGGCATAAGCCATGAGCCCGTCATCGCCCATGCTTACGGGGAGCACGGACAGCGCCGCCGCCTCGCTCCCGAAATGCGCCGTGACGCCCGCACGCAGCGCGCCGATCCCGCCGACCGCGTCCACGACGAAGTACGCCAGAATGATGATCGAGGTCATCATGATGATGAACTGAAAGAAGTCTGTCCACAGCACGGCCCACAGCCCCGCCGCGACCGCGTACGCGACGGTGATCGCGAAGCAGATGCCGACCGCGAGCCAGGGCGAGATTCCAAGCGAGATCGAGAGGATCGTCACCATCGCCTTGGTGACCCAGCCCAGGATGATCAGGTTGATCGGAATCGCCAAATACAGCGCCCGGAACCCGCGCAGCAGCGAAGCGGGCTTGCCGCCGTAGCGCACCTCGGCGAGCTCGACATCGGTGAGCACCCCCGCCCGCCGCCAGAGCCGCGCGAAGAAGAACACGGTGAGGATCCCGCTCATCACCATGTTCCACCAGAGCCAGTTGCCCGCCACTCCGCGCGACGCGACCAGGCCGGTGACCACGAGCGGGGTGTCCGCCGCGAAAGTCGTCGCGACCATCGACACTCCGGCCAGCCACCACGGGACGTTCCGCCCGGCGGTGAAGTACTCGCTCATGCTCGAGCCGCCGCGGCGTGTGAAGTAAAAGCCGATCGCGACGGTCAGCGCGAAATAAGCGGCCACGATCATCCAGTCTATGACGGAGAAGCCCATATTTCCCGGGGTTGGTTTCCGTCCAACCTATGGCTGGCCTGCCGTTCCGGCCAGAAGGAGGATCGTGGAATACCGCCGCACCCTGTTCGACCGACTCGGCCCCGGAGCCGCGGACCACTTCAACGCGATGCGCGGCGCGATAATCGCCGGCGCCCTCGGCGCGTTCGGCGGGAGCATGTACGCCTCGCAGCGGGGCTGGCATCCGCTGCTGGGGATGTTGGTGGGTGGGATAGCCGCCGGCGGAGCTGCCTGGCTGGGCATCATGGGAGTGAGCAAAGCTGCCGGCGGCGCGCTCGGGGTCTTCATCCAATCGGATGGCACGTACGAGGAGATTTTCTCATATGAGGATTCGCTCCTCGCCCGCGGCAATCATGCGGCGGCGATCTCCAGCTTCGAGAAGCACGTGGCTGCCGGGACGGGCGGCGCGACGGCTCTCCTGCGCACCGCCGATCTGCAAGCACAGCACGGAAACCCGAAACGGGCGGTCGAGCTGTACCGGATAGCGCAGAAGTCGGGAAAGGCCGCGCCGGCGCAGCACATGTACGCCACCAACCGGCTCATCGACATCTATACGGGGCCGCTGCCAAACACGGACGCCGCCGTGTCCGAGCTCCGGCGCCTGATCGCCAAGCATCCGTCCTCGGACGCGGCGAAACACGCACGCAGTGCGTTGGTGCGTCTCAAGCGACAGCTCCGCTCGGAGTCGACCGACTGAACGGCCGGGTGTAGGTTGTAGCTGTGGAACCTCCCAGGAACTCGCCGTCAACGCTGGCGACAGACCCTCTCGTTCAGAAACTGGCTGCATCGCTCGGCTCGACTTACGAGCTGAGCCGAGAGCTGGGCGGCGGCGGGATGTCCCGCGTCTTTCTTGCGCACGACCGCTCGCTGGGGCGCGATGTCGTGGTGAAGTTGCTCCTTCCGGAGCTGGCTGCGGGCGTTTCCATCGGAAGATTCCGCAGGGAGATCACGCTCGCTGCGCGGCTGCAGCATCCCAATATCGTGACCGTGCTGTCGGCCGGGGACGCTGACGGGCTCCCGTACTTCACCATGCCGTTCGTCCGCGGCGAATCGCTCCGCGCCCTGCTCGAGCGCGGCGAGCGCGGCGAGCGCGTCGAAATCCGGCGCTCGATTCGGATCCTGCGTGACGTGGCTTGCGCGCTGTCGAGAGCGCACGAAGAAGGAGTCGTGCACCGGGACATCAAGCCCGCGAACATCCTCCTCTCCGGCGGCGCCGCGATGGTGACCGACTTCGGGGTCGCCAAAGCGCTGTCGTCGGCTCGGGAACCTGAAGACGACCCTGGCGATTCTACTCTCACGATCGCTGGAACCTCGCTCGGCACGCCCGACTACATCTCGCCGGAGCAGGCGACCGCCGACCCGGCGATGGATCATCGCTCCGATATCTATTCGTTCGGCGTTACCGCCTACCATTTGCTGGCTGGTCATACGCCCTTCAAGTCGGGGTCGCACCGCGAAGCGATCACGGCGCATCTCACCAGGATTGCGCCGCCGCTCGAAACCCAGCGGAATGACATACCGCCCGCGCTCGCCGCGCTCGTCATGCATTGCATGGAGAAAGATCCAGCGGCCCGCCCACAGACCGCCGAGCAGATCGTGGACGAGCTCGACCGGATGTCGCCGGACACGCCGGTGAGCGCGGCGCTCGTCGCGCGCCCCGCGCGCCCGCAATGGATGAGCCGCGCGGTCATAGGGCTTCTACTCGCGACTACCGCCGGGCTGGCGCTGTTGAACTACACGTCCCGGCCCGGGCCGGCAGCTACCGAGGGGCCCGCGTTACAAGGTGGCGGCACGAGTGACGTTCCGGCTGCCCGCGATGCCTACGTGCGCGGACTCGATTTCTACCGTCGCTCGCGGCAGGACAGCGCGAACGCGCCTTTCCTGGCGCCTGCCATCGAAGCTTTCGAGGAAGCCGTCAGGCTGGATCCTCGCTACGCACAGGCATTCGCGAAGCTCGCCGAAGCGCGCTTCTGGTGGGCGACTCTCGACCAGTCCGACGATTCGCGGATGATGCTTTTCAATCAGGCGCTCGACAGCGCTGGCGCCCTTGACCCGACGCTACCGGCGGTGAGGGCCGCGCAAGCCCTGCGACTGGATCACTAGTCCGTCAGCGAACGATCATGATGTGCGCCCACGGTTTGCCTGGATACATCAGCCAGGGCGTTCCCCGCATCGCGTCGGTGGTGAGGCCGGTTGACTTGGTCGTCGCGCCCGGCATATAGACGACGTCGAGGTACGACGGGCTCTTGATCGAGGCTGTCGCGACGTCCACGCTGTCGTCCGCGGCGAAGATCTGATACAGCACCGCGTTCGCCGGCATCTTGATACGCCCCGCACGAATGTCAGCGAGCCGGAGGCTGTCGCTCAGCTCGCGCTTGTTGCCGTGCACGCGGCGGATCTCGCGCCCGCGCGCCATGAACGGTTCGAGCGAGTCGTGATAGCAGGACACGTGGAACCGCGGCTCCTTGGGATCGTCGGCCAGGCAGATGATCCCGTTGTCGCCGAGCCGGAGGCGAACGAGCTGGCCGTCCGGGCGGTAGCCCATTACGGTGGACGCGTCACGGAAGCCGGCGGGCGCGGGAAGCACCGCGAGTGCGATCTGCTGCGCGGGCGGCGCCACCTGAACCGACTGTGCCTGGGCGGCTGCGGTCCGTGCAATTCCGGCCAGCGCGGCCGCGACGATCATGTACTTCATCGGATTATCTCCCTCTGGCGTATGTCCAACATCGAATCGCGAAGCTAAAGGCCGCGGGCCCTTCCGGCCAGCCCGCCAACCTGTCCGACGCGCCAGGCATAAGTTTCACGCCCATGGCGACACAGTCAGGCGGCGTGGCGGGACGCTTTCTGGATATCGCGACCTGGAGCCGGCGGGAACACTTCGAGCTCTTCAGGGGCTTTGCGAGCCCGTTTTTCAGCGTGTGTGTCGAGGTCGATGCGACAGTCGCCTGGGAGAAGAGCAAGCAGCAAGGCTCACCCTCGTTTTACGTCGCGACGCTGTTTCACTCGCTCCGCGCGGCCAACGCGACCGACGCGTTCCGGATGCGTGTCCGCGGCGACCGTGTATGGGTGCATGACAGCGTGCGCGCCAGCGCCACCATCCTGCGCGAAGACGAGACGTTCGGCTTCGGAATCTTTCCGCCCGCCGATAGCCTCGAAGAGTTCGGCCGGCATGCCGTCGGCGAGGTCGCCGCGGCGAGGCAGGTCGTCCCGCTGATCCTACCGCGTCCCGGCGAGGACGATCTGGTCTATCACTCCAGCCTTCCGTGGATGCGCTTTACCGCGTTTTCCAACGCGCTCAACGGCGTGAACGATTCCGTGCCGCGCATCGTATTCGGAAAGTGCACGCAGCAGAACGGACGTTGGCTTCTCCCGGTCGCCGTGGAAGTGCATCATGCCTTGGTGGATGGCCTCGATGTCGCCCGTTACCTCGACAGCTTTCAGCAGGCCTTGCGCGAATGCGTGTAGAATCGTCATCCCGTCAGGCGCAGGCCAAAACACAAAAGGCCTGCCCGTGGGCAAGCCTTTTCGCTGTTCGTCGTGCGTGCTTTAGTTGCCCCTCCAGGGCTCGAACCTGGACTCTTCTGATCCAGAGTCAGACG
>JBPCJJ010000017.1:0-17056 GCA_051005405.1 Gemmatimonadaceae bacterium | reverse complement strand
GATTAATTGAGGACCGCGGAGGGACGTTCTTCCTGAATCCTCACTTGGTCGCCGATCCGCAATGGTCGTTAGTCCTGAGGCCGCAAAGTCCTCAATCCGCAATCCTCGCCTGTCGCCTTTCCCCGTTAGGGAGACGACGTCCCGCTTACTAGATTAGGCCGTCTTCAACGCCGGAAACTCTGAACGATGGCCCATACTGATGCGGTCGTGGTGCTGACCACCGTCGCAAGCGAAGAAGAAGGCCTGAAGCTCGTGCGAGCCCTGCTCGACCGGCGCGTCATCGCCTGCGGCACTCTCCTCGCCGGCGCTCGCTCGCTGTACCGCTGGGAGGGCAAGATCGCCGACGAGCGCGAAGTCGTCATCCTGCTGAAAACGCGATCCGGAACCTTCTCGGCTCTCGAAAAGGCTTTCGGCGAGCTCCACCCGTACAAGGTCCCCGAACTTCTCGTCCTTTCCGTGGACGCCGGCCTGGAGAAGTACATCTCCTGGATCGGCGACGAGACCAGCCTGGCCATAGTTTGAGTCGCCGGGGGATCGCTCTGGCCGTCCTCGCCGTCTGGGGGATAGCCCTCGCGCTGTTGATCTCGCGAAGCGTGAAGCGCGATCCGGTCGAAGTCCTCGCGATCGCCGCGTTGCGTATTCAGCCGCGCGCCCTCTACTACACGATCGAGCACCAGGGCAGCGTGGTAGGTGCCGCGTCGTCGGAGATCGACACGGTCGCCACCGGCGTCGTCGCGACCGACTACGTCGAGGGCACGCTGCCCGCGGCAGACTCGACGGTGGACCTCCGGGTGCGCGCCCGATCCAGATTCAGCCGCGGCCTGTCATTCCAGGACATCTCGCTTCTCCTTCAGCCGCCCGGTGATTCGATCACCGTGCTGATAACGCGCGCATCCGGTGATGCGCTTCGCGTCACAGGCGCGCGCGGAGGCGAGATGCTCGGCACGCAAGATATCGAAGCTCCCGATCCGGTGTTCATGCCGCAATGGGCCGCGCTTCCGCTGATGCTGACGCGGGCGCCGCGGGAGGGAGCCACGATGAATGTGCGCGTCCTCGATCCGCGCACCAGGATCGCGAAGGAGACCCCGCTTCTGATCGCAGCGGAATCGCTGTTCGTCGTTGTCGACAGCGCCAGGTTCGAGACTGGCGCCCGCGTCTGGGTGCCGGCACTGCGGGACACTGTCCGCGCCTGGAGGGTTACCGGCCAAGGATTGCCGCCAACGTTCTGGATAGACATTGCCGGGCGAATCGTGGAAGCGGAGGACGAGCGCGGGCTCCTGTTGCGCCGCACGGCGTACGAGATCGCCTTCGAGAATTGGCGGAGTTCGCGGCGCCAGCGGCCGGTTACACCCGCGCGCCATGCGTCCTTAGCAGATCACCGCCGCCCTCGATGATTCAACTCCGCTCTCTCACAAAACGTTACGGCAAGTTCACCGCGGTCGATTCCATCGACCTCTCCGTCGCGCGCGGGGAGATCTTCGGATTCCTGGGACCGAACGGCGCCGGAAAAACGACGACGCTGCGGATGATCGCCGGCATCCTCAGGCCGACCGCGGGAACAGTGCTCATCGGCGGCGTGGACGTCGTGAAGGATCCGCTCCAGGCGAAGGCCAAGCTCGGATACATCCCCGACCGGCCTTTCATTTACGAGAAGCTCACTGGCGCCGAGTTCCTGCGGTTCGTCGCGGGACTGTACGATCAGCACGGAGCCGACATCGAGCGCAGGGGGAATGAGCTGCTGGCGCTATTCGATCTCGAGGACTGGCGCGACGAGCTTGTGGAGAGCTACAGCCACGGCATGCGGCAGAAGCTCATCATTTCCAGCGCCTTCGTGCACCGTCCCGAAGCCATCGTGGTCGACGAGCCCATGGTCGGGCTCGATCCAAAGGCCGCGCGGATTCTCAAGGATCTGTTCCGCGAATACGTGAATCGCGGCCACACGATCATGATGTCCACGCACACGCTCGAAGTCGCGGAGTCGCTGTGCGACAGGATCGCGATCATCCAGGCCGGAACGATTCGCGCGGAAGGGACGATGTCGGAGCTGCGCACCCAGTCCGAAGACGGGACGGAGCGCCTGGAGTCGATCTTTCTCAAGCTCACGGGCGAAGAGGCGCAGAGAAAGCTGGAGCAGGTGCTCGATGCGTGAGCTGCTCCATCTCCTTCTCCCGAAGTGGTGGACCGCGCGCGCCCGCTCGGCTTCGTCAGGACGCGGCCGGGGGACGCGCTGGCTGTTCTTCGCCATCGCCGGGGGGTTCTTCTGGTTCTTCGTCTTCGGCGTGCTGTTCAGGGTGCTCCGGTACTTCCGCGACATTCCCGAGATAGGAGCGCTGCTCGCGGGCAAGCTGCTCGGGCTTATGCTGCTCAGCTTCTTCTCATTGCTCCTTCTGTCGAACATCGTCACGGCGCTTTCGAGCTATTTCCTCGCGCGAGATCTCGACCTGCTCGTTTCCGCGCCTGTGGACTGGCTCAAGCTCTACACGGCGAAGCTGATCGAGACGGCCGTGAACTCGAGCTGGATGGTGGTCTTGATGGCCATCCCCGTGTTCACGGCGTACGGTCTCATCTACGAAGGCGGGTGGTGGTTCCCGCTTGTCGCGCTCGCGGTTTTCATTCCGCTGCTGCTGATCCCGGCCGTCATCGGGAGCGCGATCACTCTGCTGCTGGTGAACATTTTTCCGGCGCGCCGGACCCGTGACATCCTGGGGCTCGTCACCGTGCTGTCCGCCGCGGCGATCGCGCTGCTCGTCAGACTGATCCGTCCCGAGCAGCTCGCCCGCCCGGAGTCGTTCCGGTCGCTGGTGGATTTCATCGCGCTGCTCCGCACACCCGCCTCGCCGGTGTTGCCGAGCGAGTGGGCGCAGGCGGGAATGATGAGCTGGCTCACGTACGAGCCGGACTACCTGCCGTTCCTGCTCCTCTGGTCCACGACCGCCGGGCTCATCGTGCTCGGCGCCGGGCTCCATGAGCGGCTGTACGCGCATGGCTTCAGCAAGTCGCAGGAAAGCGCTTCGCGGTTCAGGAAGCCGGATCCAGCGAAAGGATTCGTGCGACGGATGCTGGCACCGCTTTCTATCAGGCGGCGCGAAATGGTGCTCAAGGAGGTGCGGATTTTCTTTCGCGACACCACGCAGTGGTCGCAGCTCATCCTCCTGGCCGTCCTCGTCGCGGTTTACATCTTCAACATCAAGTTCCTCCCACTGCGTACGGAAGGAGTGACGTTCCTGCTCGCGACCATCGTGCCGTTCCTGAATCTGGCGATCGCCGGATTCGTGCTGTCGGCCGTGGCGGCGAGGTTCGTGTTTCCGTCGGTCAGCCTCGAGGGGAGAACGCTCTGGCTGCTTCGGTCGAGCCCGCTTCCGGTGAAGGACGTGTTGTGGTCCAAGTTCTGGGTTGGAACTCTTCCCCTGCTCATCGTTGCGCTCGCGATCGTGGTCGTCACCAACGTTCTCCTGCAGGTGACGGAATTCATGATGCTCGTGTCGATCGGGACGATCACGCTGCTCACGTTCGCGTTGAGCGGGCTCGCGATGGGGTTCGGGACGATGTTTCCGCAGTACGAGACAGAGAACGCCGCGCAGATTCCGACGTCGTTCGGCGGGCTGTTCTACATGATGACCTCGATCGCGCTGATCGGCGCGGTGGTCATGCTCGAAGCGCGGCCGGTGTACTCGTACATGCGTGGAATGACCTACCGCGGCCAGGCGGATCCGACGGAGATGGTTGTGGGTTTCGGGATCGTGGCTCTGGTGTGCGTCGCGGCGACGATTATCCCGTTGCGGGTCGCGGCAAGAAGACTCGAGGCCGGGGAGGTGTGAACGGTTAACAGCAGGGATGGGTGACTGGTTGTTGGTTGTGGCTCTGGTTACCTGATCGGTGAAAGGTCAACGGTTATAGGTGCGCCGTCGGCGGTATCAGAAACCGATAACCCTCAACCCTCAACCCGTCGTTAACCCAAACCATCACCTACGACCCGTTCACCCATCCCTGTTTTTTTCTGTTGCTGTTCCACGGTCTTCGGGTTCTCGCAGCAACGGATACAGCACGTACGCCAGCGCGATCACAGCGATCGCCGTTCCGACCGCCATCGCAATCATCCCTCACTCCGGGCCGGCTGTACGAGCAGAGCCACCCCGCCGATCACCATGATGGCCCCGCCGATCCATATCCATCCCACCAGCGGATTGAATCCGATTCGAACCGTCGCGCGCTCGTTGTCGTCGACCGCGATAAGCTCGGCGTACATATCCTGCTCAAGCGAGCTCACGATCCCGGCCTCGGTCGATGGCTCGAACGTCGGCTGCCCGCGACTCCCGACGTACTGGCGCTGCTCGCTGGTGACGATGTCTGCGCTCCGGCCGCCGCGGGCGACGTCGAGCGCGGCCGCGACGACGTGCCTGTTGAGCTCGTTGTACCGCGATACCCCCTGCCCGGTAAAAGTCCACACGCGGCCGAACGGATCGCGCAGCTCTCGGGACTCGCCGGCGCCTAGCGTGACGTCGTGAGACTCGCTGAATGCCTGACCCCCCAACCCCGCCAGGATCACTCCGGCTCCGGCATAAATCACGTACTCGCCGATCGCCCGCCTCCGTCTGGTCGACGACGCACGCGCCGGCTCCGCACCATCCGGCAGGTAGCGCAGCCGGCTTGCGAGCAGATAGGCGCATGCCGGAATCGCGAGTGCCAGAAAGCCCAACGCCAGCTTTCTGATCGGCGACTGCGCGAAGGAGCTGGCGCTGGAGATCATCCCGCCGCTTGAGACGAGTGCGCTGGCGAGCGAGAAAAGAAACGCAGCCAGGGCCAGCACTACGCTCCATCTCGCCGCCGGTACGCGTTTTCCAACCGTGCCAGTCGAATACAACAAAGCTCCTGTGGCCAGCCAGGCAAGCAGCGACCAGCTCTCGACGGAGTCGCGCGCCCAGCGCCCATCCGCGCCGACCTCCACGTACGACCACCACATGCCGAGCAGGATTCCGACGGACAGCGCGAGCCAGGAGACCAAGGTCCACCGCTGCACCGCACGCGGCCAGTCGCCGTCGAGCCGCCGCGCAAAGAGCGCTCCGAGCGCGAACGCGAACGGAACTGCCGCAGAGATCAGTCCCAGGTACAGAATCGGCGGATGGATCGCCATGGCCGGGTTCTGCAGCCGGGGATGCATGCCGCGACCGTCGGCCATGGGCCATTCGATCCGCTCATACGGATTCGCGCCGAAACACAGCACGGCGAGAAAAAAGAGGAGCACGACGCCCAGAGCTGCGTTCGCGAATGGCCTCTCGGGGCGCCCACCGGCGCCGGTAACGACGACGGCGATCACCGAGCAGCTCGCGAGGATCAGCGCGAGGAAGAGAAGCGAGCCCTCAGGCCCTCCCCAGAACGCTGCCAGCGTGTAAACGAGCGGCAGGTTCGCGGTCGTGTGCAGCGCGACGTATCCCACCGAGAAGTCGTGGCCGATCAGCGCGGCCCACAGCCCGAGCGATGCCAGTGCGAGCATCGCGAACGCGGCGTGCAGCCCGCGCTCGCCGCTCACGATGAGGCCGGTCCTGCCATGCAGACCACCGGCGAACGAGACAGTCGCCGCCCACGTCGCCATGAGCAGCGCGACCCAGAGCGACAGTTCGCCTATGAGGATCAAGCTTGCGAGCGCCCGGCGCGTCGCACCGGGAAGCTCAACATCTATCGCCGGGCATTGTTGACGAGAGCCATACCAGCGGCGAGGCCGGCACCGTCCCACACCAGATCCTTGTAGCTGAACGCCCGCTTCACCCGACCATCGTATATCTCGCGGCCCAGGCCGAACCCGACGGTCGCTGCGGTCGCGGCAACGAACGCCCCGTCGTGCGAGGCACCCGCGGCGCGCACCGAGCTGTACGCAAGGCTCTGGATGAACGCGGACATGAAGAAGTGCTTCATCTTGTCCGCGCCGAACCAGCCGTCCATGGCGAACGGAAAGCTGAGCGCAAGCATCGCTGCTCTCGACGCGCGGGCGACTGACCTGCGGGCGACTGACCTGCGGGGCATCGGACCTCTAGACATTGGAAACGCTTCTCCGCTTCTTCCGGCGCTCCGGAAAATACCGGTCCAGAAAATCTATCAACGCTTTCTCCTCTGGCGCGTGCGACAGCGGGTCCGCCGGCCGCGAGCCGGCGCGCTTCGACTCGATCGTCGCGCCACGTTTCGTGTATTGCGTTATCACCATCGGGTGCACGTATGCCTTGCGACAAATCGCCGGCGTGTTCCCCAGCTCGGACGCCACCAGCCTGAGCGCGGTGGATACGTTCCGCTTCGTTTCCGTCGCAGACTTGCCCGGGCCGATATCAGCGAGCACCGTCGCCGCCCGCAGCGTGCCGCCCCATGTTCGCAAATCCTTCACCGTATAGGGGAATCCGGTCAACGACCTGAAATAGTCGTTCACCTCACGCGAGTCGAGATCCCGCCAGCCGTCGGCCGTCTTGTAGCGAAACAGCCGCGACCCGGGCGTGCTCAGCAACGACCTCACGATCTTCGCCAGCTCTCGGTCCACTACGATCTGCCTGTGCCGGATGCTCCGCTTTCCGACATAGTCGAACACGATGTTCTCGCCGTAAACGCTCACGTGCGACTTGCGCATCGTGGTCATGCCGAACGTGTTGTTCTCGCGCACGTACCGCTCGCTCCCGACGCGAAAGAATCCGTGGGCGATAAGCCGCACGACTATGGCGGCGACCTTCTCCATGGTGTACCCGCGCTGGCGGGAATCGGCCGCTACCTTGCGTCGGATCGCGGGCAGGTCTCGCGCCATCTGCCGAACGCGGTAGTACTTCCGCAGCTCGCCCTTCGCGACCGCGCGCGCGTGATACCGGTACTGCTTCCGGCCTCGCGCGTCGTGCCCCCACGCCTGAATGGCCGCGCGCGAGTCCCACGCGATGTGCACGTCAATCCAGGCAGGCGGTATGCCGAGCGACCCGATCCGCTCACGAAGCTCGGCGGAGACCCTCCCAGCGCCCGACGGCGGCGCATAGGTGAATCCCCGCTCCTTGCTCCCTTTTCGCAGAATCCATTTGCTCGCCATAGACGCACAAGCTAATTCCCGCCATCTTCACCAGCATGGACTACCAATTCATCACCCTCGAGGTCGCCGAGCGGATAGCAACCGTCACGATCAATCGTCCCGACAAGCTCAACGCTCTCAGCAGCGCGACGCTCGGCGAGATCAGCCACGCCATCGACGAGATTCGCGTGCGCGATGACATCGGCGCCGCGATCATTACCGGCGCTGGACGGGCGTTCGTGGCCGGCGCGGACATCCGCGAGCTCGCCGGCCAGACGCCGGTCGTGGCAAAAGCGCGGGCGCGGGGCGGCCAGGACATTTTCCGGCGGATCGAGACCTGCTCGAAGCCCGTGATCGCGGCAGTGAACGGCTTCGCCCTCGGCGGCGGCTGCGAGCTCGCCATGGCGTGCCACATCCGCATCGCCTCCGACCAGGCCAAGTTCGGCCAACCCGAGGTCAAGCTCGGGCTGTGCCCCGGCTACGGCGGAACTCAGCGGCTGCCGCGACTCGTCGGAAAGGGGCGCGCGCTGCAGCTCCTGCTCACCGGCGAGACCATCGACGCGAACGAAGCTTTTAGGATCGGGCTCGTCAATCGCGTCGTGCACGCGGCGGAGCTGATGACCGCCGCGCGCGACCTGGCCCGCCAGATACTCGCCAACGGTCCGCTCGCGATCGCGCTCTGCATCGAAGCCGCGGACCGCGGGACCGAGATGTCGCTCGACGAAGGGCTGCTCCTCGAGGCCAATCATTTCGGCCTGCTGGCCGCCAGCGAGGACACGCGCGAAGGCACCGCCGCTTTTCTCGAGAAGCGCGCGCCATCGTTCAAGGGGAAGTGAAGCCGGAGAGCTCAGACGGGGCCGCAGTAGCAGTCACGAATCTTTCGGTGCAGGGATTCCGGAACCTCGCGGCCGCGAAACTCGAGATTCCGCGGTCGGGCGCGGTGCTGATCGGCGAGAACGGCCACGGCAAGACGAACTTTCTCGAGGCTCTCTACTATCTCCATCTGCTGCGCTCCTTCCGCGGTGCGATGGACGTCGATGTCGTGAGCTTCGGCGAGGAAAGCTTCCACCTCGGCGCGTCCGTCGGCGCCGGGCCGGCATCGGCGAACATTTCCGTCGGCTTTGAGAGCACGTCGCGCCGAAAGAAGGCAATGATCGACGGCAAGAAGCCGCCCCGCCTGAGCGACGCGTTCGGTCACGTGCCGACGGTGATGTTTTCTCCCCGTGACGCGCAGCTCGTGTCGGGCGGCCCGAGCGAGCGGCGCCGGTATCTCGACATCATGCTCGCGGCTACTTCGCGGAAATATCTGCACGCGCTGCACAGCTACAGGACAGCGCTGCAGCAGCGGAACTCCGCGCTGCGCGGGGCGATGCGTGGATCCGCGAACGAAGCGGAAGCTGAAGTATGGGAGCCCGCGATGGCGGAGCACGGCGCGGTGCTGATCGATACTCGCGCGTCGTGGGCCGAGCTGCGCGCCGGCGAATTCGGCGCGCTCTGCACCGCTATCGGAGAGAGCGACGGCACAACGCTGCGCTACCGCTCCCGCCAGTCCGGGTCCGGCGACACCCGCGCCGCGCTGGCGGCGTCGCTGGCCGAACACCGGGCGATCGATCTCCGCCGCGGAATCACGCACGCCGGCCCTCACCGGGATGACCTCGTCCTGGAGCTGGGAGGCCGCGAGATGCGCGAGTTCGCGTCGGCGGGGCAACAACGCACGGGCGCGATCGCGCTGCGAATGCTGGAAGCCGCGACGCTGCACGGGAGCTGCGGGGCCAGGCCGGTGCTGCTGCTCGACGACCCGTTCGCGGAGCTGGATTCCCGGAGGTCCGCGGCCATTCTGGCGCTGCTCTCGGACAGCGGGTTTGGGCAGACATTCTTGTGCGTGCCAAAGGCCGAGGAGATCCCCCGTGAGCTGTCGAGTGTTGAGCGTTGGAGCATCCGGTCTGGAGTGATCGCGCGGTAGCGAGTGGGATTCTGTAGGGGGATCCTGGCTGTTAGCACTGAGTGAAACACTCAGTTATAAGCAGGCTAGTACCCGCGGGACTTGCTCCGTCGCGGGTGCACGGTGATCGCCGCGACTAACGCCTTCTGCCGTGCTCAACGGTGACAGTAATGAGTAAAGTTCACAGTGCGTCGCTCGACACTCCACTCACGACTTGGCAGTCCACAGGTATCACTTCCGAGCTGAAGACTGATTGGTTGACTCACCGCTAACAGCCAGGATCCCGTCAGTCTCGTTCTTGGACCTCACCCTCGTTATGCCTCCGGCCCGCTTGTCAAGAACTGTCGTTCAGGGCTCAGAGGCACGAGATTGCCTATATGGCCGAGCATCGCAAGAAATCCCGTCCCGCCCCGATCTCCGACTCGGTCTCCACGTATCTCAAAAAATCGGGGCTCGAAAGAAGGGTCGATGACGCCGGGGCGGTCACGGCGTGGCCCAAGCTCGTCGGGAAGCAGATCGCGGCCGTCACTCATCCCCTTTACGTCACTTCCGACGGCACATTGCTCGTCGCCGTGAAGACGAATGCGTGGATGTCGGAGCTGTCGCTGCTGGAGCCCGAAATCCTGCGCTCGCTGAACGGCCGAAAGGACCGCAAGACGGTCAAAAAAATCCGTTTCAGGCTCGCGCGTTAAGCGCTTTTACCGCAAAGATTTACGGCGTCACGAAATATTTGCGTGGGGCGCCGTTTTTTCATATATTTCGTATAGTGATAAGCCACGCGTCTTCGGTATAGATTCGGTGCCAGTTTCCGCGCCTGATTCCGTCCGCGTCCCCACCGTTTTTTTCTCGTTTCCCAACAACTGAAATCATGGCGAAGACTCTGACCGAGGAGCCAACGGCCAGTTACGACGCGGGCCAGATCCAGGTTCTCAAAGGACTGGAAGCGGTCCGCAAGCGCCCGGGCATGTACATCGGCTCGACATCGGGCCGCGGTCTTCACCATCTGGTGTACGAGGTAGTCGACAACTCGATCGACGAAGCGCTCGCCGGCTACGCGCACAACATCGGCGTCTGGATCCACAAGGACGATTCGATCACGGTCGAAGACGACGGCCGCGGAATTCCGGTCGACATGCATCCGATCGAGAAGATTCCCGGCGTCGAGCTCGCGATGACGGTGCTGCACGCGGGCGGAAAGTTCGACAAGTCGAGCTACAAGGTGTCCGGTGGGCTCCACGGCGTCGGCGTGTCCGTGGTCAACGCGCTCTCGGAGCAGCTGAAGGTCTGGGTGTGCCGCGGGGGGAAGGAGCACTACATGGACTTCGTGCGCGGCCACACGAAGACCAAGCTCGAGGTGCTCAAAAAGATCGGCAAGGAGACCGGGACGAAAGTCTGGTTCAAGCCCGATCCAGAGATCTTTACGGACCTGCACTACGATTACACGACGCTCGAGACGCGGCTGCGCGAGCTGTCGTTCCTCAACAAGGGCGTCACGATCACGCTCAAGGACGAGCGCGAGGGCGAGGAGAAGGAAGAGATCTTCCACGCCGATGGCGGGCTCAAGGAGATGGTACAGTTCCTCAACATCAACCGGAAGCCGCTGCACCAGGAGATCGTGTACATCGAAGCCGAGCGGGACGACATCGGCATCGAGATCGCCTTCCAGTACAACGACGGCTACAACGACAACGTGTTCTCCTTCGTGAACAACGTGAACACGCACGAAGGCGGCACGCACCTCACCGGCTTCAAGTCCGCTCTGACTCGGACGATAAACGCGTACGCCGCCAAGGGGAACGCGCTCAAGAAGGCCGACTTCACGCTCACCGGCGACGACGTGCGCGAGGGTCTCACCGCCGTTCTGTCGATCAAGATTCGCGAGCCGCAGTTCGAGGGTCAGACCAAGACGAAGCTCGGAAACTCGGAGGCCGAGGGCGCGGTCAAGACCGTGGTCAATGAGCAGCTCGCCGCGTATCTCGAGGAGCATCCGCGCGTCGCCAACATCGTCATCGAGAAGGCCGTTGCCGCCGCGCGCGCGCGCGAAGCGGCGAGAAAGGCGCGCGACCTGACGCGGAAGAAGTCCGCGCTCGACATCGGTAATCTTCCCGGCAAGCTGGCCGACTGCTCGCTGTCGGACCCGCGGCTGTGCGAGATCTATCTGGTGGAAGGCGACAGCGCCGGCGGCTCCGCCAAGCAGGGCCGCGACCGCTCGTTCCAGGCGATACTCCCGCTGCGCGGAAAGATCCTCAACGTCGAGAAAGCCCGGATCGACAAGGTGTTCTCGAACGAGGAGATCCGCACGATCATCACCGCGATCGGGGCGGGGATCAAGGAGGATTTTTCTCTCGAGAACGCGCGGTACCACAAGATCATCCTGATGACTGACGCCGACGTGGACGGCGCGCACATCCGGACGCTGCTGCTCACGTTCTTCTATCGGCAGATGCCGCAACTGATCGAGGCAGGCTTCATATACATCGCGCAGCCGCCGCTCTATCGGGTGGCCAAGGGACGCGAGGAGTACTACGCGTACAACGAAGAGGAGCGTGTCGAGCTTACCGCGCGGTTGAGCAACGGCGAGGGACGCGCGTCAGTCGGGATCCAGCGATACAAGGGTCTGGGAGAGATGAACCCGCTCCAGCTCTGGAAGACGACCATGGATCCAGACACGCGAACGATTCTCAAGGTCGAGATCGAGGACGCCGTCCAGGCGGACTTGCTGTTCCAGACGCTCATGGGCGATGAAGTCGAGCCGCGGCGGCTATTCATCGAGCAGAACGCGAAGTTCGTGAGCAACCTGGATATTTAGACGAACGGAACAGCCAAGCTGGCAGCTACCAGCTGCCAGCTTGGTTTTTCTCAGTTGATGTAGTCTTCCGCTCCAGCGCTCGTCACGCGGTGCGATATGAGCGGCAGCGCCGTCCCCGGCCCCTGCCCGATGATGATCGCCCTGGCGAGCACGTCCAAACCTTTGCGCAGGCCATCGTCATCTGAAGCGAACACGGTAGCCAGCGGCTCGCCTTTCTTTACCGGGTCGCCCGGCTTGGCGGTGATCACGAAGCCAACGCTGGAGTCGATATTGTCGTCTACCTGAAGCCGCCCGGCGCCAAGACTCACCAGCCCGTGACCGATCGCTCGCGGCTCGATCTTGTGGACGGTGCCGTCGTGCACGGCGGAAAAGATCTCCACCGCGCTCGCTTGCGGCAGTAGCGCCGGATCGTCCACCACGCGCGGGTCGCCGCCCTGGGCCTCGATGATCCGCTGGAATTTTTCCGCGGCGCGCCCGGACTCGATCGCCTGCCGCATCATGTCGCGCGCGTCCAGATGGGTCTGCGCCACGTCGCCCAGTACGAGCATCTCCGCGCCAAGAGCGTAGGTGACCTCCATCAGGTCCCCGGGCCCTTCGCCGTGCAACCCGGCGATCGCCTCCTCCACTTCGAGAGCGTTGCCGCACGCCCTGCCGAGCGGCCGGTCCATCGCCGTGGCGAGCGCGACTACGGGGCATCCGTGCTCGGAGCCGAGCTCGATCATCGCTTTCGCGAGCTCGAAGTCCATTGTCTGCATGAACGCGCCCGATCCGCGCTTCACGTCGAGCACAAGTCCCGTGAGTCCTTCCGCGAGCTTCTTGCTCATGATGCTCGACGCGATCAGCGGTATCGCCTCGACGGTCGATGTCGCGCTGCGCAACGCGTACATCTTCCTGTCGGCGGGCGCGATCTCCTCCGACTGCCCGAACAGGGCGCACCCGAGCTTCTCGATCTGAGCGCTGACTTCGCCCAGCGACATCTGCGTGCGAAAGCCGGGGATGGACTCCAGCTTGTCCAGCGTGCCGCCCGTATGGCCGAGTCCGCGCCCGGACATCATCGGGACAGCGACACCGAGCGAGGCGATCAGGGGCGCGAGGATCAGCGAAACCTTGTCGCCCACGCCGCCGGTAGAGTGCTTGTCGATCCTGGGGAGCGTGATGTGCGAAAGATCCAGCCTGGCGCCGGACTCGATCATCGCGTCGGTGAGCGCCGCGGTCTCGGCCTTGTCCAGCCCGCGGAGGAAGATCGCCATGAGCAGCGACGCCATTTGGTAATCGGGAATCGCTCCCTGCGCGTATCCCCGCGTGAGCTCGCGCCATTCGTCCGGCGTTACACGTCCGCCGTCGCGTTTGCGCTCTATGACTCTTGTGACGATCATTTCGTGGGCAGTGGGTAGGACAACAAAGGGGAGAAGCTACCCGCAGCCTTGGCGCGGGCTAGAGCCCGCGCGCCGGACTCCCCCCTCAGGTGATCGTTTCCCCAGCCGCTGCGGCCGCTTGCACCTTTCCGGTCCTCACGCGGGCGCGGACAGCCGTCTCGTTGGCGGCTGCTTCCAGAGCGCGCGCCAGTGACTTCCATACCCCCCGCTCCCTCCGCGTGAGCTTGCGGACACGTCGCTTGATGGCGGTCCTTGTCTCGTCCCCGCTGCCGGGCGCGAGCAGGAGAGCCGCCCCTGCCCCGATCATGGCGCCGACCGCAACGCCGGCTATGATTGTGCCCATCTTGCCCAGGTCCCGGATCTCGGTGAAGGGGCGGCCTTCCACCTCGAAGACTCCGTCATCCGTGTCGTCGCGCGGCGAGCTGGCGTTATCAGGCATGGTCGTGGGGGGAAATTGGACGTGGTAAGGAACTTGCTTCTCCAGCCAATTTGCAATACCCGTGCGAGGAACTAAATGGAACCTAATGGTCAGACCGTCCTCCTCGTCGAGGACAATGAAGACAATCGTATCGTGTATTCCACCATTCTGCGCCACTTCGGTTACGAGGTGTCGGAGGCATTGAATGGCGAGGAAGGCATTGCCAAAGCCCGGGCCCAGAAGCCCGACCTGATACTCATGGACATCAGTATCCCCATCATCGACGGATGGGAGGCGACGCAGGTACTCAAGCACGATCCGGACACGAAGCACATACCCATCATCGCGCTCACCGCGCACGCCCTGGCTTCCGACCGCGAGAAGGCGATGGAAGTCGGCTGCGACGGCTACCTGGCCAAGCCCTGCGAGCCGCGCGCTGTCGTTGCCGAGGTTCAGCGCTTCCTTGGACGAAGCGATGGGCAGTGAAGCACGCCCAAGGCTTGACGCTGATACGATCCTTGTAGTCGACGATCAGGAAGACAATGTGGAGCTCCTCCGCGCGCGGCTCGCCGCCCGCGGATACAAAGTTCGCACGGCATCCGATGGGCAGCAGGCGCTCGACTCGGTCAAGGAAGAACCCCCCGATCTGATCCTCCTCGATGTCATGATGCCGAGGATGAGCGGAATCGAAGTCGTCCGTCGCATCAAGAGCGATGCCGACCTCCCGTTCATAGCCGTGATCATGCAGACGGCGCTGGATTCCACGGAGAGTCGGGTCGAAGGGCTCGATGCCGGCGCCGACGACTACATCACCAAGCCGATCAATTTCGCGGAGCTGGAAGCGAGAGTGCGATCGATGCTCCGGATCAAGAAGCTGCAGGAAGATCTCGAGAGCAGGGAGCGTGAGCTGGAGGAGATGAACGACCGCCTTCGCCGCATGTCGCAGACGGACGGACTCACGGGACTCGACAACCGCCGGTATCTGGAGGAGCGGCTTCACGAGATGTTCGAGCACTCCCTCCGATTGCACGAGCCGCTCTCCGCGGTCATGTGCGACATCGATCACTTCAAGAGCGTCAACGACACGCACGGGCACCAGGCGGGGGACGCGATCCTGCGCCAGTTTGCCAAGCTCATCAAGAAGCAGGCGCGGGAGATCGATCGTGTCGGCCGGTACGGCGGCGAGGAGTTCATGATCATCCTGCCGGGCACGGTGCTCGAGGCGGCGGAGACGTTCGCGCAGCGGGTTCGCGAAGAGATCGAGAAGCATGTGTTCACGCACAATGGCCTCAAGCTCAACCGCACCGTCAGCTGTGGCGTCGCCACCTGGCCGCACCCGAGGATCGTCTCGCGCGACGACCTCATCCGCGCCGCGGACGACTCGCTGTACGTCGCCAAGGAAACCGGGCGGAACAAAGTGGTAGGTTTCGACAGCGATGAATTCAACGTCCATGGCAAAACGACGGAGTCCGCCGGCAGCCCGGGCCGCTGAGCTCCGCGACGCGCTTTCACGGGCGTCGCACGAATACTACGTGCTCGACCGTCCGCGGATGGCAGACGCGGATTACGATCGCCTCTTCCGCGAACTCCAGGATCTGGAAGAACAGCACCCCGAGCTCCGCGCGCCGGATTCGCCCACCCTTCGCGTGGGCGCGGCGCCCGCGAGCCAGCTCGACAAGTACGAGCACCTGGTGCCGATGCTCTCGCTCGGCAACGCGTTCGACGACGACGAGCTCCGCGCGTGGGAGACCCGGATGGTGCGGCTCGCGGGGGACGACGCGGTGCGATCCGGCTACACGGCCGAGCTGAAGATCGACGGAGCGGCGGTGAGCCTCACCTACACCGACGGCGTGCTGGTGAACGGGGCGACGCGGGGCAACGGCTCGATCGGCGAGGTGGTCACGAGCAACATCCGCACGGTGCGCGATGTCCCGCTCAGACTGGCCAAGGGCGCGCCGTCGGGAACGATCGAGATTCGCGGAGAGATCTACATCCCGTTCAGCGCATTCGAGGAGATGAACACCGAGCGCGCGCGGAACGGCGAGCCCCTGCTCGCGAACCCCAGGAACGCGGCCGCGGGATCGCTCCGGCAGCTCGACCCCGCGGTCAGCGCGTCCCGCCCGCTCCGGTTTTTTGGATACGCTATCGCAGCGCCGGGGACCGCGCTGCCGTTTCAGACCCAGTGGGAAGTGCTCGACGCGCTGGAGAAATGGGAAATCCCCGTCGCGCCGCACCGGAAGCGCTGCGCCACAATCGATCAGGCATTCACCTGGTCGCACAAGCTCGAGCACGAGCTACGGTCTTCGCTCGATTTCGCGATCGACGGCGGAGTGATCAAAGTCGATTCCTTCCGCGTGCAGGACGAGCTTGGCGTAGTCGGAGGGCGGGACCCCCGCTGGGCGATCGCGCGAAAGTTCGCGCCGGACATCGCCGAGACCTCGCTGCTCGCCATCAAGGTGAACGTCGGGCGGACGGGCGCGCTGAACCCTTACGCAGAGCTCGAGCCTGTAGAAATCGGCGGGACAACAGTGAAGCTCGCGACGCTGCACAACGAGGATTTCATCAGGCAGCGCGATCTGCGAATCGGCGACCGCGTGCAGGTGAAGCGCGCGGGCGACGTGATTCCGCAGGTGATCGCTCCAGTGACCACCGCTCGCACCGGCGCCGAGCGGCCCTGGTCGATGCCGGACCGGTGCCCGAGCTGCGACACGCCCGCGATCCGCGAGGAAGGAGAGGCCGCCTCGTTCTGTCCGAACGTGGCCTGTCCCGGGCGACGGCTCGAGGGACTGGTCCACTTCGCTTCGCGATCAGCGATGGACATCCGCGGCCTCTCGTACGCCCGCATCTCGCAACTGGTCGAAGCGGGCATGGTCCGCGACGCGGCCGACCTCTACAGTCTCACCCCGGCGAATTTCCTGGAGCTGGACGGATACGCAGCCAAGAGTGCCGCGTCTCTGGTGAAGGCGATCGATGCGTCGCGCGCGCAGCCGCTGTCACGCCTGTTGTACGGCCTCGGCGTCCGTCACGTCGGCGAGGCCGCGGCGCAACTGTTGGCGCGTCATTTCGGAACGCTGGACGCGGTAGCGGCGGCCGATGCCGCGGAGATCTCCACCATTCGCGGTGTCGGCACGGTCATCGCCCAGGCCGTCGCCGATTTCTTTGCCGATCCGGGCGCCCGGGAGGAGATCGAGAAGTTGCGCGCGGCTTGCGTGAGCTTCGCGGAGCCGCGCGCCGGGGTCAGCGGAACGTCGCTCGCGGGAAAGACCATCGTCGTGACCGGCACACTGCCGACGCTGTCGCGCAAGGCCGCTACCGACCTCGTCGAAGCCCACGGCGGCCGCGTGACCAGCTCGGTATCGAAGGCCACCAGCTTCGTCGTCGCCGGAGAGGAAGCCGGCGGCAAGCTGGATCGCGCGCGCGCGCTGGGCGTGGAGATCGTGGACGAGGGCGAACTCTTGCGCCGCGCGGCGGCGCAGGGAGAGGT
>JBPCJJ010000016.1:0-9605 GCA_051005405.1 Gemmatimonadaceae bacterium | reverse complement strand
ATCAGCGCGGCCAGAATCTCCCAGCGCAGATAGCCATAGGTCCTGCGGGACGTTCGGGGCAGATGCGCGAACCATGCTACGAACAACGACAGCCCCAGCGCAGCCACGTCCGTGAGCATGTGACCGGCGTCCGCCAACAGGGCGATGGAGTTGCTGACGATCCCGCCGATGACCTCGACGACCATCAGCGTCGCCGTGATCGCCAGCGCGAGCCGGAGCCGCGACGAGTCCCCGCTTGCGCGCGAATGGCCGTGCCCCATAGCCGTCAGTTACCCTCCGGGCAGTTCATAAGCGGTCGGATCGGTAGTAAGTTCCACGTGTGCTAGGAAGGCTGTCCGCCATCGTTGTCCTCGTGCTCCTGAACGGTTTCTTCGTCGGCGCCGAGTTCGCGCTTGTTCGCTCGCGCCGGAACCGGCTGGAAGCCATGGTTCGCACCGGTGACCGGCTCGCCCGCGTCGCCTTGCGCGCATCCTCCAATATCTCGGGACTGCTCCCCGCCAGCCAGCTTGGCGTGACTCTCTCCAGCCTGGCGCTCGGCTGGGTGGCTCAATCCACGATGACGGATGTGCTGGCGACGCTGCCGGCCGGCGCGGCAATCCCCGCCCGCGTCACGATCGCCGCGATCATCGCTTTCGCCGCCGCCAGTTACGTGCACGTCGTGTTCGGCGAGCTCGTTCCCAAGGCGGCGGCGCTGAACCATCCCGAGCGAATGGCCAAGTGGCTCGTTCCGCCCCTCGTGCTGTTCGCCTCCCTGTCGCGGCCGTTCGTGTGGGTCATCAACCGCACGTCGAACTTCATGCTGGGCCTGTTCGGGCTGCATGCCCTCCCCGGCGAGGACAGCGTGCATTCGCCGGACGAGCTGCGAATACTGGTGGAGCAGGCGCAGGAAGGCGGGGCGATCGAGGCCCAGGACGCCGACATGATCGACGCCGTGCTGGAGTTCTCGGAGAAAAACGCGGGCGACGTGATGACGCCGCGCACCGAAGTCGCCGCGTTCGCGCTCGATGCGTCCCTGGACGATGTGCTCGTCACCGTAGAGAACAAGGGGTTCTCCAGGTACCCGGTGTACGAGGACAGCATCGACAACATCGTCGGGCTCGTTCTCACCAAGGACATCCTTATCGAGGCCGTGCGGCGGCGCAACAGCTTCTCGCTCCAGGCAGTGATGCGTCCGGTGCACATGGTTCCCGGCTCGCGCGAAGTCGAAGATGTACTCTCGGACTTCAAGCGCCTTAAGGAGCACATGGCGGTCGTGCTCGACGAATTCGGCGGGACTGCCGGCGTCGTCACGATGGAGGATCTGCTCGAGGAGATCGTCGGTGAGATTCTCGACGAGTACGATGATCCGGCCGAAAAGCCCGTGGAAACCCGCGGCGGCGAAACCTTCGTGCCGGGCAGCACCCACATCACGGATCTCAACGAGCGCTTCGGCCTCGAGGTTCCCGACGAAGACTACACCACCCTTGGAGGCTACGTCTTCGGGACGCTCGGCCGGCTCCCGGCGCCCGGCGACCGTGTCCAGGCGGGAGGAGCGATCTTCATCGTGCGGGAGATGGACGGCCGCCGGATAGAGACTCTGGCGATCGATCTTCAAAGCCTGGGCGACCGCCGTTCAGCCGAGCGCGATCCGCCAGAGTCGCGCACAGCAGAAGCGCCTGGATGAAGCTCGACGGGTCCGCGATCCCGCGACCCGCAATGTCGAGAGCCGTGCCGTGATCGGGCGATGTCCGCGGAAACGGAAGTCCCAGAGTCACATTTACCGCCGACCCGAACGACGCGACTTTGATCGCGGTCATGCCAACGTCGTGATACGGAGCGATGACGGCGTCGAACTCTCCTTTCATCGCGCGCACGAACACAGTGTCGGCCGGGAAAGGGCCCCCGATGTCCGCTCCGCGCGCCGCTGGTGCAAGAACGTCTTCGTCCTCGGTCCCGAACCTTCGGCCGTCGCCGGCGTGCGGATTCAGCGCGCACAGCGCGATCCGGGGCTCGGCGATGGCGAACCACTCCCTCAGTCCGTCCCGCGTAATCCGCGCAGCCAGCGCGATGCTCTCAGCCGTCACCGCGTCAGCCACGTCACGGAGCGCGATGTGCGTCGTAGCCAGCACGACGCGAAGCGGATGGCCGCCGTCTCCAGCGGCGCCGGTCGACGTCAGCATCATCGCCACCGGCGTGCCGGCAAGGGCGCCGAGCATCTCGGTGTGACCCGGGTAGTCGAACCCGCCGGCAAGCAGCGCTGACTTGTCGATTGGGGCGGTCACGATTCCGTCCACTTCGCCGGACATCGCCAGCGATACGGCGCGCTCGATCATGCTGCCGCTGAGCGCGCCCGCAAGCTCGGCGCCGCCTTCGGCGCGCCACTCGCCCACCATTTCCTGCGCGCTCAACCCGGTTCCGGCCGGGGCGACCACCGTAACGTCACAGCGCTCGGCGACACGAGGGTCGTCGAGCGCTATGCGAATTATCTCGGGGCCGATTCCGCGCGGATCTCCTGCGGTGACAGCCAGCCGCGCGCGCACCTACAATCGAAGCGACACGAAGGTCTCCCTGCGCAGGGAGTCGAGCAGCGCGCGCGTCGCGCGCTCGGCGATGAGCTGCTGCCTGATCTGCTCGCGCACGTCCTCGAGGCTGTACTCGCCGCCCTCGGTCATCGTGACGATCTCCAGAACCGCAAACTTGACCGCCGCATCCGCGCCGAGCTGGAATGGCTCCGTAACGCCACCCGCGGGCTTGCCCGCGATCGCCAGCTTGTAAGAAGCAGGGAGCGAATCCCGCGGGTAGGGCTGCAGGATGCCACGCTCTTCCGACGGATCGTGATGCCTCTGTATGAGAAGCTCGAAATCGGCGCCGCGAGCCCACTGCGCGGCTACCGTGTCCGCCTCCTGCCGCGCCCGGGCCACATCCGCGGAATCGATTTCAGGACGAATCAGGATGTGGCGAGCCTTCACTTCGGCCGGCTGTACCCTGTCCACGCGAATGATATGGTATCCGAACGTGGTCTCGACTATCGGGCTCACCCGTCCAGGAGGCAGCGCGAAGATCGCGCGCTCGAACTCGGCGACGAGCCCCGAGCCGCGCCGGTTCCAACCGATGTCGCCGCCCAGCTCCTTGCTTCCGGGATCCATCGATTCGCGTCGCGCAATCTGCTCGAAATCGCCGCCCGCGCGTATCTCGGCGAGCAGCGAGTCGGCCTTCGCGCGAGCGCGCGCCTTCGAGGTCTCGGACGGCTTCGGCGCGATGACGACCTGGCGGAACGTCACTGCCGCGGGACGCTGTCGAAGTCGCTCGCGATTTTCTTCGAAGGCGACGTCAATCTCCGCCTCCGTCACGGTCGCGGGACGCAAACGCTTGCGAAGCTCCTCGAATGTTCGCTGCTGCAGCCTCTGGCGGCGAGCCTGCTCAACCAGCGTGCGACGGTACTCCTCGGGCGTACCGAATCCAGCCTCGCGCAGCTCGCGCCGATAATCGGGGTCACTGGAGAACTGCTCGCGAATGCGCCGAATCTGATCGTCCACCTGGGGCGAAACTTCCTCGGCGGTCACTTCGATCTTGAGCTGCGCAGCCTTCTGCACGAGGATCTCGGCGTCAATCAGATCGTCGAGCGTCTCGCGGGCTATCGCCATCTGGCCGGCCGAATCAGGCGGGAAGGTCAGCCCTTGCGCGCGCTTCTGGTTCACCGCGACAAGGACGTCGCTCCACAGGACCGGCTCCGACCCTACGACCGCCACGATGCGATCCACCGGGAGCGTGCTACCCGGCTGCTGCACTGGGGCCGGCGCCGGGGCCGGGGTTTCCTGGGCAAGCGAAGCGCGCGGCGCAGTCACGCATATCGACAGCGCGACGAGCACCGCAACGTACGGAATCCTGTTTGTCATCCTACGCAGTACCCCGCCATCCATTGCCTGTTCGATCATTGGCCGGGCTGGGCCGGCCGGGACTCGAGCCGCGCGTCGCCCGGCATGCCTGGCATGCCTGGCATCGGAACCGCCGACGGTGGCTGCTGGGCGGCGCGGCTCGAATCCACCGAGGCGCGAACGCGAATCGCCTGCTGCAACGCGCGATCCAGTCCCGCGTTGTTGACGGCGTGCGGGTACTTGGCCCTAAGCGCCACTTCCACAGGAGCAGCCACATTCACGAACGGAGCTTCGTCCGCGAGCACCCGTTCGAGATAGCGGTCAGCCCGCGCGGTGGCGAGGCGAACCCGCTCCTCCTTGGTCGTCGCGCTGTCGGCGAGCATCGCCGGAGAGATCCCGAGCTGCGTCCACTCGTTCACCACTTCGCCGACGAACGTCTGCCGTGTGCTTCTCAGCTCCGCCGGATCGATCTTGATCCCCGCGCTGTCCGCGGCGCGGAGCACGAGCTCGTTGCGGACGAAGTTCTTTATGAACTGGTTGACGATCGAGTCGGGCGCCGCGATGAGTCGCGTATGCACCTGCTGCTGCGGGGGGAACGTCTCCATCCAGCGGACGAGCCGCGCGGCGGTGAACGACCCCGCCACCGACGTCGCCAGCACGGCGCGATCCTTGGTGTGGGCGTCCGGGTCCGCGGCGACCGCGCGCGCCGTAGCGGGCGCGCTCTTCTTCACGTCGATCCTGGACACGGAATCCATGCGCGCCATGTACGTGCTCTCCGCGACCTGCATGCTGTGGGCGCGGCTCGCCTCGAGGAAAGCCTCGCGAACTTCCGCGAAGGTCGGGCGGCGGATGATGTGGTAGCCGAACTCCGTCTCAACGATCGGTGAGATCTCGCCCGGCTGGAGCGCGAGCAGCGCCTGCTGGAACGCCGGAACCATGGCACCGCGCGGGAAGATCCCGAGGCTGCCGCCCTGTGCTCCCGACTGCGTGTCCTCGCTGTTCGTCGATGCAAGCTCGGCGAAGTTGGCGCCCGTGATCCGGGACCGGAGCTGCCGGGCCCTGACGAGCGCGTTTCGCTTGGCACTGTCCGGCTTGTTTTGCGTTAGGAGCAGGACGTGGCTCGCTGCGAGCAGCTCGCCCGACGCGTACTTCTGCGGCGCCGCGGCGGTATCCACGCGACCCCATCCCTGCGAGACCTGCTCGAACCACTTCTGCGCGCGCTGGTTGGCGAACAGCGACCACATGGCGCTGTCGATCGTGGCCGGCTGGTTGAGCGAATCGCCCTCGGCAGCAGCGAGCGCCAGCAATTGATAGTTGACCCAGAGATCGGCGACGGCGCGCAGCACGTCCTTGCGGACCGGCGCCTGGCCCGAGCCGATAAGCTGAGCCAGGCGCTTGGCGCCGAGCTCGTTGGATCCCGCGCGGGCCGCGGTATCCGTATGAGCGGTGAGGGCGTCACGCATTCCCCCACAGCCCGAGAAAACTGTCAACGCGAGAACGGCGACTGCGATAGGGCGAATCATGTTGTCGTACGGCTCCGAAAAGTTTTTTGGCTACGGGCGAAGCTTCGTGAGGGCGCGAACGAGTCCATCCAGCAGCGTGGAGCCGCCGAGCCGGGTCAGCTTCAGGGACAGCGGGTGCGTGCGCCGCACCTCCGCCGAGAACTGCACCTCCTGGAACACCGTCGCGAGACCTTTCACGCGCGGAACGGCATAATCTCTAAAGGTAATACGAGCCTCCGCCCCCCGCACGAAGATG
Organism: Gemmatimonadaceae bacterium; assembly: GCA_051005405.1. Taxonomy (GTDB): domain Bacteria; phylum Gemmatimonadota; class Gemmatimonadetes; order Gemmatimonadales; family Gemmatimonadaceae; genus JACDCY01. Next base: position 3,993 of record JBPCJJ010000016.1, on the reverse strand, counting down.
GACTCGATCTCGAGCGCGCCCCCCAGGACTCGCAGCAGGCCAGTGGCGAAGAACCCCTCCACCGGAGGCGGGAGCGGGCCGAACCGGTCCCGCACCTCCTGCCTTACCTGTTCGACATCCGCCGGGTCCGTAAGGTTCGTCAGCCTCCGGTAGATGTCGAGCTTCGCGTCCTGAGACGGGATGTAATCGTCCGGCAGAAACGCGGGAAGATCGAGCGAGACTTCCGCAGGAAGAAGCTTCGGACCGGTATCGCCGCGGCGCATCCGGCGAACCGTCTCGTCCAGGAGTCGCAGGTACATGTCGAACCCCACGGCCTGGACGAACCCCGACTGCTCCGGACCCAGCAGGTTCCCCGCGCCGCGGAGCTCCATGTCCTTGAGCGCGATCCTGTATCCGGAGCCCAGCTCCGTGTGATGCTCCAGCACCTTCAGGCGCCGGTTGGCCTCCTCGTCAACGGATTCCGGGACGATGAGATAGCAGTATGCGCGGCGGTGCGAGCGGCCGACCCTGCCACGGAGCTGGTACAGTTGCGCGAGACCAAGGGTATCAGCGCGGTTCACGAACATGGTATTGGCGTTCGGGACGTCGAGTCCGGACTCGACGATCATGGTCGAGACAAGGATGTCCAGCTCCTCGTTGACGAACTTGCGCATCACCGCCTCGAGATCCCGCTCCCGCATCTGGCCGTGCGCGACGCCGACCCGGGCGCGGGGCGCCAGGCGCTGCACGTGATCGGCTATCGCCACGATCGTCTCGATCCGGTTGTGCACGAAGAACACCTGCCCCCCGCGATCGAGCTCGCGGGCGATCCCTTCCTCGAGCAACCCGTCGTCCCACGGCTCGACGAACGTCAGCACGGGCGACCGGTCGCGCGGCGCCGTCTGCATCAGCGTCATGTCGCGCAGTCCCGCGAGGGAGATGTGCAGCGTCCTCGGAATCGGCGTCGCGGTAAGCGTGAGGGCGTCAGTCTCGAGCCGCAGCTGCCTGAGGCGCTCCTTGTGCTTCACCCCGAACCGGTGTTCCTCGTCCACGACGATCAGCCCGAGGTTGGCGAAGCTGACGTCCGCGCTCAACAGCCTGTGCGTGCCGATGACGATGTCCGCCTTGCCTGCCTTGATCTCGACCAGCGCATCCTCCTGCTCTTTCGCTGTCTGGAACCGGCTCAGCGTTCGCACTACCACGGGGAAATCGGCGAGCCGGTCGCCGAAAGTGCGCGCGTGCTGGTCCGCGAGAATCGTCGTTGGCACGAGCACGGCGACCTGCCGCCCCGATTGCACCGCTTTGAACGCGGCGCGCACGGCTATCTCCGTTTTGCCGTACCCCACGTCGCCCACCAGCAGCCGGTCCATCGGTCGCGGGCCTTCCATGTCGGATTTCACGTCCTCCGTCGCGCGGCGCTGGTCGGGCGTGTCCTCAAACAGGAAGGACGATTCGAGCTGCCGCTGCCAGGCGGTGTCGGGAACATGCTGCGGCCTCGTTGCGATCTTCCGTCGCGCGTACAGGTCGAGCAACTCGGCGGTCATCTCCTGAATGGCAGCCCGTGTGCGGTCGCGCTGCTGCACCCATTTCTTTCCGCCCAGCTTGTGCAGGTGCGGCGGCGCCGAGTCGCCGTCGATTTCGTCCGCGGAGCGGAAGCGCTCCAGCTGATCGATCTTGTAGAGCGGGACGTTGAGCCGGTCGCCGCCTGCATACTCGATCACGGCCACCTCCACAGTGCTTTCGCGGACGAAGAGCTTCTCCATCCCGCGATAGATCCCGACGCCGTGCTCGAGATGCACCACGTAGTCGCCCGGCTTGAGAGCGGCCCCGGAGTCGAATGCGCTCCCGCCCGAATATTTTCGCGCGCGCCTGATGCGGCGCTCGCGGCTGAATATCTCGTGATCGGTAAGGACGCGCAGCCCTGGATCGTTCCCCCGTGCAGGGACGACGAACCCCCGGTGCAGCACGCCTATCGCCAGCGCGGCCGGCGACGGCGGCCCCGGCCCGTCGTCCAGCAGCTCCTCCAGGCGCTCGGCCTGGCCGGAGTTATCGCAGAGAATCACCGTCGGCGTTCCATCCCGCACCGTGCGCCGAAGCTGCTTGATGTCACGAGCGATCGTCTCCGGAGCGCGGATGGGAAACACGATGTCTCCCGCATCGCCAGCCGACTCCGCGAGCTCGACCGCGCCGAACGACCCCAGGCGGCGTGTCACTGCGTCCGGGACGTCGTACAGCTCTTCGCGATCCGGCGCGTCCTCTCCGCGGCGGCGCGCGAGATCGATGTGGTGCTGCGCCTCGTCCCACGTGCGGCGCAGCTCTCCCTCGAGCTTCGTGCCCGCGGGATACGTCACGATGGTGTCCGGCGGCCAGAGGTCGGCGATCGAAATCCGCTCGAACTCCTCCGCGCCGGTAGTCACTTGACCGTCGACGGGTAGCACGAGCGCGAGCTCCGCCTCTCTGGTAGACCGCTGGGAGCCGACGTCGAAGTGCCGCAGCTCCGCGATCTCGTCGCCGAAGAACTCGAGCCGCACCGGCTCGGCCATCCCGAATCCATATATGTCGAGGATTCCGCCGCGGACGCTGAACTGCGCGACATCGTCCACCATGTCCACTCGCTCGAATCCGATGGATTCGAGATGCGCGATCAGACTGGCAAGGCGGTGAACCTCGCCTTTGCGGAGCTCCAGGCGCGCGGCCGACAGCGCGCGCGCGAGCCTGGTGCGCTCCATGACGGCGCGCGCGGTCGTGAGCAGGACGCGGATCCCGCCGCGCGCCATTCGCTCCAGCGTTTCCACCCGCTCGCCGGCAACCTCGGCGTGGGGCTCAGCCTCGCCAAACGCTTCGCGCGGCGGATACAGCGCGACGGATTCGCTGTCGCCGACCGCGCCCATGTCCGCAAGCCAGCGCTCAGCCTCGGGAACGGCTTCGCATACCACGACAAAAAACCGCCGCTCCAGGCGGCGCGACAGCGCGCTGACCAGGACGGCGTCGCTCGAGCCATGCAGGCCGGCGACCCGGACATGCCTGCCCGGAGGGGGGACGCTGGCGAGGAGGCGCGAGAAAGACGGCGACGACTCGACAGCGGACAGCAGAAGCGGGAGAGGCATTGGGGCTCCGCAAACTACTCAGCGGATGCACGGGTCAGGGTTTTCGGTTGTGGGTTTTCCGTTTTTGTTTTTCCCTCGTGGAAAGTCCTGGCGTGGGCAACCGGAATCCAGGTAACGGGCAAACCGGTAACGGGTCACCGGCTGGCCGGGTGCAACCGGCTGGCTCAGAACCTTGGATCGCAGCGCGCAAAGCATTCGGCGGAGGCGGACCGTTTCACCGGTGAGGGCCTCCCACTCGGCGCGGGAGAGAACGCCGTAATCCCTGGAGAGCTCCAATTGTCCCTCCAGCTCGGTTGTCGATTTGATGCTTATGTCGAGAAACCGCGCGAACTCCTTCCGCGTGCTGCACCCGCACCCTTCGATGATGTTGAACAGTGCCGACTCCGCGGCACGGACCATCTGGGATTGCAGCGATCTGTAACCGCTCTTCGGAAAGCCGCGCGTAGCGCGGCGAACATCGAGCGCGAGGGCATGCGCTTTCTTCCAAACGTGGAGTTTGTGATGATCCTGCATCCATCAAAGGGTGTTTTTCCTCTGAAGATCGCACCATCATCCCCTTTCCTCACCAATCGCTTCGTTTTCTCCGCCCTGGCTCGACCCGGTACCGGGTCACCCGTTACCGGTATGCCCGTTACCTGGATTCCCTCTCCGACTACCAGGAGCCGCCCCGCTAGTAAACCGTTAACCGGTAACCGGTAACCCGCCCACCCAGCAGGAACACCGGGTCGGACCCGTCGGCCTCTATATTTCGTCTCTTCCCCTCAAAACTTCGTAACCCCTCCGTGGCCGACCAGATCCAGCTCGACCATATAAGAAACTTCTGCATCGTCGCCCACATCGATCACGGGAAATCCACCCTCGCCGACCGGCTGATCGAAGCCACAGGCACGCTCGGCAAGCGCGACAT
>JBPCJJ010000015.1:0-16365 GCA_051005405.1 Gemmatimonadaceae bacterium | reverse complement strand
CAACGATCCGTGCTCGATTGACGCGACCCCCGCGCGCACTGCCGCGATGATCCCCTGGGTGCCGTGGGCGTGGGCGGCGACCTTCACGCCGTGACGGCCCGCCTCCTCCACGATCGCGCGCATCTCGGCATCGGAGAACTGCTGTGCGCCGACGCTCTCTTCGAACGACAGCACGCCGGCTGTCGCGCAGATCTTGATGACCTTCGCGCCGTACTTGAGCTGTTGCCGGACCGCTTCGACCGCTTCGTCCGGTCCGTCGGCGATTCCCGTGAGCGTCGAGCCCTGGAGCACGCCTGGCTTCCAGCCGGTGTGATCGCAGTGGCCACCGGTGATCCCGAGCGAGTGGCCCGCGGGGATGATGCGCGGCGCGTCGATCCAGCCTGCGTCCGACGCACGCATCAGGGCGACGTCGGAGAACCCGCCAGAGCCGACATTGCGCACCGTGGTGAAGCCGGACATGAGCATCACGCGCAGGTTTCTCACTCCGCGCACCGTCTCGTCCGCGTCCGTGTCGCGTGCCGACCGCACGAAAGAGTTAGCCTCGAGATTGCTCGTGACGTGCGTATGCGCGTCGGTGAGGCCGGGCAGCAGCGTGACATCGCCGAGGTCGACGACTCGCGCGCCGGCTGGCACGGCGGAGCTGGTGATCGAGGTGATGCGGTCGCCGGTGACCGTAACGGCCACGTTCTGGAGGATGTTGCCGGTCGTGACGTCGAGCATCCGGGCCGCCCGGATGACCGTCAACGAGTCTCGAAACGCCTGGGCTTCCGCGCGACCCGCGAGCGCGAGGAGGCACACCGCGAGCACCGCCGACCTGCCAATGAAACGCATGCTTGCCCCTTGTTTTTCGGTGAGTGCTAAAGCGCACGCGCGTTAGCTCCGGGCCGGCAGCGTCGTTAAATGGCAGCTGGCCGCTGTGGTGGCGGTCGCTTTTACGCCAACGCGTACAGCTCCGTCACGTCCCGCCCCTGCGCCTTCATCACGATCTTGAACTCGTCCGGCTTAAGCAGCGGATCGTCCCTCAGCTCGAGCGCAAACCGCGCGTTCTTCTCCATCTTCTTGAGCAGGTCCTTCTCTTCCTTGAGCACGTACAGCGCGACGTCGGGGTGCAGCTTCACCACCACGTTCTCACGCTTCCCTTCCAGTACCATCCGCTTCACCGACCGCTCCATGCGGCGGATAATCGTCTCGGGGGTGAACACGCGCCCGGTGCCATCGCACGTCGGACACGCCTCAGTCATGCTCTGGTAGTGGCTCTGCCGCACGCGCTGGCGCGTCATCTCGACCAGGCCCAGATCGCTCACCGCGAACGCCTTGGTGCGCGCACGGTCGCGGGACAGGTTCTGTCGCAGCTCCTGCAGCACCCGCTCCCGGTTCGACTTCGTCTCCATGTCGATGAAATCGCACACGATGATCCCGCCCACGTCGCGCAATCGGATCTGCCGCGCGATCTCGCGCGCTGCCTCGACGTTGGTCTTCAGGATCGTCTTCTCGGGATCCTTCTTTCCCGTGTAACGCCCTGAATTCACGTCAATGGACACCAGCGCTTCAGTCGGCTCGACGATGATGTAACCGCCCGACTTCAGCTCGCACCGCCGCTTGAACAGATTCCTGATCTCGGACTCGATCTTGGCGTGATCGAACAGCGGGATCTTGTCCTCGTAAAGCTTGACGCGCTCGATCAGCTCCGGCGACATCGACTTCAGGTATTCGAGAATCTCGTTGTACACCTGCCGCGAATCGACGGTCAGGCTGTCGACCTTGGCGCTGAACACGTCGCGCACGAGCCCGCGCGTCAGGCCCGTCTCGCGGTGGATCAGCGCCGGGGCCCGCATGAAGTGCGTCTTGCGCTTGATCTTCTTCCACTGCGCCATGAGCGACTCCAGCTCACGCTGAAGCATTTCGGCGGTCACGTCCTCGCCGACCGTTCGCACGATCACCCCGCCCGATTTCTCGGGCAGGACGGCGGCGACCATCTCGCGCAACCTCTGGCGCTCGGGGCCGGGGCCGATCTTGCGGCTCACGCCAACCTTGGACGCGCCGGGGATGTAAACGAGGAACCGCCCGGCCAGCGAGATCTGCGCGGTGACGCGCGGCCCCTTGGTCGAGATCGGCTCCTTGGAGACCTGCACAAGGATGTCCTGACCGCGCTTGAGCAGATCCTGGATCTGGGGCTCGCCCTTCGATCCGTTCCTCTTGCCGTTCGAGCCGCTGGACCCGTTGGAGCCGTTGGAGCCGTTGGAGCTCTTCGCGCCCTTCTCCGGCTTGTCGGTAACGGTATCGGTGTCGGGGACGGTGTCTGGCTCAGGGACGTCGGCGTTGCCGGGATCGTCCTCTTCGTCCTCCACCTCTTCGTCGGCGACGTCGGAAGCGTGGAGGAAGGCGCTCTTCTCGGTCCCGATGTTGACGAACGCGGCCTGGATGCCGGGGAGGACCGCTTCGACCCGGCCTATGTAGATGTCGCCGACCATCCGGCGCGTTTCGGGCCTGTCCACGAGCAGCTCAACGAGCTGGTCGTCTTCTATGATCGCGACGCGCGTCTCGCGCTGCGCCGCGTTTATGAGAATTTCTCTTTTCATATCAGCCTTGGGTCCGCCGGCGGCGACTCGACGCCCGCGCGGGCCACGGCCCGTGTTGACTGTTATGCGACACCGGCACCCTGCCGGCCTTCGCCTTGGGATCCTGCCGCTTCACGTGTGATCGTCCGCGGGGCACCCGCCGGCAGTGTGAAGCTCACAACGAGCTACGCGCCGGGTCTCGGGCTTCCGCGCGATCGCCCCCATCGGGGCGGCACGCAGGCGACGGGCTGCGGGATCGAAGCAGTCGAAGGGATCTCATCGACCTCTCGTCCCGCGAGCCGGCTTATCCGCGAGTCGCACAGATCTACCGGCCGAAAAAACGCTGCCTATCTAAAGGGAAAGATACCGTCGATGTCGCCCTTTGGTCAATAGCGACAACGACTTAGCGCCCACGGTGGAACCGGTTTATGAGCCTTGGGAGGCCCTGAACGCCAGCCACGCCACGGCGGCCACGTACACCAGCCCGGCCTTCCATTCCCCGTGCTTCATATACAAATCGAAGCTGAAAGGCTCATCGCTCACCGGCCCGGAAGCCCAGGCGCCGCGCCTGGGGAAGAATACGGGGACGTTTGCCGCGTAATCGGGGTACTCTTCGGGAAATATGCCCTGGATGTACCGCCGCTCAGCCTCGATCCGGGGTGCGTACACCAGCGCGAAGAACGCGATTACCAGAAGCAACAGAGACCAGTGCCCGGCAATCGCGAATCCCGCTGCGATTAAGAAGCTGCCGAAGTACAACGGATTTCTCGTGTACGCATAAGGACCGCTGATCGCGAGCTTGGCGTTCTTGCGGATGTGGCCCGACGCCCAGCCCCGCACCAACACCCCGACGAACGCGATTGCCGCGCCGATCAGCAGGGGCAGCAGCGCCGGACGCGCGAAGAGCAGGTACGATCCGCCGAGGATGAACCCCATCGGCATTCGGATCGCCCTCGTCAGGTCTTCATAGTTCATGGGAAAAGCGCCGGGCACGTTGGTCCGCTCACTTCCTCATCTCTCCTAGCACCTGGCGGGCAATGACCATCCTCTGAATCTCCGACGTTCCCTCGCCGATCTCACAGATCTTCGCATCCCGCATCATCCGCTCTACCGGATAGTCCTTGGTGTACCCGTACCCGCCATGAATCTGCACTGCTTTGATCGTCGCGCGCATCGCGAGCTCGGAACAGAACAGCTTGGCGATCGCCGCTTCCTTGGTGAACGGCTTCTTGTGCTCGGCGAGCCACGCGGCGTGATACACGAGGTGCTTCCCGGCCTCGATCTCCGTCGCCATGTCGGCGAGCGGGAAGCTGACTCCCTGGAAGTTCGAGATCGCCTGCCCGAACTGCTTCCGCTCCGACGCGTACCGGAGCGCTTCCTCGAATGCGCCCTCGGCGAGGCCGAGCGAGAGGGCGGCCATGCCGATGCGGCCGGCATCGAGCGTCTGCATGAAGTTGAGGAATCCCTGCCCTTCCTCCCCCAGCAGGTTCTCTTCCGGGATCTCTGCGTCCTCGAAGATGAGCGACCGCGTGTCCGATGCGCGCCATCCCAGCTTGTCCTCTTTTTTCCCGGAGCTGAACCCGGGCGTCGGCGTCAGCGAGTCGTCGTGCCCGAAGCCGGCGGCGTCCGCTTTCGCGCGCTCCGCAGTCTCCTTGGTAATGATGAAGGAGCTGATGCCCTTGGTCCCGATCCCCGGCGTGGTGACCGCGGTGACGACGAACAGCTCGCCCACTCCGCCGTGGGTGATGAACACCTTCGACCCGTTGAGCACGTACCGCCCGTCTTTCTTCACCGCGGTCGTGCGCGTCCCGCCTGCATCGCTCCCCGCGCTCGGCTCGGTCAGGCCGAATCCCGCGAGAACTTTCCCGCTCGCGAGAATCGGTACATAGCGCTCGCGCTGCGCCTGGGTTCCAAAGTTGGAGATGGGCGACGTGCCGAGCGTGGTGTGCGCAGAGATCGTGATCGCGTGCGAGGCGTCCACCTTCGCCATTTCGTGGATGACGCTGACGTAGGCCAGAAGATCGAGCCCGGACCCGCCCATCTCCTCGGGCCACGGAATTCCGAGGAGGCCGAGGTCCGCCATCTTGCGAACGTTCTCCCAGGGGAACTGGCCGGATTCGTCGTACTTGGCCGCAGTGGGCGCGATTTCTTCGCGGGCGAAATCGCGGACCATGTTACGGACGGCGAGGTGGGCATCGCCGAAATAAAGGGCATCATCCATTGGGGATAAGTCTATTCAGGGTGTGGTGGGCAGGCCACGCGCTCCAACGCGATTAGCGCGGCGCAAGCAGAAGTCGCGGCAATACCTGACTCACAAGCAGTTATCGCAGCTCCGGCAGTTGCGCTTGGCTCCGGCGGCCTTGTCCCCGAAGTAGCGCAACACGAAGCTCCGCCTGCAGTACCTGGTCTGCGCGTACTTCTGCATCATGTCGAGCTTGGCCATCTCCGCGCGCCGCCGCGTTTCCAGCGCGTCCCAGTCGATGTCGACCTGCTTCGCGCTGTGGGCGCCTCCAGTGAGCGTCAGCCCGCCCCCGCTCCGCTCCCACGCGACGAACTGTCGCGCAGCAAGCGACTCCAGAACCGGCGTCGCACCTGACGGTCCGCCGAATCCCGGCGGAAGCGCGTTGAGATCGAACATCGCGCCGCCGTAAAGGTTGTCGCGCGCCGAGGACCACATCACGCGCAGCAGGCCGATCTCGAGCGCCGTGTCCGCCCCGCTCAACTCCTGCTTTATCCGCGCGTGCGTCGCGAGCAGCCTCACGCGCACGAGCGAAGACGACGCCCCGACGGTTGCGACTGCGCCGGCCGCGGTGAGCACGCGAACCGCGCTCTCTGCATCCCGCGCGCCGATGCCCGTGCCCGCCATCGCCGCCAGCGCATCGAAATCTCCGGACGCGATTCCCTTGCCGCCCGTCGCGCGGTGCAGCGCGCCGAACACCCGCTCGATCGTCTCCCGGTCCGGGTGTGCCGTCTTGATGAAGAACTCGTGCGTGAATCGATCCTGGTACGCATGCAGCAGCAGCACGTCCGAGTGGTCGCCGTCGCGCCCCGCGCGGCCGGCCTCCTGATAGTACGCCTCCAGCGTTCCGGGCATCGCGTAGTGAATGACGCGGCGGACGTCCGGCTTGTCGATCCCCATTCCGAACGCGTTCGTAGCGACAATCACCGGCAGCTTCCCGCTCATGAAATCGTCCTGCACGCGCCGGCGACGCTCCGCTGCCAGCCCTGCGTGGTAAGCTGCGGCGCCGACGCGGGCGAGCGAGAGCACGCCCGTGATCCTGTCCACGGCTTTGCGGGTGGGCGCGTACACGACCGTCGTCCCATGGCTCTCCGCAAGCGTGTCGACGAGCACCTGGTCCTTCTCCTTGTCGCGCCGCGTCGACTGCACTGCATACGACAGGTTGGTCCTGTCGAAGCCGGTTATCACTACTTCAGGTTCCCTGAGCCCGAGGTGGGTGATGATGTCGTCCCGCACCTGCGGCGTCGCGGTCGCCGTGAGCGCGATGGTCGGAGGCGAGCCGAGCGCTTCGCGAACAGGACGCAATCTCAGATAGCTGGGGCGGAAATCGTGTCCCCACTGGCTGACGCAATGGGCTTCGTCCACCGCGAGCAGCGACACCCCGATCGACCTGAGCCGCTCGACGAGCCGCTCCGACTCGAGCCGCTCGGGCGCGAGGTACAACAGCTTGACGTCGCCGGTCGTTGCGCGGGCCAGCCTGTCGAGGGAATCGTTGAGCGAGAGCGTGCTGTTCAGGAACGCCGCCCCTACGCCCTTCCGGGTGAGGACGTCGACCTGGTCCTTCATCAGAGAGATGAGCGGCGAGACGACGACGGTCAGCCCGGGTAGCACCATCGCGGGGACCTGGTAGGCGAGCGATTTCCCGCCGCCGGTCGGGAGGACGACGAGCGTGTCGCGTCCCGCGAGCGCCGCCTCGACAGCGGCCAACTGCCCGGCGCGAAACTCGGCGTAACCGAAGGTCTCGCGCAGCACGTCGATCGCCGTGCGGGTGCCTTCGCGCCTTTGCGTTCGGCGGGCCCGGACTGGTGCGACGCTAGTCATGGAACAGGATGGCGTACCGGGGGGAAGGAGTTCTGGCGCCTGCTACCCCGAACCATAAACCACGAACCGCACGCCGTCCCACCGGTCCATTCGGGGCGTCATCCCTAGCCCCCCGGATCAGCCCTTTGGCGTCCCCCGACCCGCGAACCTAAGCACGAGCGCGGCGAGGAGGAACACGATCCCGGCCAGCCGGAGGTGGCTGGCGTCGTTCCGAATTCCGAGGCCAAACAGCGCCAGCGCCGTCAGAGCCAGGGCCAGCCGGATCGTCAGAATCCGCGGCACTATGCGCGCTCCGAGCGGCGCGCTCCCGGAAGCGCGAGCTTCTTCGCCTCCGCGTCAGGCACGTCGAGCACCATGCGCAGCAGCGCCGTCGAGAACACCTTGCCCTGCGCGTCCGTCTTGAGCGAGATCGTTCCCCCGCCGTCCAGCGCGCCGTGCAACAGAAAGTTGAGCGCCTTGAGGTTCGGCAGCTCGAATCGCTCCACCGGTCCGCGAATCATTCCGCGAAAATGCTCGGTCACGCGGGCCGCGGTCAACTCGCGCTCCAGTAACTGGTACCACGCGGGATCGAGAGCGATGACGCCGACGTTGGCCGTGTCGCCCTTGTCGCCGGAGCGGGCGTGCGCGAGGTCGAGCAGGCGGACCTTCATACAGTCATCTCCACCTTGGTCCGCACCTGGGACTTGTCGATGAGCGCGGGCCAGTACGCCACAATCTCCTCCACCTTCGGGCGCCCGCCGGCGAAACCGGTCACGCTCGGCGGACCGTTCAGCACCAGCGGCGCGATCTCGCGCGTGAATCTCTCGACCGCCTTCCTGTCGGAGCCGCGCACGCCGAACCGGAGCTGCACTTCAGGTACATCCCCCGCTTCCCCGGCCAGCGGACCGTGCGTCGAGGAATGCCCCACGAGCTCGGCGAGGACGTGGTCGAAGCGAAGCCCCATACGGTCGAGCCGCTCGCGCAGAATCCGCTCGGCGGCGCGCGCCTTGTCCACCGCGTCGGGCCACGAGTACACGAGCGTACCCACCGCCTTGAACCCCGCGCGATAAGCGATCGACACCTTGAGCTTGTCGGTTGACGGCCTCCCTTTGATTCCGTGCACGCGCACGCGGTTCTCCCCCGCTTGCTCGACGTGGATAGTCGTGAAGTCGGCGACCACGTCCGGAGTGATGTACGATCTGGGATCGCCCATCTCGTACACGAGCTGCTCGGTCACGGTAGGAACGCTCACGCGCCCGCCGGTCCCTGCGTGCTTGGTGATGACGAAAGTGCCGTCCGCCGAGGCTTCGGCGATCGGATAGCCGACATTGGCGAGGTCGGGGATGTCCCGCCAGTCGTGGAGGCAGTTGCCTCCGGAGCATTGCGCGCCGCACTCGATGATGTGCCCCGCGACGATTCCGGCGGCGAGCTTGTCCCAGTCGTCCGCAGCCCAGCCGAACTCGAACCGCAGCGGAGCCATGGTCAGCGCCGTGTCGGTCGAGCGGCCGGTGATCACGATGTTCGCGCCGCCCGCCAGCGCTTCGACGATCGGCTCCGAGCCGATGTAAGCGTTCGCGGCGATGACGTCCCCGCGCACCGTGCTGAGCGGCTCGCCTGTTTCCATGTGGGCCAGCTCGTGTCCGGCGCCGATCAGCTCGTCGATGCGCGGGAGCAGGTCGTCTCCGGTAACGACGCCGATCCTTAGCTTGCCGGCGGCTCCACGCGCCTTTGCCATCTCCATCACCGCCGCCGCGCACGCCGGCGGATTCACGCCGCCCGCGTTCGCTATCACGCGCACGCCGCGCTCCGTGACCGCTGGAAGTACGCTCTCGATCGCACCCACAAAGTCGCGCGCGTATCCCATCGCTGGGTCGCGCTCCTTCTGCTTCTGCAGAATGGACATCGTGACTTCGGCGAGGTAGTCGAGCATGAGATAATCGATCGGCCCGCCCTCGGCCTGTCGCCGCGGTGCGTCGAGATCATCTCCCCAGAACCCCTGCCCCGCCGCGACACGCACGAGCTTTTTCAAAGTACGAACGCCCCGAGGTGCGGCCCCGAATTCTGCAGCGCCGCCGTTAGCGCCATCACGAGAACCTCGCGGGTGTCTTCAGGGTGCACGATCGCATCTACGAACCCACGCGCGGCCGCGAACTTCGCGTCGAGCTGCTGCTCATAGTCGTCGCGCATCTCGTCTATCGATTTCTCGACCTCGGGCGGCAGCTTCGTCCCTTTGGTTTTCGCTGCCTCCAGCGCGCGTCCGTGTACCGCCTGAATGGCCGACTCGCCCTCCATCACGCCCATCCGCCCGGTCGGCCAGGTGAAGATGAAATCAGGATCGAACCCTTGACCAGCCATCGCGTAGTAACCGGCGCCGGACGCATGATTCACCGTCAGCACGATTTTCGGCGATCTCGCCGTCGCCATCGCCTCGACGAACCGCGCGCCAGCGCGAATGATCCCGCTTTGCTCCGCCTCCGCTCCCACCATAAATCCGGAAACGTCCTGCACGAACAGGATGGGCAGCTTCTGCTTGTCGCACCGCTCGATGAAGAACGCCGTCTTCTCCGCGCTTTCCGTGTAAATGATTCCGCCGATTCGCGGCTTCTGCCCCGGCCGCTTAACGAGCTCGCGCAAATTCGCAATGATTCCCACGGGAATGCCACCGATGCGCGCGTCCGCGCAAATCATCTCCTTCGCAAGCTCCGGCTGAAATTCAATAAGCTCTCCGTCGTCCACGATTGCGCCGAGCAGCGCAAGCATGTCGTACGACATGCGGTGATCTGTGGGCAGGAGATCGTACAGTCGATCGCCCGATCCTGAGTCAGTCGGCGACGCGGCGGAACCGTCGCCGGCGTGCACCGACATCTGCGAAGGCAGTTGGTTGACCAGGTCACGGAGCTTCTCGAGGCAGTCAGCGTCGTTCTCGACCGCGTAATGCGCGACGCCGCTCACTTCGGTATGCATCACGGCGCCGCCAAGAGTCTCGGAATCCACGACCTCGCCCGTCGCGCCCTTGACCAGGTTGGGACCCGCGAGCCCCATGAACGAGGTTCCCTTGACCATGAGAATCACATCTGACAACGCCGGGAGATAAGCTCCTCCCGCGACGCACTGGCCCATGACCGCGGCGAGCTGCGGGATGCGGAGGTACCGGCGCATGATAGAGTTGTAGTAGAAGATCCGCGCAGCGCCGTACTGCCCAGGGAACACGCCGCCCTGGTAAGGGAGATTCACGCCCGCGGAGTCCACCAGATAGATGATCGGAATCCGGCACCGCATCGCGATCTCCTGCGCGCGTAAAATCTTGGGGATCGTCTCCGGCCACCACGATCCGGCTTTCACCGTCGGATCGTTGGCTACCATCACGCACAGCCGCCCATGCACCGCGCTGATGCCGGTGACCACGCCGGCCGCCGGCGCCTGCCCTTCGTACCTGTCGTGCGCGATCAGCATCCCGATCTCGAGGAAGCGCGTGCCCTTGTCGCGGAGCCCGTCGATCCGCTCGCGCGCGGTAAGCTTCCCCTGTTCGTGCACCTTGGCGATGCGGACGTCGCCTCCGCCCTTCGCGATTTCGCTCTCGAGCTTGCGGACGTCCGCGCTCAGGTCGCGTAGGCGGGACGTCACCTTGCGTCCCGTCTCAATGTGCTCCCTCGGGGCGCCGAGTGCCTGCGGCTGCGGCATCCTCCTCTCGGCGGGACGGGAGCGAGAAGCAGAAGACCGAGCCGCCTTCGTCCGGAAACTCCGCCCACGCGCGCCCTCCCAGCGATTCCGCCGTCTCCCGCACGATGCTGAGGCCGAGGCCCGATCCTTCGATGCCGGAGATCGTATCGCCGTGCGCGCGGAAGAAGTGGCCGAACAGCTCCGCGCGAGCATCCGGCGGAACACCGATGCCGTTGTCGCGAACGCGGACAGTCAGCTCGCCGCTCAGCCCGCCGGTCACGCTCGCGTCGCCGAAATCAAAGTGGCCTTCGATCCGGACCCACCTGTGATTGGCCAACGTATCTGAATACTTGATGGAGTTGGAGACGTAATTCATGAGGCAAAGCTCGACTGCGGCGGCATCGACCTCGATCGGCGGGAGATCTTCGGCGATCTCGATGTGCACGCCCGCGGCCTGCGCCATGTCCCTGAGCTGCCTCGTCGTCTCTCTCGCTGCCTGAGGCAGAAGCACGTTTCGCTGTTGCCGCGCGTCCGACTCGATGCGGGAGAGCGAGACGAGATTCAGAAACGCGCGCTGCAGAGAATCGGAGTTCTCGACGACCATCCGCTGAAAACGCTGCCGCTGCGGCTCATCGAGCCAATTTTCCTGGAGCATGTGCGCGGCACCGCGGATGGCGCCGACCCGGTTCTTGAGCTCGTGCGACACCGTGCGGTTGAACCGCCTGAGCCGCTCCTCGCGCTCGTTCACCCGCTCGGCGGAGAGGCGAAGAAAGTGAGTCATGGTCGCCTGGCGGATCAGCTCGATGGCCTGACCGACCCGCTGCCAGCAGAGGAGAAAATCCGCGCGCGGCGATTCGGATTCTATGTTCCCCACCTTCTCGTGCAGGAACGAGAAGACTACGCCGCCCAGGATCTCGTATTCCTTCAGGATCTGATACGCGTCGAACCCCTGCGAGTGGCGCAGGGCGCCGAGCTCCATCGCCTTGGCTGACACAGACGAGTCGGCTTCCATCTGGTCGGGCTCCTCGAGGAAATCGGCGATGCCGTCGATGAGAAGCGGGACGTGGTTCAGCAGATCTTCGGTCGGGAAGACTTTCGCCGGCGAGATCGCGACTCTCGCGCTGATCCGCTCGAGCCAGCGGGAAACGATCTCGGTCTTCGCCCCGCGCAGCACGGCAGCCAGCTCGATGGCCAACGCGGAAGCTGGACCGGACGGATTTTCGGTGGGCTGGGGCAATTCGGCCGGCGGTTGGGCGTGGTACTTCGCAACGGTTACCTGGTGCGTCGCAACAGGTGTAATGAACGGACGCGCCACCGCCAACGCCAGTCCTGCAGCCGCCGCTAGTCGGTGCCGGTCTGACGATAGTGGTTGAACCGCTCGAGGATTATCGAGACGTAGTGCACCGGCTCGATTCCGCGCGAGTAGCCGTACTTGACCACCGGATTCGTGTACACCTCTTTCTTGGACTTCTGCAGCAGCCAGTAGGACACGTCCGCCCATTTTGTCGGGTCGTCGCCGCTCGCTTCGGCCAGCCGCTGCGCGTCGCCTACGTGCCCCGAGCCAGTGTTGTACGAGGCGAGTATGAACTTGAGCCGCTCCTCGGGGTCGTCAATCCGCTTGGTCCAATAGTCGGTGAGCCACGAGAGAAAGCGAACAGCTCCCTCGACGTTCTCTTGCGGATCGTTCGAGTTACGTACCTTGAACTCTGCGGCGGTCCTCGGCATCAACTGCAGCAGGCCTGACGCGCCGGCCCAGGATCGAGCACGCGGCTCGAACTTGGATTCCTGGTACGCCTGCGAGGCCAGGAGCCGCCAATCCCATCCGATCTTCGCCGCCTCGACCTTGAACAGCGAATCGTACTGCGAGAGCCTGCCCGTTTCTGACGTGAGAAACGGACTGTCGAGCCGTTGATTGTAACCCGCGCTATTAATGAAATATTTAGTGTAAAGCGACTTCATGGTCGCCGCATTCTTCTGGTCGGCCATCCACTGGTTGAGCTGCGCGAGGAGCTGCGGCGCGTTTGGCCGGACGGCCCATACAACCGGCGCGACCTGGCCAACTGCGGGGCGAACGGTAAGGTTGGTGTACTTGCCGCTCGATATGCTCGCAAGGTTCCCCTGCGCGACGGTGTAGCGAATCGTGCCCTCGGAGACCGCGCGGATCAGCGCCTCGGACGATGCCTCCACTTCGACGACGTGGATGTCTCCGGTGAGCGTGTCCGCCAGCTCGATCAGGGTTTTCGCATGCGGCGACTGGGCAGAAACGTCCACCCGCTGCCCCTGGAGATCCGACGGCCGCTGGATCTGCCGCACGCGCGCCGGCGTACCCGAGAGGACTTCCGGCAAAGGAGCTCGAGCGGGCAGGCCGCTGCTCGTCCTGGGTGCGGCTGGCGCATCGGAGCGCTGAACCAGCACTTCATTGGTGCTGTACAGCGGTCTCGTGTACGCGACGAGCGCCGAATCCCCGGAAGTCGGCATGAGCCGCGCGGCGACGACATCGCCCTTTCCGGCCCGAAGCATCTTGAACATGCTGTCGCGCTCGGTCACGACGACCATTCGCAAAGTGACGTCCATGTCGTCCGCGAATTTCTTGAGCAGATCGTACTCGAACCCCATCGGCTCCGCGCGGTACAGGAAGTACGTCGTGGAGTTGTACGGAGCCAGGACAACCAGCGTGTCGCGCTCCTTGATGGCGGGGAGGTCGAGCGCGACCGACGGACCCATCTGCGCTCTTCGCTGGGCCGCGCTTACGGCCTTGGAGAGGTACGGGAGCTCCCCGCAGCCGGCGATCGCGGCGAGGCCGAGTACCAGAGCCAGGCGAGCGAGGCGGGGTGGGGTGCGGCCTGAGAGGGTCATGAGCACTCCGGATGCGATTCTTGGGCCGTGCCGATCAGACGGCCGTCGATCGCCTCGCTGGTGTGCCAGCGTTCTCCCGCCGTCGCGCGATTACGTAGATGTGCCTCGACGCTTTCGGCCCAATCAGGGAGCCGACCACGGACAATCCACGGGCCAACGCCTGGATTCGAAACAGCGAGCGTACGGGTTCCCATCGGCGGACGCTTTTGAACCACGCCTCGAACTGATACCAGGGCCGGTCGTAGGGGTAGGTCACACTGACGATGTTCAGCGCGGCCTCCCGTATTTCTTCGAGGAACTCCGTGAAGTGCTTCGGTTGCAAATGCTCGGTAATGATCGCGTGGCCGCCGGGGGACAGCGTCACCAGGATTTCGCGCAGTGCGGCGGCCCGTTCCGACCTGTCCAGCCGCCAGCTGTGCAGCCCGTCCGACGCGATGATGAGATCGAAGGCGCCGGGCGCGAAAGGCAACGCGAGCGCCGAGGCTGCCACGAACTCGGGCATCTGCGGCGCTGGACTCCCCGGTGACTTGCTAGCCATCGTGGCGCGCGCCCGCTCGAGCGCGGTCGGCGACACATCGGACGCTACGAGCGACCCGACCGTACTGCAGCGTCGGACGCCGTCGGTAATCTGGCCGAGACTGCAGCCGAGATCGACTGCGCGCCGGGCACCAAGCTCGCCCGCCGTTTGCGCTACCCACCGGTGACGAAGCACCTCGGCGGCCCGATCGCTGTAATCCCAGGGCTCCGCCTCCCGCCGATACCGATCCTCGAAGTACTGCTGCCGATTAGCAGTCATGCGAGCGGTCGCCGGGCAAGATTGAACGGGAGGTGTCGCGACAGGGCGGAAGCATAGCCCGATACCATTGTCTCGAGCGAGAATCGCGCAATCGCGGATGCGCGCGCTGCTGCTCCCATGGATTCTGCGCGCGGCTTGTCTCGCAGGAGCACCGTTATTGCGTCTCGCATTTCGAGCGGCGCCGCGGGATCCACCAGCACGCCGCACGTCCCATCGACGCCGACGACCTCGGGCAATGCGCCGCCGGCCACCGCTATGACGGGACACCCGCACGCCATCGCTTCCAGAACCGACAACCCGAACGTTTCAACTGCGCATCCGTGCACGAGCGCAGCACTCGCACTGTATGCCCCCGGGAGCTCGTCTCGCGAAATTTGCCCAAGGAACCTGACACGCACGTCGAGTCGGGACGCGAGTTCCCGCAGGCGCTGCTCTTCCATTCCCGCGCCGCATATCACCAGCAGCGGAGCGGACGGACCCAGTCCCTTCAGCGCCGCGAAAAGAAAATCGTATCGCTTCTCCGGTGACAGCGCCCCGACCGCCAGCACGAACGAGTCGCGTGCCAACCCGTATCGCTGGCGGAACTCCGCCGCGTCACGCTGGCGCGGACGAAACTGCGCTACGTCGATGCCTTCGGGGATTACCAGCGACGGAGCGGTGTGCATGAACGGCGCCTGTGCGAGCACCCGCCGGCGCGCGGAGGCCGTGAGGAACACTGTTTCCTTCACGAGAAGGCCATACGCCAGCCTGGTAACGACATCGTCCGGCACCTTGGCGCGACTGAGATTGTATCGATACACGATCCGCACTCGTCCCCTCCCCCCAGCCGTCGCTATTGCTCCCACTCGAAGATCGTGGGGCCGATCAGGCATGAGTATGTGTGCCTGGCCGCGACGCAGCATGGCTCGAAGTCTCCAGGACTCCCACGCATCCCGGCGGAGATGCTCGGCTCTGACGCCAGCTTCGCGGAATCCCTGCGCGACCTCGTCACACGTCGCCAACACAGTCACCAGCCATCCTCGACCGGCGAGGCCGTGCCCGATGTGAAGAAAGCTCACTGCCGATCCGCGCCAGGATTCGGCCGACGTCAGAATTGCCAGATGAGGTCTCAACTGGCTGGGCGCGTACGGATCAACTTTCACTCTTTGTCCCGTCCCTAGTCGCCATGAAAGCGCAGCCGATAAAGGTCCCACGCCAGACGGGCGACCGACGTACGGTACGTGACCGCTATCCGCCGTAAGGCGAACGGGTTGGTAGCGTCCCGATTGAGTCGGCGCCGAATCGTTACACCAAGCTCGTAGCCAGCAGACGCGGCCAGCGTCTCCACCGCTGCGGTGTGCGCCGCGAAGGGATAGCATATCACGCGCACCGGTACGCCGAGCATGCGTTCGAGATCGGTTCGCGAGTCCACGAGCTCCGAGAAGGCCACGTCCGCGGATACATCGGGCAATCGCGCATGGTTCACGGTATGCGATTGGATCTCGAACCCCGCGCCATGCAACGCCCGGATCTGTTCGGCGCTGAGCAGACGCTGCTGCCTCTCGTCCGCGTCCCATGCGTTCGTGCCGTTTATCTGGCCGGTCACGACGAAGATCGTCGCCACGAACCCCGCGCGTTCGAGCACCGGGAACGCGGCCTCGAAGACCGTGGCATAACCGTCATCGAACGTCAGAAGAATCGGCCGCCGGGGTAGCTGTCCCCTGCCCGCACGGTAGTCGAGATACTGCGCGAAAGTGATGGTCCTGTACCCGGCCAGCCGGAGCGCACGCACCTGTGCCGCGAATTGCTCTGGTCGCACGCAGTTCCGTGGATATCGGGCGGCCGCTGAAGGGTCGCCGATCGTATGGTACACCAGGATCGGCAGACGCAATTCCTACGCTTCCTGTTCCTGCCGCTCCGCGAACCAGTCCTTGATGTAAGCGATCAGCTCGCTCGTGTGCGTCCCCGGGCCGAAAAGCTTCCCGATTCCCATCGCCTGGAGCGCTTCCATGTCTTCTTTTGGGAGGATTCCGCCGCCAGTAATGAGGATGTCGTCCCGCCCCTGCTCGCGCAGCAGCTCGACCACGCGCGGGAACAGCGTCATGTGCGCGCCGCTAAGGATCGAGAGGCCGACCACGTCCACGTCTTCCTGGACGGCCGCGGTGGCGATCATCTCCGGCGTCTGGTGCAGGCCCGTGTAGATGACTTCCATGCCGGCGTCGCGGAGCGCGGCGGCGACTACCTTGGCGCCGCGGTCGTGGCCGTCGAGGCCCGGCTTGGCTACGAGGATGCGGATTGGGCGGGTCATGCGGTCAAGTTACCGGGTGCGGCGGAACTGAACCAGTAACCAGCGGGTATCGGCCGATATGAAGAACATTCGGCGGTCCCTCAGGGGAGCGTTGCTGGCCGGTCCCGCTGTGCTGCTGCTCGCCTGCGGCGACGCCATCAACGATCCGAGGTTGCAGACGTTCATGGGT
>JBPCJJ010000014.1:0-9806 GCA_051005405.1 Gemmatimonadaceae bacterium | reverse complement strand
TGACCGCGCAGACGCGCAGCGTGCCGCGGAGCTTGTTCACGACCAGCGTCGCGAGCGCCTCACCTTCGATGTCTTCCGCGATGATGAGCAAAGGCTTGCCCATCTGCGCGACCTTCTCGAGGATCGGTAGCAGATCCTTCATCGAGGAGATCTTCTTGTCGTGGATCAGGATGACCGCGTCCTCGAGGATCGCTTCCATCTTGTCCGGGTCGGTCACGAAGTACGGCGAGAGGTAGCCGCGGTCGAACTGCATTCCGTCGACCGTCTCCAGCGTGGTCTCGAGGCCCTTCGCCTCTTCGACCGTGATGACTCCGTCCTTGCCGACCTTCTCCATCGCTTCGGCGATCAGGTCACCGATCTCCTTGTCGTTGTTCGCGGAGATGGCGCCGACCTGGGCGATTTCCTTCTTGCCCTTGGTGGGGACGCTGATCTTGTGGAGCTCTTCGACGACCGCGGTGACGGCCTTGTCGATGCCGCGCTTGAGCGCCATCGGGTTGATGCCGGCCGTGACGTTCTTGAGCCCTTCGCGGAAGATCGCCTGCGCGAGCACGGTCGCGGTGGTGGTGCCGTCGCCGGCGAGGTCCGACGTCTTCGTCGCGACTTCCTTTACCATCTGCGCGCCCATGTTCTCGAGCGCATCCGAAAGCTCGATCTCCTTCGCTACGGTGACGCCGTCCTTGGTGACGGTCGGCGCGCCGAACTTCTTGTCGATGACGACGTTCCTGCCCTTGGGTCCGAGGGTGACCTTCACCGCTTCGGCCAGTTGATCTACGCCGCGCTTGAGAGCCGCGCGCGCGTCAACGTTGAAATGGAGTTCTTTGGCTGCCATTGATATTCTCTCGGGTTAGCTGATGATCGCGAGCACGTCCGATTCGCGAAGAATCAGGACCGTCTCGCCATCGAGTGTGACTTCGGAGCCGCTGTACTTGCCGTAGAGGACACGGTCTCCCGCCTTCACTTCCATGGGGACGCGCTTGCCTTCTTCGTAACGGCCGGGGCCGACGGCGATGATCTCACCCTGCTGCGGCTTTTCCTTGGCCGTGTCGGGGATGAAGAGTCCGCCGCGCATCGTTTCTGTGTCTTCCAGCGGTCGAACGACTACACGGTCGGCCAGCGGACTGGCTTTGGTGGCCGTGGCCGTCGCAGTTTTGGTTGCCATACGGGACTAAATCCTCCAGGAGCGGTTGTTGGTTTTTGGTTTATGGTCCGAGGGTAAAGCGGCGACCAATAACCGATCAATTACGTCGTTGGCACTCGGATTTACAGAGTGCTAACAGATGGAAGATAGACGCACAGAGCGGCGAAGTCAACCATGGGCCTGGTAAATCAACGGCTTTGGAAAGTATCTATGAATCAATAACTTGCGCTTGACACTTAAAGTTCTTTCTAGATATGTTCCCGGCCGCCGTATCATAAATGTTTGCGGACCCGGCGGCGCGCCGCGCATCTTGTCTTGCCTAGTCATGAACTCTATCTAACGGAGGGCTCGTGCGCATAGTCACGCCCCTATTGCTCCTCATCGCCACGATCCCCGCGGCCGGCGTCGCACAACCGAGCTCCGTGCTCCCGGCGGGCGCGATCATGGAGCAGGCCGACTACGAAGACTACGCCGCGGGATAGGCACGCTCGACAGTGGAGTGCTGCGCGCTACGCTCGAAGCGCGCGTCGCCGCATGGAATCCATGGGGCGACGACGGCGCGTCCCTCCGCACCCACGTTTTCGCCGCCGACGGGGCGACACCGCGCACGCCGGGTCCGCTCATCCGCGTCACAGCTGGATTACCGGTCGAGCTGACCGTGAAGAACTCGCTACCGCACACGCTGGTGATGCGGGGATTGCGCGATCGCGGTGCGATCCCCGCCACCGCGCCGCCATTCACAGCCATCGTCACCGATTCGCTGACGATCGCGCCCGGCGAGACGGCGGAAGTGCGTTTCACTCCCACGGAGCCCGGAACGTTCCTGTACAACGGGCGAGCCCGCGTACCCGGCGAGTCGCCCGCTCCGACGCCCTTCCCCGGGCGGCCCACCGATCGTGCACTGTGGGGTGTGCTGCTCGTGGATCCGCCCGGCGGCCCTCCCACGACGACACCCGAAGAGCGGATCTTCATGATCACGCACTGGGCCGAGCGCGGGCTTCCGGGGACGTTCCTTCCCGCGACACGATTCTTCATCAACGGCCGCTCTTGGCCGCACACCGAGCGGCTCGAGTACGCGCAGGGTGACACGGTCCGCTGGCGCGTCATCAACGTCACGGGCAGGAACCATCCCATGCACCTGCACGGCGCCTACTTCACGGTGGAAGCCAGAGGCGATCAGCTGCGCGACGTGGTGTTCCCCGCCGCCGAGCGGCGCCTGGGCGTGACGGAGACCCTCTCCACCACCGAGACGATGCGACTGTCGTGGGTGGCGCACGAGCCGGGCAACTGGCTGTTCCACTGCCACTTCATGCGGCACATGTCCTGGCTCCAGACGTCGGCGCCGGACGCGGCGCCGGACAGGCACGCGCCGGACGGCAACGCCGACGAGGACCTGATGGGCGGCCTCGTACTGGGAATCAACGTACGACCCGGGCCCGGGTACGTGGCGCCCGCCGCGGGCGCGCGCCGACGGCTCGATCTGAACATCACGCGCCGGGCGCAAGTGTTCGGCGACGCTCCTGCGTACGGGTTCGTGCTGCAGTCCGGGGAGCACGCGCCTGCGGCGGACTCGGTCCGGTTCCCGGGCAGTCCGATTCTGCTCACGCGCGGCGAGCCGACGGAGATCGTTGTGCACAACCGCGCCGACGTGCCGCTCGGCGTGCACTGGCACGGTCTCGAGCTGGAGAGCTGGGCGGACGGCGTCCCCGGTTGGAGCGGATCGCCCGGGCGAGTGACCGCAGCGATCGCGCCCGCCGATTCGTTGCGCGTACGAATGACGCCGCCACGCTCAGGCACGTTCATGTACCACGTACACAGCGAACCCGGGCATCAGCTCGCGCAGGGAATGTACGGGCCGCTGCTGGTGCTCGAGCCGGATCAGGCATGGAATCGAGACACCGACCGCGTCTTCCTGCTCGGCTCGCTCGGAAGCGGCGAGAATCCTCCGCCCGCGATCAACGGTGGGCTGGAGCCCGCTCCCATCGAGCTTCGGGCGGGCGAGACCTATCGCCTGCGGTTCATGCACATCAGTCCGGACGACGACAAGCAGGTATCGCTCGTCTCCGGCGATAGCGTACAGCGGTGGCAGATCGTCGCGAAGGACGGGGCCGACCTCCCGCCGACGCAGGTCCGCGCGCTGCCGGCGCGTTTACGAATCAACGTCGGTGAGACCTACGATTTTCTGTGGAAACCCAAAGCGGGAGAATTCGAGCTGCAGGTGGTGACGACGATGGACCGTGGTGTCGCGGCCTTCCCGCGCTCCGCTCCGCCGCCACACACCGCCACGGTACGGATCACGGTCCGATGAGCGGGCATTCCGCTTGACGCGCGGAATCACCGAGCGCAAATCTGTCGCATCCACGCATTGAACCGCCCCCGCAGGGAGAGCAACCTGTCCATCGCATTCATGCCGGCGATCCGCACCGTTCTCGCGCGCGACCTCCGCGCTCTCGCCCGTGAGGTCGAGGCGTACCCGGACGACGCGCTCGTGTGGGAACTGCTGCCAGGCACCGCCAATTCCGCTGGTACGCTGGTCCTGCATCTGGTGGGTAACCTCCAGCATTTTGTCGGTGCCGTGCTCGGGCAAACGGGGTTCGTGCGCGACCGGGAAGCGGAGTTCGCTACGCGTGGTCTCACCCGGGCGGAGCTGCTGACGAGAATCGAGACAGCCAGGGAGTCGGTGGATGCGACGCTCGAGAGAATAACGCCGGAGCAATTCGACGCGCCGTATCCCGCGCCGGTCGGCGACCGCACGCTCCGCACCGCCGATTTTCTCCTGCACCTGGCTACCCATCTCAACTATCACCTCGGGCAGATTGATTACCACCGCCGGGCGCTGGTTCCCGACGCCGGCACCGTGGACGCTGTCCCCCTTGCCGAGCTCCCGGAGCACCAACCCTCGGCGCACTGAGCCGCCCGCGGCGCGTCGCACCCCTCGTCCCCCAACCCCGCACAAGCCAGCTACCATGCGATCCAACTTTCGTCGCGCGCTCGCCGCATTCCTGCTCGCCCTCCCCGCCGGCGCCGCGGCGCAGACGACCGCGCCCGAGCGCCCATTCGGCACTCTGCGGGAGCAGGCCGACACCCGGCAACGCTGGCTCGAAACGCGCATGACCACCGTCCTGCCCGGTCTCATGCGCAAATACGGCGTGGACATGTGGGTGATACCGATGCGGGAGTACAACGAGGATCCGGTATTCACGTCGCTCGTGTCTCCCACGACCTTCGCCGCGCGCCGCAGGACCATCTACGTCTTCTCGCTGCGCGCGGATTCCGTCGAGCGGATCGCGCTCGGTGGGAGTTCGCAAGGTGGTGTGTACACAGCGGTCCGCTCCAGCAGACCCGCCGCGGGACCGGCCGGCGTGCGCGCCGACCGCAACGCCGAGCTCTGGGGTGACGAGCAATGGCTCGCGCTGAAGCAGGTGATCGAGGAGCGCGATCCGCGGACGATAGCGATCAACGTGTCCCGTGTCTTTGCGTTCAGCGACGGACTCACCGCGGGCGAGCTCGAGGGAATGCGCGAAGCGCTCGGCGATAGATGGACAAGCCGGTTCGTCCGGCACGACGGCCTGGCCGTGGAGCTCATCGCCACGCGCCTTCCAACAGAGGCCGCGTTCTACGGGAGCCTGCAGAAGGTCGCGTGGGAGATCATCGAAACGGCGTTCTCCAGCGCGGTGATCACGCCGGGCGTGACTCGGACGGAGGACGTAGTCTGGTGGATGCGCCAGCGGGTGAACGATCTGGGCCTTGGCAGCTGGTTCCAGCCATCCGTCGAGGTCCAGCGCCTTGGAGCGACCGACGCCACGCTCGGCGCGAACCCGGTGATTCAGCGTGGTGACGTGCTGCACTGCGACTTCGGGGTCGTGGGCCTCGGGCTGCACACGGACACACAGCACATGGGATACGTACTGCGCGAGGGTGAGGTCGCTCCGCCAACGGGACTCGTCGCCGCGCTCCACCGGGGCAACCGTCTGCAGGATATCGTTATGGATGAGGTCAGGCCCGGACGGACCGGCAACGAGGTACTGCGATCATCACTCGTGCGGATGCGCGCCGAAGGAATCGACGGAACGGTGTACACTCATCCGATCGGGATGCACGGCCACGGCGCCGGGCCCCTCATCGGACTGTGGGACTACCAGGAGGGCGTGCCGGGCCGCGGCGATGCGAAGATCATCCCAGCCATGTGGTTTTCCATCGAGCTGCAGGCCACGTCGGCGGTTCCGGAATGGGGTGGCCAGCGAGTCCGGATGGCACTGGAGGAGGACATGACGATCAACGCGGCCGGAGCTAATGCCTGGGCGCTCAGGAGACAGACCGCGTTTCACCTTGTTCGCTGATCAGGCTGACGGAAAAGAGCGGTAACGACACTCAACCTTTACGGAGCTCTCGTGCGCATTGTCACAGCGTTACTGATCGTCGTCATGGCTCTCGGCCCGTCTTACGCCGCGGCGCAGGCACCGACTGCCCCGCCCCCGCCAGCCGTCATGCCGGTCATCGTGACGAACCCGACTGCAGCTGCCGCGGACGTCGAATCCATCGACGCGATCATCGCCGCGCTGTACGACGTGATCTCGGGATCCGTCGGCCAGGCGCGCAACTGGAATCGCATGCGCTCGCTGTTCATCCCCGGGGGGAGGCTGATGCCCGCGGGACCGCGCGCGGGCGGCGCGATCGGGATGCGTCTGCTCACGGTCAACGACTACATCGCCGTCTCGGGTCAGCAGCTCGAGCGCATCGGCTTCCACGAGCGCGAGATCGCGCGGCGCACGGAGCAGTTCGGACACATAGCTCACGTATTCAGCACCTACGAGGGACGGACCGAGACGGACAGCACGGTGATCCGCGGGATCAACAGCATCCAGTTGATGAATGACGGAACCCGCTGGTGGGTAGTCTCCGTTTTCTGGGAAGCTGAAGCGCCTGGTAACCCGCTCCCGCAGCATTACCTGCGGAAGGAACCGTAATCCCTTGAGACGCCGCGGATGACCATCTCGCTTCGACCGCCGCGCATGATCAGGCTAGCCGTTCCAATGGCGCTCGCGCTATGCAGCGCCATGGCTCCGGCAGGCGCGCAGGGCCAGCAATGGTTCCGGGGCAATACGCACACGCACACCGCGAACTCGGACGGCGACAGCCCGCCCGATAGCGTCGTGCGTTGGTATCGAGAAGCGGATTACGACTTCCTGTTCATCACGGACCACGAGCGCATCACCGACGTCGGCCCTCTAAACGCCCGCTGGGGCGCGCCGGGACGGTTTCTCGTGCTCGCCGGCGAGGAGGTCACACAGTTCGTCGCGGACGCGGGACATCCGGACGGGCGGCGGCAGGCACACGTCAACGGCCTCGGGCTGCGACAGGTCGTGGTCCGGCTCGGCGACCGGGGAATCGCGGAGAACGTCTCGATGCAGGACGCATACGCCCGAAACATCGCCGAGATCCGCCGCGCGGGTGGCATCGCGCAGGTGAACCACCCGAACTTCCGCTGGTCGGTGCGGTTGCAGGATCTGATGGCACTTCCCGACTCGACGCTATTCGAGATCTGGAACGCGCACACCGGCGTGAACAATCTCGGGGGCGTCGATTCCACGGGGCGTGCGATTCCCTCGGCGGAAGCGCTATGGGATTCGCTGCTGACGAGCGGCAAGGTGGTGTTCGGCGTAGCCGACGACGATAGCCACAGCTTTCGCCCCGACGCCTCCGATTCATACAAGCTCACGCGCCCGGGACGCGCATGGATCATGGCGCGTGCCGACACGCTGACCGGGGCCGCGATTCTGGATGCGATTCGACGCGGTGATTTTTACGCATCGACTGGAGTGACGCTGCGGGAGCTAACCGCGACCGAGGCGGCGGTCACCGTCGCGGTGGCGCCCGTTTATGACAGCCGCTACACGATCGAGTTCATCGGCGCCGGCGGGCGGGTGCTGGCGACCGTGCACGGTCCACGCGCGGACTACGTGGTTCGCGGGAGCGAGGGATACATCCGCGTCCGCATCACGGATTCCAACGGTCGCAAGGCATGGACCCAGGCGATACGGCAACAGCGCGGCGACTGGGCGAGCCTGTCCCGCTACCGCGCCGCCAACGACAGCCTCCCGCTGCCCGTGGCTGGCGAGAACCGGGTGGTTTACATCGGCGATTCCATCACGGAGTCGTGGGCGCCGTACTTCCCCGCTCTTTTTCCCCGTAAGCCATACATAGGTCGTGGCATCAGCGGACAGACGACGCCTCAGATCCTACTTCGCTTCCGGCAGGATGTGGTTAGCCTGCGTCCGAACGTCGTCGTGATCCTCGCCGGCACCAACGACATCGCCGGCAACACCGGGCCATCATCGGTGGTGATGATCGCGGACAATCTCCGGTCTATGGCCGAGATTGCGCGCGCGAACGGCATTCGGGTGGTTTTGTCCTCCGTCTTGCCAGTTGACGATTATCCATGGAAGCGGGGACTGAATCCGGCGCCAACGATCTCAGCGCTCAACGCCTGGATCCGCAGCTACGCGGAAGAAACCGGGGCGGTATACCTGGATTACCACTCGGCCATGGTGGACAGTCGCGGAGGATTGCGCGCGCAGCTGACAGCAGACGGCGTGCATCCGAATGCCACGGGGTATCAACTCATGGCATCCCTCGCGGAGGCGGCAGTCGCCAAAGCTTTGCGGTAACGGCTACGTGGCGCTGAGGATCTCGAACCCGATTCTTACACCCTTCAACGTGAAGAACGGGTCCACCTGATCGAACTCTTTGCAGTGGCGGGCGAAGACTTCGCACAACCCGCCCGTCGCGAGCACCACCGGCTGTGTCTCGCGTGGCCATTCCGATTTGATCCGCCGTACGAGTCCGTCGATCGCCTCCGCCGCGCCGAACACGACACCGGACTGGATGCAGGTCTCGGTGCGTGTGCCGATCGCTTTTTCCGGCGCGACGATGGCAGTCGCGGGAAGCTTCGAGGTCTTGCTGAACAGCGTCTCGGCGGAGCTGGTCACGCCGGGCTGAATGATCCCGCCGAAAAACGACCCCTCCGCCGTTATGCAGTCGTGCGTCGTCGCCGTGCCGAGGTCCACGACGATCGCGTCGCGCTTGAGCAGCGTACACGCGGCGAGCGTGTTGGCTATCCTGTCGGCGCCGACGGTGAGCGGCTCGTCCACGTCGAGCGTGATCGGGAGATCCGCCGCGGCGTCGATCGAAAACGGGTTGCTGCCGGTGACGCGCCGGCAGGCTTCGGCCAGAGTCGCCGTGAACTGCGGGACGACCGAGCAGATGGCCGCGCCGTCGATGCTCTTCACCCGGATTCCGGCCGAATCGAGCAGAGCGCTCAGCAGCACGCCGGTCTCGTCCACCGTGCGCGGCGAGCTAGTGGTGATGCGGAAGTTCGCCCGCATGATGTCGCCCGCGAAGATGCCGATCGTGGTCTCCGTGTTTCCTACGTCGAACGCGATGATCATCGCTCATTCTCCAGTACGAGCGAGCCGCTGCGGTACGCCGACGATCCCTCGACGGATTCCACCAGCAGCTCACCCTGCTCGTTGATTCCCCGCACGGTTCCGGGCGCCGGCTCGGAGCATCTCTTCCCCGCGGCGACATCACGGAGCGCGAATGCCTCGAGCTCCGCCGAAGACAACGGTCCGCGCTTCGCGGCCGCGCGGCGAAGCGCGGGTACGACGGCCGCCAGCACGTCCAGCGCCATTACGCCCGAGCTCAATCCGATTGCATGCTCGACGTCCGCCGGCGCCGAAACGTTGATGCCGACTCCGAGCGCCACCCATTCGGGCCGACCGTCACGCCAGCGCGCTTCTATGAGAATGCCGCCCAGCTTGCGACCGTGCACATGCAAATCGTTGGGCCACTTGATGCCGACGGGCGCCGTCGCGAACCGATCGAGGGCGGGCGCGAGCGCAAGCCCCGCGCGAAGCGACAGGAGCTCTACAGGCACTCCCTCCCACGGCCGCTCGATGAGCGTGAGCCAGACACCGCTCCCGGCCTGCGACGTCCACACCCGGCCCGCGCGGCCCCGGCCGCTGAGCTGGCGCTCGGCGAGCACGAGCGTCCCTGCAGGTGCGCCCGCCGCGGCGGCCTCGTGCGCCACGTCCATCGTCGAGCTCACGTCCCCGAACAGCAGAGCGCGCGGCACTCCGGCGAGCGCAGCGATCTGGCTCTGAGTCTGGCCGCAATAACGACCGGCCCAGCTACCCGCTGCCGGCTGCCAACTGCCAGCCGCCAGCGTGCTATCAGAGTCCGCGCGCATAAATCAGATAAAGAATCAGCGCGCCGAACGCGACACGATACACCGCGAACACGCCGTAGCTGCGCCGCGCCACGTATCGGAGCAGCACCGCGATCGCGACCCACGCGCTTAACGCGGCTGCCACCACGCCCACCGCCAGCGGGACAACGCTCTCGGCTTCGCGTAGCGCGTCGGGGAACTTGAATACAACGGCCGCCAGCGTGATCGGCATGCTGAGCAGAAAGCTGAACACCGCCGCCGATTCCCGCGACAGCTTGAGCGCGCGGCCGGCCGTGATCGTCGACCCGGACCGCGACACTCCCGGGACGAGGGCGAGGCACTGCGCGAGTCCGACGAGCATGGCGTCCTTCCAGCTCATGGACTCCATGCCGCGCTCGCGGGACATGAACCTGTCGACCGCCCACAGGAGTATTCCCATGA
>JBPCJJ010000013.1:0-6390 GCA_051005405.1 Gemmatimonadaceae bacterium | reverse complement strand
AAGACGGTGATCGTGGACGATGTCGCCGCGTTTCCGGGACACATCACCTGTGACCCGCGGTCGCGGTCGGAGATCGTGGTGCCCGTGTTCGACCCCCACCACGGGTTGCTCGGCGTCTTCGATGTGGATTCCGACCGGCCGGGGGCGTTCGACGAGCAGGATCGCGACGGGCTCGAGGCGATCCTGGCCCGGTTCGCCCGCCCGCGGCCGGGGCCATGAAATCGTCACGACGCTACATTGACTGAATGACCGATTCCGCGACTGCCAAACCCGGAATAAATGGCTACTCCGACCGGGTAAATCACGCCTTCGCATTCGCAGCGAAGCACCACGACCGGCAGGTAAGAAAGGGCACCGCCCTCCCCTACCTGACACACCCGGCCAACGTCGCGGTGATTCTCACGCGTTACGGCCAGGACGAAGACACGGTGATCGCCGGGATCCTGCACGATGTGATCGAGGACTGCGTGCGAGACGGGTACACGAGTCAGTCGCTACAGCACCGGATCGCGGACAAGTTCGGCCAGGTTGTGCTCGACACGGTGCTGGCGGTGACGCACCGCGAAACGGACGAGAACGGTGACCCGCTGGACGGTGAGCAGAAACGAGCGGATTACCTGAAGCGCCTGGGCGAGGCCCCGGAGCGCGCGCGCTGGGTGTGCGCGGCCGACAAGATCCACAACGGCAGCTCGCTCCTCGCCGATTTGCGGCGCACGCAGGATCCGGATACGGTCTGGAACCGGTTCACGGCGACCAAGCCAAACACGATCCGCTGGTACCGGAACGTGCACTCACGGTTGCGGGAGGTCGGGTTCGACGCCCCGATCATGGCCGAGCTCGACGAAGTAGCGGCGGGCCTCGAGAAGTACGCTTAGGCCCTCGCTTCGCTCGGGGGCGGGCGGTGGATCGAGGTCGCGCTCGGCCCCTACGCTCGCAAACTGCGCTTGCTAAGACGGGGCCGGTGCGCGACCCCGACCCACCGCGCGCCAGGAACGGCACCCAAGCCTGCCGGAACTTCGTCGTGAGCGCCGATCCTAGCTGCAACCGCACGATGCGTGGAGGCTCGGATCTAATCGGCTCGAGACACCGTCTTAGCGAGCGTAGTCTGCGAGCGTAGGTGGCGAGGGCCGGTTAGACCTGAGTCTCCACGGCGTCATCGGATGCCAGTGAGTACCGGCGCGCGACGTAGTCCTCGAGCAAGCGCAGGAACTCGGGCACGATGTCGTCGCCGCGCAGAGTGATCGCAAGCTTGCCGTCGACGTACACGGGCGCGACGGGATCCTCGAAGGTCCCAGGGAGAGAAATGCCGATGTCGGCGTGCTTGGATTCGCCCGGACCGTTGACCACGCACCCCATCACCGCGACACGCATCTCCTCTACGCCCGGATAAATCGCGCGCCACGCGGGCATCTGCTCGCGCAGGTAACCCTGGATGTCCTCGGCCATCTGCTGAAAGAACGTGGACGTCGTGCGCCCGCACCCCGGGCACGCGCTCACCTGGGGCGCGAAGCTTCGCAGGCCGAGCGACTGGAGAACCTGCTGCGCGACCTGCACTTCCTCGGTGCGGTCGCCGCCCGGCCGTGGCGTGAGCGACACACGAATCGTGTCGCCGATCCCTTCCGCGAGCAGGATCGAGAGCGCGGCGGTGCTGGCGATTATTCCCTTGCTGCCCAAGCCCGCCTCGGTGAGGCCCAGGTGCAATGGAAAATCACAGCGCGCGGCGAGCCTGCGGTACACGTCCACGAGATCCTGCACCGCCGAGACTTTCGCGGAGATGATGATGTGATCGTGCGGCAGCCCGGTGGCCTCCGCGAGCTCGGCGGACCGCAGCGCGCTCGCTAGCATCGCCTCGATGTAAACGTCGCGGGCGTCGGCGGGATCGGCGGCAACCGCGTTGGCGTCCATCATCTGCGTGAGCAGGTCCTGATCGAGCGAGCCCCAGTTCACGCCGATCCGCACCGGCTTGCCGTTATCCGCGGCGATCCGGACGATGGTCTGAAAGTTCTCGTCGCGCCGCTTGGTCCCGACGTTGCCCGGGTTGATGCGATACTTCGCGAGAATCGCGGCGCACTCCGGGAAGCGCGCCAGGAGGAGATGGCCGTTGTAATGAAAGTCGCCGACCAAGGGCACGGCGCAGCCGAGGTCGGCGAGTCGTGCCGCTATACCAGGCACGGCCGCCGCGGCGTCCTCGTTATTGACGGTTATGCGGACGAGCTGGGAGCCTGCCGCGGCCAGCGCGGCCACCTGCTGAGCGGTGCCGACGGCGTCGGCGGTGTCCGTGTTAGTCATGGACTGGACCACTACCGGATGGCCAGACCCTACCGCGACTCCACCAACCAGGACCGTGGCGGTCGTGCGCCGGGGGAGGATCACGCTCGGATTCACGGTGCGAAGCGACATATGTTAGTAGCGAAAGCTAAATCGCTGGCCTGGCGGATGCAGTCGAGGGTCAGAGTCGTTGAAAACGCTTAGCATCGCATTCCAACCGAGAACTGGTCATGACCGAGCCCAGACATCCCAGTGATCCCGAGGACGCCGGCATTCCGGATCCCGCCGACGCTCCGCCACCTCCCGTCGCACCGGCTGCACCGGCTACGCCGGCTGCACCGCCGATAACGACGGGGGACAAATCCCGAGCGGATGAACCTACGGTCCCTCCGGTGGTCGCGAAGCCGATAGTGGTCGAATCGCGCTGGCACAAACGGTGGTCCACGCGTGCGCTCGCGGCTCTAATCATCGCGCCGCTGCTCGTATTCGCCATATGGGCTGCGGTCACGCTCAACGTCGTGTACGAGCGTGGAGAGCGGTACGGTTACGTACAGAACTTTGCCAAGAAGGGGCTGGTGTGCGCGACGTGGGAAGGCGAGCTGGCGATGACCAACGTTCCGGGCGTCGCTCCGGAGATGTTTCGGTTCAGTGTGCGCGACAACGCCGTTGCTGCGGACGTTCAGCAGAGCATTGGGAAGCGAGTCGCGCTGGCGTATGAGGAGCACCGGAACGTGCCGACCTCGTGCTTCGGACAAACCGATCATTTCGTGTCCGGGGTGCGGGTCGAGGAGCCCTGACCCCGGGCTGGTCAGAGCTGGAACGATTGCGCCGGGTGGCGCCGGTATTGTCGAAGCCAGACGGGCTGCTTACTTTTTGCGCTGTGCGGCGGGTCCGCAGTACGGAGCTCGAAGCACGGATCCAGGGCGGGGGGTCTTTTCGGTCCCGCCACAAGCCGATGGCAGGAGTAGCTCAGCTCGCTCCACGGCGTCACGTTACCAATGCAGGAGTAGGAATGCGCACGACCGGAAAGGTGAAGTGGTTCAATGACGCGAAAGGGTTTGGCTTCATTACCCCCGATGATGGATCGAAGGATTGCTTCGTCCATTACAGCGCGATCAGTGGCAGTGGCTTCAAGTCGCTGGCGGAAGGCGACGCTGTCGAGTTCGACGTTGTGCAGGGCCAGAAAGGCCCCGCGGCAGAGAACGTGGCCCGGGCGAACGGCGCGAGCTGACCAAGCCCAAGTAATGAAAGGCGCCCTCCTCGCGGGGGGCGCTTTTTTATCGCCGAGGCCTTCCCCGCCTGGGCCGCGGCGCCATCTCCACCGCTTCGGCCAGCGCCGCGTCGACTCGTGCCCGGACATCGGCGCGGGCTACCTGGACGGTAATTCCTTCGACCTGAAGGATGGCCGCGTCCCCGAGATCGGAACTTTGGGGCCTTCGCCAGAGTTCGTGCGCTATCCGGAGTGCCGTCCCAACGGGAATCTGAAGGTCGCGGTTGAGCCCGCGCACCGTGGCGATCAGGTACAGGGCGGATGGCGCAATCTTCCGCTGGATTCCCTGCCTGGTCTGGGTCACTCCTTCAACCCGATTCTGGGATAACAAATTGTCCAGCCACTTCGGGTCCAGGGTTAGCGCAAGTGCCGCAGTTCCAACGGAATAGCCTCTCATTTGATAATAAACCTATAATAGTAGGAATATTAGGCAAGAGGAGGAGTATGCAACCTTGGCAGCATCCGGGGTACCACTGCTACACGTCGCGCTAAGTAAAAATCGGCACGTATGCGTGACTGAACCAGAGAAAAGAGGAATTCCAAAATGCGTAGAATTTTGTCTGCTTTTATAGTCGGTGCAGCGCTGGTCATCGGGGCCTCCTCGGCGGAAGCTCAGCGTCCCTTCACCGTCGGCTTGTCAGGCGGCGCCGCAATCCCGCTCTCCGATCTGAGCGATAGCCACAAGGTCGGCTACAATGCGGCCGCCCACCTGGGCATCAACATGCCGGCGTCGCCGGTCGGTTTCCGGCTCGAAGGCTTCTACAACAAGTTCGCGGGCCAGGACGAGGGTGTCTTCACGAATCCGGATCTCCGAATCGCGGGCGGCAATGCCAACATCACCTACGCGTTCGGCGGGTTGGGACTGCGCCCGTACGTGATCGGTGGCGTCGGCTCGTACAACGTGAAAGCTGACGGCGGCGAGTCGCGCACGGATTTCGGCATCAACGCAGGTCTCGGTGCCAAGTTCCAACTGTCGGGACTGGGGACGTTCGTCGAAGCCAGACTGCACTCGATCAGCGGCGACGACCAGATTCAGTTCATTCCGATCACGTTCGGAATCGAATTCTAACAAGCTCCAGATCTGAAAAAAAGAAGCCCTCGCGGATATCGCGGGGGCTTCTTGCATCGCTGGTGCCGGGAATATTCCAGCCGGGATGCAAGCTCCGGTCAGGAGTTTGGAGTGCGGGTAATGAGTGCCAGCGCAGCCTCGATCTGCGCGCTAACCGCATTCGGTCCGGTGCCGCCCGCAACTTCCCGCCGGGCCATGGATGCCCTCGCGTCCAGCCACTCCCTTGCATCGGCGCCGAACATCAAATGCGCCTTGGCGAACCGCTCCGCCGGCAGCTCTCCCAGCTCGCATGAAGCCTCTTCCGCCGCGCGGACCAGACTGCCCACCGCGGCGTGCGCTTCGCGGAAGCTCACGCCTTTACCGACGAGATAATCGGCTAGGTCCGTCGCCATCATTCCGCTGGAAACCGCGCGCTCCATCACCTCGATCTTGAAAGTGCACTCGGCGAGAGCGCCGGCGACGGCCGGCAGCACCAGCATGGCGCTGTCCACGGCCTCGAACAAAATGCGCTTGTCGTCCTGCAGGTCCTTGTTGTAACCGCTCGGCAGTCCCTTGAGCGTCGCAAGCAGCGAGGTCAGTCCGCCGAGTGAACGCGCGGCAAACCCGCGGGCAATTTCCAATGCGTCGGGGTTTCTCTTCTGCGGCATCATGCTCGAGCCGGTGCTGAACGCGTCGCCGAATTTCACGAAGCCGAACTCGGATGATCCGAACAGAATCATGTCTTCGGCGAGACGTGATACGTGTGCGCCCACCATCGAGATGGCGTACAGCAGATCCGCCACGAAATCCCGGTCGCCGACGGCGTCGATGCTGTTCTCCGAGATCTTCGCGAACGCCAAGCTCTCGCCGAGCTGATCGCGGGGCACGCGGTACGCGGAGCCGGCGATGGCGCCGGAGCCCAGCGGGAGTGAGGACGCGGCGCGCATGGCTGCAGCGAGGCGCTCGCGGTCACGCTGCAAAGGCCAGAAGTGCGACAGCATCCAGTGCGCGGCGGACACGGGTTGCGCGCGCTGAAGGTGCGTGTATGCCGGCATCACCGCGTCGGTCAGGCCCTTCGCGTGCTCGAGCATCACCGATTGCAGCTCGCGAACCTCCAAATCGATCGCCGCGGCGGCCGCCATCGTCCACATGCGGCTCGCGGTTGCTACCTGATCGTTGCGGCTGCGTCCAGTGTGGAGCTTGGAAGCCGGGTCCCCGATCTCGTCATGCAGCAGTCGGTCGATCATCGTGTGCACGTCTTCGTCCGACTCTATCGGCAGCTCGCCGCCCTGGATCCGCTCCGCGACTTTGCCCAGGCCGGTATGAATCGCGCGGCTTTCTTCTGCCGTCAGCACCCCGGCGCTTTGCAGCGCGGCGGCCCAAGCCTGCGAAGCACGGATGTCGAACGGCCAGAGGCGAAAGTCTACTTCTATAGAACGGTTGACTGCGATGAGCGCCGCAGCGGAGGACGCCTTGAAGCGGCCGCCCCACAGCTTGTGGCTTTCGCCGCCGCCGTCGCCCGGGGCAGCGTCCCCGGGTGGCGGCGACCGCTTCACGCTATCGCCCGCTTGCCCGGGGAGGCGGCCGCGTCGCGCGCCTGATCGCGAAGCGCCTGCACCTTGGTAGAGAGTCCGTACAGCCGGATGAATCCGGCTGCGTCGGCCTGGTTGTACACGTCGTCGGCTCCGAAGGTCACGAAATTCTCGTCGTACAGCGCGAACTCGCTCGACCGTCCGGACACGGCTATCGCTCCCTTGAACAGGCGGAGGGTGACCTCGCCGTTGACCCGCTCCTGCGTGACGTT
>JBPCJJ010000012.1:0-17898 GCA_051005405.1 Gemmatimonadaceae bacterium | reverse complement strand
CTCGCCGCGGGCGTGGAGCAGCCGAGCGCCGATGGAGTCTCGACGCGCGGCCAGCTCGACGCGATCAACCGGAAGATCGCGGAGATGATGGCTCTGCGGCGCACCTGCCTCCACGACATGCTCCTCCCCGCGCTGGCCGAGCACGGCATCGAGCTCGTCACGATGGGCGACCTTACGCCCGCTGAGTGGCAGACGGTCGACGACTTCTTCGAGTCGCAGGTGTTCCCGGTGCTGACGCCGCTTGCGTTCGATCCGGGGCATCCGTTCCCGTACATCTCGAACCTCTCGCTCTCGCTGGCGGTGCAGGTGTTCGATCCGCAGCACGGGACTGAGCATTTCGCGCGCGTGAAGGTTCCGAAGAGCCTGCCGCGCTGGATTCCGTTCGGCCGGCCGCACCGGTTCGTCCCGCTCGAGCAGGTAATCGGCGCCAACCTCGGCGCGCTGTTCCCGGGGATGGAGATCCGCGGCTGGCACGCATTCAGGGTTACGCGTTACTCCGATCTGGAGCTCGCCGCGTCGGACGACACCTCGGACCTGCTTGCGATGATCGAGGAGCAAGTCTTCCAACGGCGGTTCGCGGAAGTCGTTCGGGTCGAGCTGCAGGACGGAACGCCGCCGGCACTGCGCGCGTTGCTGCGCGAGGAGCTGGCCGATCAGGACGATCTTGATTCGGAGAAGGCGCTGCTGCACGAGGAGGATCTCGTGGAAGCCGGGCCCTTGCTGGAGCTTGGGGACCTGATGTCGATCGCGATGCTGGACGTGCCGGAGCTGCGCGATCCGCCGTACACGCCCGTCATCCCCGCCGAGCTGCGCGACACCACGCGCTCGGTCTTTGCCGCGATTCGCGAGCGCGACATCCTGGTGCATCACCCGTTCGACTCCTTCACTGCGAGCGTCGAGAACTTTCTCCAGGCGGCGGCGCTGGACGAGCACGTGCTCGCGATCAAGATGACGCTGTACCGGACTTCGGGTGACACGGCGATCGTGCGCGCGCTGACGGAAGCGGCGCAACGAGGGAAACAGGTCGCGGTACTGATTGAGCTCCAGGCTCGTTTCGACGAAGCCAACAACATTACGTGGGCGAGAACGCTGGAAAGCTTCGGCGTGCACGTCGCGTACGGCCTGCCCGGCCTCAAGACGCACTGCAAGACGGCGCTCGTAGTTCGCAAGGAAGGCGACGCGATCCGCCGGTACGCGCACATCGGCAGCGGCAACTACAACTCGAAGACCGCGCGCATTTATACCGACGTGGGATTGTTCACCTGCAGCCCGTCGATCGGCGCGGACGTCAGCGACCTGTTCAACGCGCTGACCGGTTTCTCGCGTCAGAGCATCTACCGCAAGCTGCTGATTGCTCCCGCGAACATGCGGGCGCGGTTCCTCGAGATGATTCAGCGCGAGGTGGAATTTGCGCAAGCCGGGAAGCCCGCCCGCATCATCGCGAAGATGAACGCGCTGGTGGACGAAGAAATGATCACCGCGCTGTACGGCGCGTCAGCCGCGGGCGTCGAGATAGACCTGATCGTGCGAGGGATCTGCTGCCTCCGTCCCGGGCTCGACGGCGTGAGTGATCGCATCCGCGTGATCAGCATCGTCGGACGTTTCCTGGAGCATTCGCGCCTGTGGTACTGGGAGAATGGCGGGGAGCCAGAATACTATTTCGGCTCGCCCGATTGGATGCCGCGCAACCTCGATCGCCGGGTGGAATGTGTCGTTCCCATCGATGATCCGACTTTGCACGCGCGGGTGAAAGCATTGCTGGACACCTGCCTTGAGGACAACCGGCAGGCGTGGGATCTGCACGCCGACGGCACGTACACGCAGCGGCTGCCGGGTGCGGAGCCTGAACGGGCGACGCATCGCATCCTGTTGCGTGACTCGTGGGGACTGGTCGACCATCCGGAGGCGCCGGCGCCTCGCGCGCCTTCTCCGCAGGCTGTATCGGAAAGCGCCATCTAACGGCCCGGGCCAAAGGCCGGTCTACTCTCCTTCAGTCCTGGAGTTCGAGCTCGCCGCGATCCCGGCTGGTCCGACGACTTCGACCGGCAGCCCGGCGAGCTTTTCCAGGAGCCGCGACTTTCTGTCCGCGCCCCACAGCTCGAGTTGAACATCGCGAGCTTTGTCCGACGGCTTTGCCTTGAGGATCACCGCGGAGTCCGTCCATTTCACCTCGACCCGGTCTACCGCGGCAGAATGACCGCGATCCAGGCCATCGGCCACGCGAAGGATTGCCGAGAGGCGATTCACAATCTGGCGCGACAGCTTGTCGAGTCCCGAATAATTGCGGTGCTTCATTTTCGGCCGCGGACCGCGGTGATATCTGGCCACGTTCGCGACGATTACCTGTTCCACCGGCGACATTCCCAGAAGCTCGGCGTGGCTGATCAGGTGATATGAGTGCTTGTGGTGGTTGTCGTAGTTGATGTGATAACCGATATCGTGCAGGAGCGCGGCGTCGGACAACAGGTCCCTCTCGCCCGGCTCGCAGCCCAGCCGCTCTCCGATCTGGTCGAAGATCTGTAGCGACAGTTTGCGCACATGCTTCGAGTGCAGCTCCTCGTAATGCGATCGCTCCGCCAGCTGCAACACTGACCGTTTTCGCGTTTCGCCGGGGTCGGCGATTGTGGGCCGAACGCGGGCGGTCTCCAACAGCAGTCCTTCACGAATTCCGTAGCTGGAGACCGTCAACTCCTGCGAGCCGAGGCGCTCGAGCACCTCCGCGACGACACAGATTCCGGCGATGATGATGTCCACGCGGGCGGGACTGAGACCAGGAACCCTTGCGCGCTCCTCGGCGGGAAGCTCCACGAGCATGTCCAGAATGCGCTCGATCTCGGCGCACGGGACCTTCGTGCCCTGAACGGTTTGGGCCATGTGCAGCCCGCGGCGGGCGAGGTGCATCTCCCCGATGTTGGTGCACGTCCCACCGGAGCCGATGACCATCGCGCCGCGCCAATTTCTCACTGGCAGCTTGCGCCCCAGTGCACGGCGAACCTTGCGGCGCAGCTTTTTGACGCGATCCCGCTTGATCGTGCCCGGCAGAAACTCCTCCGTCAGTCGGAGCGCGCCAAGCGGGAGTGATATAAGCCGGTCGAGCAGTCCGTCGGCACTGAGCGCGAGCTCGAGGGATCCGCCGCCGATGTCGAGCACGACCGCGCGGCCCTTGCCAATATCGAAGTGGGCCAGCGCACTCCGGAAGCTGAGCCGCGCCTCGTCCTCGCCATCGAGCAGCCGGATGTTGAGCCCGCTCTCCTCGCGGACGAGATCGAGGAAGAGCTGGCCGTTCGTCGTGTCGCGGACCGCGCTAGTCGCGACGGCCTCGATGCGCTCGGCGCCGAGCTGCTTGGCGAGCGTGACCATGCGCCCTACTACTTCGAGACCATTTCGCATACTGCTCTCGTCGATGCGACGGGTCTCCCCGGTTCCCGCGCCAAGCCTCGGCGCGGCTTTCATCTCGTCCACCACGCGGATGGTCCCGTCGGACCCGACATCAGCCACGATCTGCCGGATGGAATTGGAGCCGATGTCGATGGCGGCGATCCGTGTAGCGCCCTCGGGCTTCCCCGCGACGGTAGGCTTCGTTCGCGAGATGCTTCGTTGCGGCGGGGTCATCTGCCGGCTCGCGCGCGCACGTTCGAGGCCAAACGCCTCGTCGGGAACGTCAATCCTCGAAGTGGTGCTTGATCTGCTTCCCTTCGGCGAGATACACGGCGTCCTCACCGATGTTGGTCGCGAGGTCGGCCACGCGCTCGAGGTTGCGGCTCACGAGCAGAAGCTCGAGCGACGGCGTAATCGTTCGAGCGTCGCCCATCATATGCGTCAGCAGGATGCGGAAGACCGAATTGTGCAGTGCGTCCACCGCGTCGTCCGCGCGGCATACTTCACGGCCGAGCACACCGTCGGCCTTGATGAAAGCATCGAGAGCGTCGCTGAGCATGGCGCGGGCACGGCGCGCCATGTCCTCGAGCTCTGGGCCGGGAATGACTGTGGCATTCGATTCGATCAGCCTGAGCGACGATTCGGCGATGTTCACCGCGTGGTCTCCGACACGCTCGAGATCGTTCGAGATTTTGATCGTGCCGATAATGAAGCGCAGGTCTCTCGCCATGGGCTGCTGCAGCGCGAGCAGGGCAATCGCGCGCTGCTCGATCTCGATTTCCAGGGCGTTGAGGTCTTTGTCGCCGCCGACGACCAGCTCCGCCTTGCCGCGGTCGCGCGTCAACAGCCCGCTCACGGCGAGCTCGACGAGATGCTCGGCCTTCTCGGACATGTCCAGCAGGCGCTGCTTGAGCTCGGCCAGCTGGTCGTGAAAGTGGCGGAACCCTCCGCTCGGCTCGACGGCTGCCGTCATCCGAACCTCCCCGTGATGTACGCCTCTGTCTGCTGCTCGCGCGGATTGGTGAAGAGCTTGGACGTTGAATTGCGCTCGATGAGGCGGCCCAGGTAGAAGAATGCGGTGAAATCGGACACTCGTCCCGCCTGTTGAAGGTTATGCGTCACTATCACAATTGCCAGTTCTGATTTGAGCTCGAACAGGAGCTGCTCGATTTTCTGGGTCGCGCCCGGGTCGAGGGCGCTGGCCGGTTCGTCCAGCAGCAGCACCTCGGGCTGGTTCGCCAGCGCGCGGGCTATGCATAGCCGTTGCTGCTGGCCTCCGGACAAGCTCAATGCGCTATGCTGGAGGCGGTCCTTCGCCTCGTCCCATAGCGCGGCACGGCGAAGCGACCCTTCCACGACCTCGTCCAGATCACGCCCGCGCAGCCCCCGGTTTATTCGGGGCCCATACGCGACGTTGTCATAAATCGATTTCGGGAATGGGTTCCAGCGCTGGAAGACCATTCCCACGCGGTGACGCAGGTTCACCACGTCCATGTCGGACGCGTACGCGTCTTTTCCCTTGAGGAGAATGCTTCCCGAGTGATGCGCGCCGGGAATCGTATCGTTCATCCGGTTGATGGAGCGAAGGAAGGTGGACTTGCCACATCCCGACGGTCCGATCAGGGCGGTGATCGAGCGCGGCGGCATCGCGATGTTGATGTCGTGAAGTGCCTGCGTCTTCCCGTACCAGAACGAGAAATCGCGGGCCTCCACGACTGCCTCTCCAAGAACGGGCTGTTGGGGCCCGCTCACCCGAACCGACCCGTGATGTAGGCTTCGGTGCGAGGGTCGGTCGGCGCGGTAAAGAGCGTATTGGTTGGTGCAGTTTCGATGAGATCGCCCATGAGCAAAAAGGCAGTGCGGTCTGACACCCGGGCGGCCTGCTGCATGTTGTGCGTGACGATCACCACGGCGATGTCCTGCTTGAGCTGATACACGAGCTCCTCGACCTTTTGCGTGCTCAGCGGGTCGAGCGACGCGGTCGGCTCGTCGAGCAGGATGACGCGCGGGCGGATCGCGAGCGCCCGCGCGATGCACAGCCTCTGTTGCTGCCCGCCCGACAGCGCGACGGCGCTTTCCCCCAACCTGTCCTTAACCTCGTCCCAGAGTCCCGCATGACGCAGCGCCCCCTCGACGATGTCCTCGACGTCGCTGCCGCGCGGCGCGCCTCGCCCGAGGATCTTGAGGCCTGCTGCGACATTGTCGCGGATGGACATGGTAGGAAAGGGGGTCGGGCGCTGAAAAACCATTCCTACATGGCGGCGGACCGCGATCGGATCAGCGCCGGGCGCGTAGATGTCGGTGCCGTCCAGCGTCACCGTTCCCGTGGCGCTCGCGCCAGGCACAGTCTCGTGCATGCGGTTGAGGCAGCGCAGCATCGTGGATTTGCCGCACCCCGACGGCCCGATGATCGCGGTGACCTCCCGATCGCGGAAATCGATCGTCACGTTCGAAACTACGCGTGACTGCCCGAAGAACGCACTCAGCTCATGCGTCACTAGACACGGCTTTCCAGCCGCGAGCTCGTCGCGCTCCTGGATCACCGACGGATCAATCTGCAGCTGAGCCAAATCTTGCGCGGGTCGCGTGACGCGCCGCGAGGCTGATGATGAGAACGATGACGATCAGCACGAGCGCACCT
Source organism: Gemmatimonadaceae bacterium (assembly GCA_051005405.1). Classification (GTDB taxonomy): domain Bacteria; phylum Gemmatimonadota; class Gemmatimonadetes; order Gemmatimonadales; family Gemmatimonadaceae; genus JACDCY01. Next base: position 11,879 of record JBPCJJ010000012.1, on the reverse strand, counting down.
GCCCAAGCCTGCGCGTGCCACTCATCATAGGGGCTGATGGCGTACGCGAATATCTGCAGCGGAAGCGCCGCGATGGGCTCGTCGAGCGCTGTGGACCAGAACGCGTTCCCGAAGGCCGTGAAGAGCAGGGGAGCGGTCTCGCCCGCGATTCTGGCGATCGCCACCAGCGCGCCTGTCACGATCCCCGGCATGGCGGTGCGCAGAATTACGCTGAGCGATGTTCGCCAGCGGGGGTATCCCAGGGCGAGGGCTGCTTCGCGCAGCGAGTTGGGGACGAGCCGGATCATCTCTTCGGTCGTGCGCGTGACGAGGGGTATCATCATGGCGCCGAGCGCGATGCCGCCGGCAAGAGCGGAGAATCTTCCGAACGGCCGCACGAGGAACTGCCACGCGAAAATTCCCAGCACGATCGACGGGAGCCCGTTGAGCACATCCGACAGGAAGCGCACAGTCATCGCGAGCGCGCCCACGCGCTTCTCGGCGAGATACAGGCCGGCACCGACACCAACCGGGAGCCCGATGATGCAGGCGATGCCGAGGAGTATCAGCGTCCCGACAATCGCGTTGGACATTCCGCCGCCCGCCTCGCCCACCGGGCGCGGCATGTTAGTGAAGAAGTCCGGCGTCAGCGTGCTCGCGCCCTGTTGCAGCAGATGAAACAGAATGAATAGCAACGGGAGCGTCGCGAGAACCGCCGCGACGTACGTCAGCGCGAGCATCACGATGTTGCCCGCCTTCCGGCGGCGAAGCGCGCTCATGCGCGCGGCTCGCTCGCGACGCGCCACACGAGCCAGCGCGCGATGCCGTTGACGACCAGCGTAATGGCGAACAGCACCGCGCCGACGGCCATCAGCGCCGAGAGGTGGAGATCGCTGGTGGCTTCAGTGAATTCGTTCGCGATCAGCGACGCCATGGTGTAGCCGGGCGCGAGCAGCGACGCCGAGATCTCCGGCCGGTTTCCGATCACCATCGTCACTGCCATCGTCTCGCCAAGCGCGCGCCCGAGGCCGAGTATTACCCCGCCGATAATGCCAGAGCGCGCATAGGGGATCACTGCGTGCCAGATCATCTCCCACTTGGTGGCTCCGAGCGCCAGGGCCGCGTCACGCTGCGACCTCGGAACGGCCAGCAGCACTTCACGGGTGACCGCTGAGATGTATGGCAGCGCCATGATCGCGAGAATCACTCCCGCGGCCAGCATGCTCGGCCCGTATGCGGGTCCGCTGAACAGCGGCGTATTCCCGAGGTGCAGCGTATCGCGAAAAAATGGAACTACGTGGTCGCGCAGCATCGGAACCAGGAAAAAAATGCCCCAGAGCCCGTACACGACGCTCGGTATGGCTGCCAGCAGATCGACAAGAAACGCAACGGGCTGGCGCAGCCACTTCGGAGCGATCTCCGAAAGAAAGATCGCGACCCCGACGGCGAGCGGGGTCGCGAGCACCAGCGCGATCAGCGACGAAACGATCGTCCCGTAGATCGCCGGGGCCGCGCCGAATTTTCCCGCCTGCACGTTCCACTCGCTGCTCGTGATGAACGAGAGTCCGGCCGCCGCGAACGCCGGCCACGCCGCGATTCCGATGGCGATCGCGATGAGCACGAGCAGCGCCGGTATGATCAGCGCGAACCCGGTGATGGCGACCTGGTATATGCGGTCGCCGCGAGCGACCCCGGCAAGGATCGACGCGCGCCGCCTGCTGCCTAATCCTCCGCTCGCGCCCGCGGGCGCGCTCGCGTCAGCCACCTGCTGGCGCTATTCGAATCGAATCGAGGCGCAGCAACAGCCGGTCAGCCATCGCTGCCGGCAGCGGCGCGTAGTCCAACGCGGCGGCCTGCTTTTCACCTTCAGTCAGCGCCCAGCGCAGAAAGGCCACGAGCTTGCCGGCTTTTACCGAATCTGCCTGCTGCTGGTACAGCAGCAGCCAGGTAAACGAGGAGATCGGGTACGACCCTGCGCCCGGGCTGTTCACGATCGAAATGCGATAATCGGTGTTGGGCGGAAGCTCGGCCGTCACACCGGCGGCCGCAGCGGTCACGGCTTCGATGCTCGGGGCGACAAACGCTCCCGAGGAGTTCTGAATCGACGCCACCGCGAGGTTGTTCTGCGTAGCGTACGCAAGCTCGACGTAGCCGATCGCGCCGGGGATCTGCTTGACCTGCCCCGCCACTCCCTCGTTTCCCTTGCCCCCGAGCCCTGTGGGCCACGCGATGTCTTTTCCGCGTCCGGGGCCGCTGGCCCAGGCCGGGCTGACCGCTGCGAGGTAGTCGCTGAACACGTAGGTGGTTCCGCTTCCGTCCGATCTGTGAACCACCAGGATGTCGCTGCCCGGAAGCGCGGCCCCTGGGTTCAGCGCCGCGATCTGCGGGTCATTCCACTTCTTGACCGTGCCCATGAAGATCTGCGCGATGACCGGGCCGGAAAGCCGCAGCTCACCTGAGAAATTGGGCAGGTTGTAGGCGATCGCGACGGCGCCGAGCACGGTAGGGAAGTGCATGATCGCGCCGCCCTTTGCCTTGCTCAACTCCTCGTCGGTCATCGGGCCGTCGGTGGCGCCAAAATCCACGGTCCCTTCCGACAGCTGACGGATTCCACCGCCCGAGCCTATCGATTGATAGTTGATCCTGACGCCGGAGCTGTTGGCGTAGTCGGAGAACCACTTCGAGTAGAGCGGATACGGAAAGGTCGCGCCCGCACCCGTAAGATCGACCGAGCCGGAGCGGGACCCGGCGCCTTGCGAGTCGCCATCCGTGTCGGAGGATGTGCAAGCCAGTGCGGCCAAAGCCAGCGCGGCGAGGTAGCGACGCGACATTCGCGATCTCCTGAGGATGGGTGACGGGGACGGGTCGAACCGCGGTTGAGTGGACGCGTCAGCCCGGTAAGATAGGCGTCCCAAACAGCGACGGGGGCGCGATCGGTAACGAGATTGTCACGAAACGTTTGTGCCCTCTCAGAACCTCGCCACCAAATGCGCGAAAAGCGACTTATTCGGGACGATGGACCCCCCGGTCTCGCGGAGCAGCTCCTGATAGTCGAGGGAGAGCGAGGCGGACCGCGAAAAATCCCAGAGGAAACCGGCAACGACCAGATGGTGCCGGTCGTTCCTCAAGCTATGAGTCGTGACCCGGTCCACCCGGCCGAGTACATGTAGCGGCCGAGGAATTTTCCCGCTTCCGCGAAGCACTCGCGCCATTGCGTACGCCGAGACGAGGCTGCCGCTGCTGTCTATCACCGCGCGCGGAAGCACCGACGTGTTGGAGCCGGCCTCGCCCTCGTCATGGCGGCCGGCGTACTGCACCGCGACGGTGAGTCGAGGATCCTTCACGCCGACCAAGACACCCCATCGGTCGCGTTCAAGCGACGCACCAACTGGCCCGACCTGGCCGGCCCCGCCGGCGGCAAACTGACTCCCGCGCGCGCCCTGATAAACCCATCCTGTAATCGCGAGCGCTCGCCAGAAGCCGTTGGACGCCGCGGCCAAGGGCGTGAGAGTCAGGCGCGCAGCGTAATCCTTGAACCGGTCGGTCTCTCGCGACGTGAAGCCGGGACCATTGACGATGGTTGCGTACAGCTCGCCGCGCTTGCCCGGGAAGGTGACGAGCGTCACCAGTCCCGCGTCTGCCGACGAAAAATAGCCGTGGCGATCTGTTGCCACGGTGCCTATCCAACGCGGCCAGAACGCCTCGTCTTGCTCGATGAACACGTTGTGGATTAGGCCGAGCCTCGCGACCGCGGTGAATCCGCCCCGCCTGAGATACTCGTACTGCAGATACGCGTACTTCGCGCGCAATACCCACCCCCGGTAGAACTGGTCACTCCCGGTGCTCTGCTGCTGGAAGAGGTCGGTCGTAACGCGGACGCTGGCACGATCTCCGGCGGGGAGGCGAAAGGTCAGATAGACGCGCTCGACGTCGAACTTGTTAGCGGCGCGCGACACGCCCTGGTCGAGCCGGTACTGAAAGTTCGCGAACATCACGCCCGAGATATGGACCGAAAGCGGGCGGCTGGCGGCCGGGCGAACGGTGTCGGCAGCCGCGGGCGGCGTTGGTGCAGCGGGCTCCTGCGCCTCAGCGCTTCGAGAAGCGCTGAGCGCCGTAATTGCCGCGGCCTGCAGTACGCACGCGAGAGACCGGCTGCGGAACATGGTGGCGGACTCTAGCGGCCGCTCGCTCCTCTGTCCAGAAGCGGACTTCGAAAGGGCTAGAAGTCGTTCGCGTAGGTGAGAAATTTGTGATGCCCGTCCCGCTCCATGATGGTGCCGAAGATTCTGCGCGTCACAGGCGACCTGGTTTGCGGATCGCGGTAGGCGACGGTACATCCGCGCCAGAAGGTGTTCTCGCCTTCGGTCAATTCTTCGGCGCAGCTGTATTGCTCGAAAGCGAGGTCGTGGCCGCCCAGCCGTCGCATGACGCGCGTGATTCCTTTCTCGCTGTTCTGCACGTTGAGAAACCAGGCCAGACCCGGCGCCAGCTCGTACGGCTTGTTCATGTAGATGCTCGACGGGAAATACAGGTACGCATACTCGGCTTGCGATACGAGCATCCGTCGAACTGCGGAGCTGTCGTTCGCGTGGAGCGCGCGCATGAAAACCCTGACCAGCGAATCGCGGGATGACGCGCCGCCCTCGAGCCGCGCTGATTCCGGAAGCCCCTCTCGGAAACGACGCACGGCTTCGTCCATGGGGATAATCGAATCGACGTAGCCAGTCGGCGCCGAGTCTGCTTGTAGATCGGCTTGCCCTTTCGGCGCGGCGTCACAAGCGGTCAGCGAGACAGCGGTCGACAGGGAAAAACAGGAAAGCCGGCGCAAGAGCGCCGGCTTTCCATTCCCTCGCAGCACCTTGATCAGTTTCGTGCGTAGTTCGTCCAACCCGCCCACCATTTGGCACCGGCCGGGTCAGCCGCCCCGCGATAAGAGGTACCGCTCACGAATGCGCCTGCCTTCGTCGAGAGGGCACCGGTGAATGCGCCGGTCCCGCCAGTTCGCGCAGCGACGCCAGCCGCGAGGCTCCAGTCAAGAGCGGCCGCGTTGCTCGGACTCGCCGGGAGCGCGTTAAAGATGCTGGCCGCCGTCGTCGCTCCTGCGGCGACTTCGATGTTGTTCGTCGTCGTGTTCACGGAGCCCTGAACAGTGGAGCCCGAGGCCGCCTGGAACGTCGCGCCATTCTCGACAAGGTAGAGATTTCTCAACACGAGTGAACCGTCCGTGACGCGATCGAGCGTGCTCTGATCCCGAACGCTGATGGCCGCGCGCGGCCACCGCGCAACGATGCCGTTGACGTACGAACCAGCGGTGCCGCGTCGCAGCATCATGCCGATGCCGCCGCTCGTTGCATCGACGACGCCGGTTCCTGTGCCGACAAGCGTAAAGTTGGCGACCAGGGGGTCCGTGCGCGGCAGGGAGTTCTGACCAGCCGTGCAGTTTGCCCCGTTGCAGCCGTCGTTCTCGATGCCTTGCGGATCCGTCGAGGAGCTGCCGGCCGCGGGGCGAGCGCTTGGAACGATGGACTGGAGCGCGATCACGAACTGCAGGCGGCCAACGTAGCCTTCCGACATATCGAAATGATCGTCGCCTGCCTCGTAAGACACGAAGTTCTTGCCATCCACCGCTCCACCAAACCATTCAAAATGGTCATCGAGGCCGTACAACGCCTGCAGGAAGGACAACTGCGTCCCGCTGCCGACGGCTGCGAGGGTGAAGCTGTTGAGCTCCTGATCCGCCGCGGTCGCGAAACCGGCGAACTCGACGCGTACGTACGACAACGTGCCGCTGTTATCGGCGTTGTTGGTGCCGCCGGCGTAATTGACCTGCGGGTTCGCGGTCGAGGTACCCGTTCCCTCGATGATCGTTGGGTCTCCGCGGTTGACGATGCCATTTCCTACGATGATCAGTCCGCCCCAATCACCAGCCTGCCGCCCGCTCGTCCTCTCGGACGTGAGCACGATCGGCCGGTCAGCCGTTCCGAGCGCGTTGAGCCGCGCACCACGAAGCACAAAAAGGGACGAACCCGGGATGTCAAAATCGCCGATGACCTTGGTCCCTGCCTGGATCGTCAGCGTCGCGCCATTGGCGACCTTGATGAATCCCGAGAGCGTATAGACGGTATCGGAGTGAAAGGTGCGGTTCGCCGTGATATCGGTGGTGATCGTGGCCGCGCAGGCAGCCGTCTGGCAGTTGGGCACTATCGGATCGATGGGATCATCGCTGCCGCTGCACGAGGCGGCTATCACGATCATGCATAGCGCGGAAAGCTTTGGGAACGGAAAGGCAAGCTTCATCGGTGTTCCTTCAAAAGAGTGGGGGACAAGAAATGCGCCCCGGAAAGAAACGGGGCGCATGTCTTGGTCTTGTAGGCGAAGGGTCACGAAGACGTCACGGTTCGCGACCCAAAGCTGCTACGGCTGCCAGGAAAGACCGAACGAGTAAACGCGTCCGGAGCTGTACGATTCCCGCGTGACCGTGCCCTGGCGGAGCAGATACGGTGAGTCGAGCAGGTTCTTCGCATCGAGCTTGGCTGCGATGCCCCCGAACAGCGGAGCGCGCAGGGAGAAGTCGAGTCCGCTCCTCGCTTCCTCATACGTTGGCGGCAGCGGTCGCTCACTGGCGCTGTAAACTCTCCGGCCCACTCGGTTGAACAGGACGGTTGCGCTCACCGAGCTTCCGTGCGGCGCGTAGCTGATCCCGGCGTTCATGACATAAGGCGCCTGGCCGACCATCGCGCGTTCTTCCTGGGACGAGCGCTCGGTAGCGCTCAAGCTCACCTTGCTGCGCATCACAGTCACGTTGGAGAAGACGTTGAAGGCGGAGAGGAACCCTCCGATGCGATCGAGCCCGGTGCGCAGCTCGAGCTCCGCTCCGAAGTTCGTGGCTGCGTCCGCGTTAACGAAGGTGATGACCCGCGTTCCCGACGTCGCCAGAAATACCCGCTCGATGGGGTCGTCGAACCGCTTGCCGAAGAGTCCCAGGCTGAAGACCTCTCCCGGGGCGGGGTAGTACTCCCAGCGAACGTCAGCGTTCTGGATCAGGGTCCGGCGAAGCGCCGAGTTTCCGATGACGTTCTCGCCGCCGATGACGTCGCGGTATCCTACCTCGGCTTGCTCGCGGTACTCCGGGCGCGACAACGTCTGCGATGCCGAGAAACGAAGCACGTGACGATCGGTCGCACGGAAGTTCACGACCAGCGACGGCAGAACGTCGGTGTACGTCGGATTCGCGCGCACCGCCGCGCCCACCGTCGGAACCGCTCTGACCAGGACTTCGGAGCGTTCGACTCGGGCGCCGGTGATCAGGTGTATTCGCTGTGTGAGCGCCCAGTCGAGCATCCCATAGCCGGACCCAAGCTGGTCTTCGGCCGTGTATGATCCGCCTTGTGAGAGAGGCGCGATGCGGAAGTAGGAGTCGGACCCGCCGGAGAATCTCCCGTCGAATATCTCTTCGGCGGTGAGTCTCCGGTTATCCAGGGAGAGCGAGCGGCCCTGGATGCTGTAGACGCGATTGTCCGACTCGCGCTCGGTGAACCTGTAGAGGCCGCCGAACTTGACCTCGTGCTGCCGCTCGGGCGCACCGAACTGCAGCGAGTAATCGCTCGATGTGTTGTAGTTCGATTCGGTGAGACTTCCGTAGGTGCGCACGGCCGCCTGGGGACTTTCCAGCCAGAAGGGCGTCTGCCCATCACCCGGATCAGCCCGGACGAACTCGGACCGGTCCGGCTCGTCGCGGCTCACGGCTGAGGACGTGAACGCGAGGTTGAGTCTTCCGCGCGCGCCGAACTGCCGGTTCGCGACGATCTGGTTGGACCTCACTGCCCGCTCGACGAACCGGAGCCGGTCGATGATGAGCCGGGAGCCGAGATTGTTGCTGAAGCCGGCTTCACGCCGCGCTTCGCTGTCGGCACTACGGTTGTACGTATTGTTGAAGCTGAGGCGCGTGTTGGCGCCGAACATGAGACTCGTGTTGAACAGGCCGCCCCACAGAACGCTCGCGCGGCCGGTGCTGCCTTCGAACCGGTCGATCTCCGTGATTCCGTCTGTCGGCTCCGCGTACGCACGCACTTCGTTGTCGCGCACTTCCTGATTGTAGGAATAGCTGAGCGATCCGATGTAGCCGGTGCGAACGCCGAGGAGCGACGTGTTGCCGCCCGTCGACAGCCCCAACGCCCGGTTCGGAGAGCCGCTCTGAAGGCGCGGCGTCCAAGCGTTCCGGAAGGAGCCGACCAGTGAGTTTACCTGCAGCTGGGACGGCTCGGGCTCGAACGTCCCGGCCGCAACGATGGATCCTGGCAGTTGGCGTTCCGACCCGGCGAAGCCGAGCCAATCCCGCCCGAGCGCCACAGGCGAGACGATCTGCTTTCCCGTTGCGGCGTCGTTGTACCCGAAGGAGGTGCTGAACTGCGTCTGGCGGAGGCCCGGGAACTCCCGGGTCTGGATGTTGACCTGCGCACCGCTGAAGTCTGCCGGCTGGTCAGGCGTAAAGCTCTTCGACGTCGTTACCGACTGGATCAGCGCCGACGGGAAGAGGTCGAGCGGAACGACTTTTCTCTCCGGCTCGGAGCTTGGAATGCGAGCGCCGTTGAGCGACGTCGTGGTGTATCGCTCGCCGAGTCCGCGAACAAAGACATATTTGCCGTCCTGGACCGTCACGCCGCTCACTCTCTGAACAGCCTGGGCCGCGTCGCTGTCCGGGCTGCGCGCAATCTGTTCGCGGGTGACGGAGTTCACGACGTTCACAGATGCCCGCTGCTCGTCGAGCGCCTCGTTGACCGTGCCGCGCTCCGAGGACGCAGTCACGATCGTAGCGTCGAGCGTCACCGCGGCGGCGCCGAGCGATATGTCCTGCTCGATTACTCCGCCGGCGGGAACGACGATTCCCGTCACCGTCTTCGGGGAGAAGCCGATCCGCCGCGCCTGGATGGATATGGCGCCCGCCGAGACGCCGCCGATGGTGAACCGTCCGTCGAGGCCCGACTGCGCGCCAATAGTAGTGCCGACGACTTGTAACCCGACGCCCGCCAGTCCTTCGCCAGATGCGGCGTCGACGATACGGCCCACGACGCGGCCGGGACGGGTGCTTTCCGCTTGGGCCTGCGCCGTCAAAGCGGTAGAAGAGATCGTCAAAAGCGCCGCAAGAAGTGAGGCGCAGCAGAGACGAGGCAGTCTTATCATGAGATGGCGGGGACGGTGGGTGAAGTGGACGCGCGCGCGGTGCGCGATCGCTCCGGAAAGCTGCCTGTCCCCTGTTTCGAACAACCCACTCTTGTGCAACGAACGTGTCACGGCGATGACACGATCGTGCGGCGACCGGATGTTTAGTCTGCTACCTCGGGCTCATCGCGACGAGCTGGGAAGAAAACTCCGATGCTGGTGCCGCGTCCGACCGCGCTGTCGGCGCGCACGCGGCCACCATGCGCCTCGGCGAGGTGTTTCACGATCGCGAGACCCAGGCCGGTCCCGCCGCTAGTACGCGCGCGGCCCGTGTCCACCCTGTAGAAACGCTCGAAGATTCGGGGCAGGTGATCTGCGGCGATCCCCGGACCAGTGTCATCCACGGACAACCACACGCCGCCGTTCTCGCGCTTTGCATGAATGCTGACGGTTCCGCTGGCTGTGTGGCGGACGGCGTTCTCCAGAAGATTCGCGAGAATCTGGCGTACGGCGGTCCTGTCCGCATAAAGCGTGGACGCGTCGGGTTCGACCCTCGCCTCCAACGCGATCTCCTTCTCGTCCGCGACAGCCTGCACATGTGCGGTGCTTTCGGCCGCGAGCAACGCTACGTCCGTAATCACCGGGTTCGGCACCCAGCCGCCGGACTCGATGCGGGAGAGGTCAAGCAGGTCGTCCACTATCCGCTGCATGCGCTGCGCGTTTGACCGGATCATCTCCGCGAATTCTTTCCTGCGGGCTGGCGACGGACTATCCGCCGCGAGTGTCTCGGCGAACCCTCCGATTATCGTGAGCGGAGTCTTGAGCTCGTGGGACACGTTCGCGACGAAATCGCGGCGCACCGTTTCGAGACGGCGCACGGGCGTGAGATCGAAGAATGCGACCACCGCGCCTCCGCCGGCGAGCGGCCGTGCAGTAAGCGACACCAGCCGCCCTCCGATCTCGAGCTCAAACAGGTCGGTGGATATTCCGCGTAAAGTGTCCTGTATCGCGACGTGAAGCGGCCTGTCCCGCGGTAGCCGATCGATCGGAAACGGAGTGTCGTGACTGACGCGGAGGAGCTGTCGGCCCGAGGCGTTGATTCGCACCACCTGCTGGCGCGCGTTGATCGCGATCACCCCTTCGTTCAGAGAATCGATAAGCGCGACCAGTAATGCATCTTCCGATTCGAGCGCGGTAATTCTCGCTCCGAACTCTTCGGCGAGGCGGTGCACCGCGGTCGCGAGCTCGCCCATCTCGCCGCGATACGCCAGCGATGGGCGGGCTGAGAGATCGCCGGCAGCCAGGGCTCGATTCACATCACGGAGCTCCGCGATGGGCGCGGAAACGGATCGCCCCAACATCCAGGCGAGCGCCGAGCCAATCGCGAACGCGGCCAATGCGCCCGGGAGTAAATCCCGCCAACCCGTCCCGTCGCGGGTCACCAGGATTCCGGCAACTGCTGCCCCGACAACCACGAGCGTGTGGAGCAGAAGTTGTTTGGTGAATCTCACGGAGCTTTGGAGTTCCCCGTTCTGATGCGGTAGCCGAAGCCGCGTACCGTCTCGATCAGCTCACCGGCAACGCCCAGCTTTCCGCGCAGGCGCTGGACGTGCATGTCGACGGTTCGCGTCTGAATGTCAGGCGCCGCATCCCACACGGTCTCCAGCAAGTGACTTCGGGACTGGACGCGGCCACGTCTTTCCGCGAGCGTCAGAAGAAGTTTGAACTCGGTCGGCGTCAACTCTATTTCCTGGTCCCCGACGGTCACCTTGTGCTCGCCTCGGTCGATGCGGATGGGTCCGATCTTGAGCACATCCTGACCGGAGGTGCCCGACGATCCCACCCGCCGCAGAATGGCGCCGACTCGAAGCACGAGCTCCTGGGGGCTGAAGGGCTTCGTGAGATAATCGTCCGCGCCGAGCGTCAGGCCCTGTATTCGGTCCGCTTCCTCGCGGCGCGCGGTCAGCATGAGAACCGGGATCTGCTTCAGCGCGTCGTCGGAGCGGACCTGCTGAAGGACGTCATAACCGGACATCCCAGGGAGCATCAGGTCGAGCACTATTAACGATGGCCGTTGGCCGCGTGCCTGCTCCAGCGCGTCGGGACCGCTCGCGGCAGTGACGACCCTGTAGCCTGCTTTCGCCAGATGGTACGCGCAAAGCGCGACGATGTCGGGCTCGTCGTCGACCACGAGGACGCGGTCGGTGCCGGGGGTGGTGGGGCTCAATTCGCGGGGATCGTCACTGTCCGGCAAAATGTTGCGAACAGCGCGGTCTCCGGGCACCTCCCTACGTGTCACAGTTCCGTACCGAGAGTTGGGGAAATGACGCCGCCTGTAATCTCCCTGACGGGCGGCTATCCGGCTACTTTGACGAGATGAAATCTTTTGCCTGGGTAGCCGGCCTCGTCGTGATGGCCTGCGCACCCATTCAGCCGCGGCCCTCCCCGGCGGACGCAGGTTACTTCCTGCGCATCATCGGTACGAACGACTTCCACGGTGCCCTGGAGCCACGCGCCGATAGCGCGGGTGTGCGACTTGGCGGCGCGGCGTACGTGGCCGCGGCCATTCGCGCCGCGGCCGCCGAGTGCGCGCCACGATGCGAGGTTCTGCTGCTGGATGGCGGCGACATGTTTCAGGGAACCCCGGCGTCCAACACGGCGTACGGCATGCCGGTTGTCGAGCTGTACAACGCGCTGGGCTATGCCGGCGCGGCACTCGGCAACCACGAGTTCGACTGGGG
>JBPCJJ010000011.1:0-6938 GCA_051005405.1 Gemmatimonadaceae bacterium | reverse complement strand
GTCTCCCGCATGCAGAAGCCGATCCGCACGCACGAGCTGGACGTTCTCGCGAATCAGATCCGCGAGCTCGGGCTCGAGCTTCCTGATTTCACGGCAGAGTTCAAACTGCTTTTCCAGTATGGGCAGGCAGCGCGATATCCCGGCATCGTGGAAATCCCGGACGAGGAAGCAGGGCGTCGCACGGTGGAGGCCGGCAGGCGGGTGGTTGAATCCGCCAAACGCCTGCTGCCGGAGATGGAATGATCCAGCGCGCCACGACGGCCGATCATGGCGTCACACTCGCGCCATCGGCATCGAGCACCCGGGCGCCGGGATAATCGAGTACCACGCGTCGATCCCGGGCGTATCGGTTCCTAGGCTAACCGCCTCCAGTACTCGAAAATCAGGACCATGCTGAGGGTGTCGAGCTTGCAGTACTGCAGCAGCAGCTCGCGCCACTGAGCCTTCGCGACCGGATCGTTCTTCTCGACGCCGTACATCATCGCTTCGTACGCGCGGATAGCGAACGGAGTGCGTTCAACGGGCTACGGTTGTGCCGAGTTGCTTGCGCTGTACGCTCGGCCTAACATTTATATGGTGCCGTCACGAACAGGAGCGCACGTGCCGGTAACCGCGAAGCTTTCGCGCCGCTTTTATGACCAGCTTGGCGACGACGTCGCGACCGAGCTGGTCGACTGGTTCAATGCCGTGGACAATGATTACAAGACTGATCTGAAAGATCTGAACGATCGGAATTGGGAGCGGTTCAGGGCGGAGCTCCAAGCGGAGCTGGCCAAGCAGCGCGCGGAGCTGATCAAGTGGATGTTCATTTTCTGGAGCGGGACGGTCGTTCCGATGGTCGGGATATTCATCGGGATAGTAGCGCTACTCCGATAAGCGTGCGAAAACATCACCGCAGCTGGGAGCGGTCAACCGGCGTGACCTCACCGACGAGTACCGCCGCCGGATTCCCTGAAGCCGCCAAGTACAGCTGTCAGTATGCTGACTACCAACATGACGGGAAGAATGACGATTCCCCCGACTATCCACAGGAAAAGCTTCAATGGCGATTTCAGGATTGTCTCCGCTCGCTTGAGATGTTCTCGCTGAACGCTGCCTGAAACTCGTCGAGAATCGCAAGCAGTTCCTTCGGCAATCTCGCCCGACTCCCTTCATCGATCGTCGCCGGCACGCCGTAAAATGCCTCCGCGACTCCGCCGGCGATGCACGCCTGCGTATCAGCATCGCCGCCAAGCGAGATCGCGTTACGGACGGAGCCTTCGTAGCTGCGAGCATCCAGGAACGCAATGATGGACTCGGCCACCGACCCCTGGCACGTCACGTCGAACGAATATGTGGGGCGGATCGACTTGACCGTGCGGGAGAGATCGTAGCCGCTGAGTTCCTGAACCCGGCGGCGAATCTCCTTTTTCGTTGCTCCCTTCCTGGCCAGCAGGATTGCAAGGGCGGTTGCCTGCGCCCCCCTTATTCCCTCAGGATGGTCGTGCGTCGGCGCAGCTGACTCGGCGGCCTGCTGCAAAACCGTCGCTTCATCATCAAACGCGAACCCGACCGCGCTGACACGCATGGCCGAGCCGTTCCCGAAGCTGTTATATGGTTTCAGGTCACCCACGTGCAGCCACCGATGAAAGCTGCCGCCATACCCTCGACCGGGATACGCGCGCCCGAACTCCAACAACCGCGCGCCATACTCAGCCGCTGTCGGAAGGCGGGGGTGCGCGTCGAGTATGGCGCGCGCGACCGCAAACGTGAGAACGCTGTCGTCCGTGAAATCGGATTTATCGGAGAACAGCTCGAACCGGGTGCTCTTGGTGGAGTTCCACTCGAACACCGATCCGATCACGTCACCCGCGATTGCGCCGATCACAGTCCGCTCGTATCCACTTCCTCAAGATCCGCCTGGAACAGCCCGAGCTCGCGGAATCGTGGCAACGCTTCCTTCCTGAGCTGTTCCCATTGCGCCGGCACATTCTCTCGCAGGTGGAAGTCCAGCATCTCGACGTCCGCGAGCTGTGCTTCGACCGCTGGCAGAGTTGGGCAATCGCGAAAGAATGCGGGAAAGAACGCTATCACCGCGTCGAGCAGAGCCACCGGATCGTCCGGCTTCGCTGGAATGATGGTGACGACCTTGCCGATGCGCTTTGGGAGAGGAGCCGCGAGCGGCCCCTCTGCAGCCGCAACGCTGGCCTGGGATGCGGCGTCGTACACGACTTCCATCCATTGGCGGGACCCATCCCCAACCATGATCTGAAAGAATGGCCGCGCCAGTCTGTCGGATCCCATGAATCCGCCGGTCGCGCCCACGAAATACACCTTTGAGTATCCGGCCATGAGCTATTCCCCGGCCGGCGCGGGCGTGACATCCACTACTTCGCCGCGGCGGTAGTCCACGTACACGGCGCGGTCCCGGAAGAAATCGCTCCCGATGATCCATCCTTCCGGACCGAGCAGCATCGAGAAGAGCAGCTGCAACTGCATCGGTAGTGTGCCAACGCTGACCGCGACCTCGCGCTCGCCGAACCGGACGGGCACGGACCAGGTTTGCGTTTCGAAATCCCCCACGCCAGGGAAGAAATCACGGTGCCTGCCGGTGGCGGCACAACCCGCAATGGCGGACTCCGGCGCATAGGACAACGCCGCGCCGGTGTCGAGCACCGCGCGAATCGGCGCTCCCTGATGCGACGCCTGGATGATCGGGATCCCCATCGCGAACTCGACAGGATGTACTACTGCCGAGCGACGATTGTATCGGAAGCGGCCGACCCGCGCCCGCTGCCTGCGCCAGTCCAGCAGCAACGGATGCGCTTTGATGATGTCGTGGCCGAACAGCCACTCCACGTGCGTGCCGAGGTGTTCGCTGGCTGCATCCAGCGCGAACCTGGTCGCGATGGACGGAGTCCACTCCCGCTCCTGCAGCGTGAGCGAACTTCCGCGTCCAATGGAAACCGGCGATCCCGTGTCGATCAGGGCGAGCCCGCCATCGAGGCGGAGAAGCAGGTGGTCGCGAATGATCTCGATCGGATGCGTTTCGGGCATAAGCTGTCCCGGCGCTGGCCGCGGGGGATTCGCTGTCCGCGAAACCGGTCCGGACGGTCGGCGCACGCGACCGCGTCCGTTCCCGTCGCCGTCATCCCGCCTGGTGATGGACTTTCTGAAAGCGCTAAGATGCACGACCGACTCGTCCCGCACGAGAGCCGCGCCGGCAAGGTCGCGGGAATCGATCCGGACATCGGTGCCGAGGGCTACCGCTGGGAAAGTCTGTGCATCTGCGTTGCACACCTGCTCGATCAGATCGAGCACCTCTACGGCAGACGCGGGCCGGAAGCCCGCCTTCGCCGTCCGCGCCGAGGGATGCGCTAACGCGTCCAGCGCGTAGCTCCGAATGACCTTCGGAAGGTATTCACGGGCGATGTTCTGGCTGTCGAACACGTCGAGACCCACGACGTATCCGTCGATTGCGAATGCGGCGCCCACCTGGCCGTCCAGCCAGACGATGTCGTGGAGGTAGTCCTCGATGGACCCGCGGTGGTGATCATAGATGTCGCCCATCGCGTCCGTTGGAGAATGCGACGCGAGCTCCCTCGCGCGCCGGCTCACGTCCTCCCACACCGCGCCCTGATCGGAGTGCCGCGCGCCATGATCTCGCAACGACGCGCTCACGTCCATCATCTTCTGCGCGCGTGCCCGCGGATACATCGTCCGCGGCGATTCCGTGAAGTCGCGCGAGCGGTACGCCCACCTGCCGCGCTCGACGCACGACACCGGGATGACCACGGTCGTTTTGCC
Organism: Gemmatimonadaceae bacterium; assembly: GCA_051005405.1. Lineage (GTDB taxonomy): Bacteria > Gemmatimonadota > Gemmatimonadetes > Gemmatimonadales > Gemmatimonadaceae > JACDCY01. Next base: position 3,152 of record JBPCJJ010000011.1, on the reverse strand, counting down.
GGCTGCGAGGATCGTGAGGTTGACGATCCGGTTCTGCCGCGCGCCGATCAGCTCTTCGCCGTCGAGCAGAATTACGGCTTTCCCGCCGAGCGTTTCGACGGCGAGCTGCGGGACGCTTCCCCCTTCGGACACTTCGGTAACGCGGATCATCCCTGTCTTCTGCGCCTGACCAAACGGCAGGTAGTCCGCGGTAGCGGGCGCCTGCTCGTCCAGGATCGGAAATACGGCGAGATTGCGGCGGGTGAACGGATCGGCGACGTGAACCCTTTCCTGCAACTGCTTGATGGCGCTCATGCGGTGGGCCTCCCAGTCCCGGCGGCGATCCATTCGCCGTCAGTGCATCCAATATCGGGAGGGGGTCTGACAGTCCAGCTCAGCCCGCGTGCGTCAGTTAATGCGGACTTTCCCCAGGCGCGCCAGGTGGCCTTCACACCCGACGCCGAGCGCGCGCTCGCGGATCCGCATTGCGACTTCACGGTCCACCCGCGTGCTGTGCGCGGCGGCGTTGCGGGTATCGGACACCTCCGCGAGAATCAAGGGCAGGCTGCCCAGGAACCAGTCCGCGTCGTCCCGGTTCATCCAGTGACGCATGGGATCCGCGACATCCGGATCCCGAAGAACCCGGGCCAGCTCGCCGAGCGTCAGATGGCCCAACTCGGTGATCGGTCTGGTGCGTCCGTCAAAGTTCACCAATCGGCTGGCCTCCGGAATGCGCCGCGCCAGAGCTTGCAGGATCTCGTTCGTCTGGACCTCGTAGGCCTTGCACAGCTCGATGACTACTGGCGAAAAATCGAATGCGACATCGACTCGATGATCACGCATGAGCTTTTCGGCAGATGCAGCGAAGGTGCGCGCGGCCGCATTCAGCCCGTTCCATGCCTTGTCGCCGAGCATGTTATCGCGCAGTTCCCGCTCGATGGCGCCGATGCCGGCGTGCTCGGCATCGAACTCAGCCCAGAATTTTCCCTCAGTCAGATGCTTGCGCCGGTCCGGATCGAAGAAGGCGACGTCGTCTTCGCGCGTGACGATGAGCGGCAGGTCGCGCATCCCGCCGTAGATCGAGACGGGACGGTCATGATATGAGGGGTCGCGCAGCTTCTTCAACTGGTTGACGACCTCGGTAGTGTCGTCCACGACGATCCGGCGAATGTCCCATAACCGGAACCAGCAGTCGCAATCGCCGAATTCCCGGTAGTAGCCCGGCATCGGCTCGTCATCGAGCTCGCGTATGTCATCGCAGGTGACCTCGCCGAGGTGCGCAACGAACAGCGACCGGTAATCGGTCAGGTATACGTGTACCTCGCGGGCATCCACGTCGGTTTCGAGCGCGCAGATCCGGTCGAGGTGCGGCAACGTCCCTTCGCGGTGCGGCGAGCGAACCTTGCCCCACCACACATACACGTCGTCGGCGGAGATCTCGTCGGCACGATAGCGACGCATCCGGTCCAGTAGTGTCTCGAGGTGTCGCTCCATCGCGCTCGTCGCGTATGCGGGATTCCAGAGCGCGAGCAGGTGGGTGTTTGCGGGCATGCGCGTCTCTCAGTGAAGGGCTGCCGTGACAGCCTCGATCCGTGCGCGGACCATGTCGCGGACCTCGGTAGGCTCCAGAACCTCTGCCTCCGGACCGTACTGCAACACATGCCTTGCACCCCAATCGTCATCGGCAAGGGGATGATCTATCGTCACCGATCCATCCGGGTCCGGCTCCACCCGCTCCCGCTCGCCGATCCAGCGCGCGATCGCCGGCGAATACCGCACGCGCATCCGCCGCGGCTCGGGGTGATGGAACACGCGCCCCTCGGAGAGATATTGCGACACGGTAAACGTCTCGGGCACCTCGTACGCGTTGTCGAGCGGACGAACTTCCATGATGCGATCGAGCCGGAACACGCGCACGCTCCGGGCAGTCTCGCAGTACGCGATCAGGTACCAGGTCCCGCTCGCGACGACGAAGGCGTACGGGCAGATGGTGCGCGTGCTCGACTCCGGGCTGGAAGCGCGGCGATATGTCAGCTCGACCTTGTGCCGCGCCCTAAGCGCTTCGCGTAGCGCGGACAGATGGTCTTCGTGACCCTGCACCGGCAGCTCCGCCACCCGCACGCCATCGCGCAGATCGCCCGGGGGAATGTGGACCATCGCTTTCCGCAGGCGGTCCCTCGCGCGCTCGATCGTCCCATGCTCGTGCGGCGGCCGCTCGAGGCGAAGCATGGACAGGCCCAGGTCCAGCGCGTGAAGCTCCTGCAGCGTGAGCCGCATCGGCCGGAGGAAATGATTCGTCACCGCGGAAACGCGATCCGCCTCTATATAGAGCTGTAATCCCTCCACGAACCCGCCCGGCTCGTCGAACCGGACCGCGAGCGACTGAAGATCCCTGAGCAACGTCCCGGGCGCGACGTTCACGCGCCCCGCGATATCAGCGAGCGAATGTTCTTCCCCGTCAGCAAGCGCCGGGATCACGGCGAGCAAACGACGAAGCTGCGCCGCGGCGGTCTCGGCCATGGTCAGCTGTAGAGCGCGCGCGTGCGCGCGACCTGGGACGAAAATTCGTTAACGAGCTCCGGCGGCGAGATGGGAATCGCCTCGCCGCCGAACGACAGCAACCAGCGGGCGAAACTGTCGGCTCGCCGTACGGTGAAGCGGCGAACGGTGCTGCCTTCGCGCGCGCCGGTCACATCGTCTGTCTGCGAGCCGAGCTGCGCCGCGGCGACTGTGGAGCTCGCCGCCTTCGAGAACTCCACGTCGACGGTCATGACGTCACCATCGCCCAGCTCCCATGCCTGGCGGGACCGCGCATGCTCGCGCAGGCGGAAATCCGCGGGCAACGCATAGTCCTCCGACTGCGCTCTGGCGGCATTGACCCGTACGCCCGCCATCCGGCTGACCCGGAAGTTCCGAAGCGCGTCCCGCTCGCAGTCGCGCGCCACGAGGTACCAGTGCGAGCCGAGGAAGAACAAGCCGTACGGCTCGACCTCACGGGTGGAGCTGTCGGCCCGCGTCATTCCATCGTAGCGGAATGTGACGCGCTTGTGACGCAACAGAGCGTCGTTGAGCGATTCCATGATGGCAGTATCTACCGCATCACGTGTGACGAGATGCGGCTCGCCTGGATCGGTGGCATCCACGGGGAGATCGAAGGCCAGCTTACGCAGGGC
>JBPCJJ010000010.1:0-9264 GCA_051005405.1 Gemmatimonadaceae bacterium | reverse complement strand
CCACATCGAAGACGCCGAGCAACCCGTGGTGGGGGTCGAACACGGGCACCACGATCTCCGACCGCGACCGCGGGTCACAGGTGATGTGTCCCGGAAACGCGGCGACATCGTCCACGATCACCGTCTTGCCCGTCGCCGCCGCCGTGCCGCACACGCCGCGGCCGAACTCGATCTCGAGACAGCCGAGCGTGCCCTGGTACGGCCCCACGCGCAGGAGCTTCCCCGGAACCGCCACGCGATAGAAACCGGTCCACAGGTGGTGCAGCGCGTTGTGCACCGCCGAGCTGATCGTCGCCATGGCGGCGACATCGTCGTCGATCCCCTCGAGCACTATGTCGATCTGCCGCGCCAGATCGGCGTACGCCTCCGGCTTGGCGACGCCCGCGAGGTCGAGCGTCGGCTCAGCCACGGCTTTTACTGGAAGATTCCGAAGTTGCCGAGCAGCCACCAGAGAATGATGAAGATGAGGACCGTGCTGAAGCACCCGCCGCCCAGCTTCTTGGCGCCGTACCCGGCGGCCAGACCCCGCAAGAGCTTGCTCATGAACTTCTCTCCGTAACTGAGGAATATTCGCGCTAGCGATGTACAGTGCCCTCTGCACACAATGTACCGGGGAAAAAACCGGATCGCCTCGCGCATTATGTTTCGAGCAGTGTCCGCATCAGCTCTGGTATCCCGCTCCCGGCATGGCCTCTACGTCCCGGCCGCCGACATCCACCTCGACGCCCGCTCGGCGCCGGGCTCGGTGTTCGTGTCGCATGCGCACTCCGATCACTGCTCGTCGGCGCCACGCATAATCTGCACGCGGGAGACCGCCGCGCTCCACGCTCAGCGAAAGCGCGCGCGTGAGGCGGTCACGCTGGATTTTCATGTGCCGCGCGAGTGCGGAGACGCCACGATCGAGCTGCTCCCGGCAGGTCACACGCTGGGCTCGGCCATGGCGCTGATCAGATCGGAGGACGGGACGCTGGTCTATACGGGCGATTACAAGTTGCGGCACAATCCGTTCTCGCCGCCGGCCACGATCCCGCGCTGCGACGTCCTCGTCATGGAATGCACGTTCGGATCGCCGCTGTACCGGTTTCCGTCCGACGAGGAGCTGCTCGCGCGCCTGTTCGCTTTTATCGACGAGTCGCTCGCCATGCGGCGGACTCCGGTCGTCCTCGCCTACTCGCTCGGCAAGGGCCAGGAAGCGCTGTACCACCTCACCCGTCGGGGCTACGACGTCCTCGTCAAGGAGCCGACTGCGGCGCTGTGCGATCTTCACGTCGAGCTCGGTTACGGCTTCCCGGGGCCGGGCACGTGGAAGCGGTTCGCGCCCGAGCTGCTCCCGGGGCGCGTCGTGGTAGCTACGCCCGGATGGAAGAAGGATCCCGCAGCGGATATTCCCCGCGCGCGCACGGTGCAGCTCACCGGGTGGGGGTGCAGTCCGCGCGCACGGTACATGTACAGGCATTGCGATCTCGTGCTGCCGATATCCGATCACGCGGATTTCGACGATCTCGTTCGCACGGCCGTCGAGAGCGGAGCTTCGAAGATTTACACTGTGCACGGCGCGCCGGGTTTTGCCGCGCATCTTCGATCGATCGGATTGGATGCAGAGCACCTCGCGGCGCACCCCAACAAGCCCGACGAAGTCAGGAGCAGGAGCCGGCCGTTGGCCGTGGCTTCGCTGTCGGGCCAGTACGCGCTGGAGCTCGCCTAGGTCAGCCGACTGCCTCGAGCGCGGGCTCCCGCGGCGGTCTTTTGGCCGCGGCGATCAGCTCGTCCCGCGATTTGAGATGCGGCGACTCCGTGTTCCATAGAACGAGCCCGTGAATCCGCATCCCCGCGCCCCGCAACGCCTCGACCGCGCTCGATAGCTCGCGCAGAGGCGTTCTCGCCATTCGGGCGCAGAGGATCACGTCGTTCGAGAGAACCACGGTTGTTGGATCCTGCTTCGTCTGAGCGAGCGGCGCCGCGAGCACGATCATGTCGTACCGCGACGACACGCGAGCAAGATCCGCCTTGACTCTCGTGACGCTACCGGGGGACGGCTGGCCCGCGCGCTTCCCGGCAGGGAGCACAGCCAGCATCTGGTCGCGGCCGATCGTCGTGAATACGATGGCCTCCGACAAGACGACTTTTTCGCCGAGGACCGCGCTGAGCCCCGGATCGGGGGGGATGCGGAGCGCGCCAGCCACGCCGCACGTCACAGGATCGCCGTCGATCACCAGCGTGCTACGCGCTTCGTAGGCGGCGATCGCCGCGACGTTCACAGCGACAACGGACGCAATGTCCATGTCGTCTCCGGTGACCGTCACTGCGTTTATCGGAGCGTCCAGCGATGAAAGATGCAGGTAAAGAGTGCGGTAAGTGTCGGAGATGACGTCGATGACTGGCGGCGCCTCGACATCGGACTGTCGTCGCGTTCGCTCGCTGATTTGCTCGCGCGGATCGACGACCGTGAGCACGCGCGTGCCCGCGGTCTGCTCCGCTTCGCGGACATCGGCAATGTGCGGGTTGCGTACCTCGATCAGGAGGGAAACGGCAAAGCCCAGCGCGAGCGCGATTACAAGGGCCGACGCCAGCATCACCCATGGCGGCGCGTCTACGTTCGCGATCTGGCGCGCCCGCGCGGACATGCCGTCGATCTCCCGGTTCCGCTGGCGGATCTCGGTGAGCGACGTGTTCGCCGCATTGAGAATGCCGATGGCTTCGTTTCGCTGCAGGTGAACTGCCATCGTATCGATGGCGGGAATCGCGGTAGCCGGCGCGGCGCGAGCGGGAAGCAGCGGCTGCAGCGCGGCGCGCAGCTCGTTGCGCTGGGATACAGCGATCGCCACAAGCGAGCGGCCGATCGAGTTCGATCGGGCGGACAGCGCTATTGCCAGTGGATCGGCGCCGCCAAGTGCGCCGAACGTCTCGCGCTCCCGCTCGAGAAAGGTGAGCGAATCGAGCAGCGACTGAACGATCGGCGCCGAGCGCAGCTCTGATGAGGAACCGAGCGCTCTGTAGGAGGACGGGAGGGGCGAGCTCTGTGCCCGTTCAATGAGGCGGCCGAGGAGCGCCACCCGGTTCGTTAGAGAATCCCGTCTCGGAATCAGATAGAACGGAAGCGTGTCGATAGAGCGCGCGAGCGCCTGGGCCGCCTGGCGGCGCGCCAGTACGAGCATGGAGTCGCTCGCTGCGATCGTGGCCAGCGCCGCGATCCGGGCGTTGAGCGTGGGCTGCGAGTCAGGGCGGTCGGGAATCCTCGCTTCGACCGCCGTAGCGACGGTCGTCGCTCGCCGGGGGATGAGCACGAACGTCACCAGCGCGGCCAGGAAGCCGATGCCGGTGACCGCGGCGATGCGGGCGCGCCTGCGCAACGCATTCTTCGCGCGCGCAGACATCCAGTGCGCACCACCAACCCAACGCTTCATCGTTTAGAAATGTGAGCTACCTGACGTGAAGAACGGAAGCGCGAGCGTCGCGCTTCCGTTCTTCTAAGCAAGTCGTCTGCCGGACTGCTTACTCGACCGTGATCTTGCCCCGCATGTTCATCGCGAGGTGCGGCGTGCAGAAGTAATCGTAGGTGCCTGCCGGGATGTTGGCGAAAGAGACGGTATAAGCCTCGTTTGCGTTGATCATCATCGGGCCCGAAAGCTCGCTGATCTGGTTCGGCATGTTGGCCAGGAGCTGCGGCTTCACGTTCGCCGGGATTCCGGCCGGGTCGAAAGCCACATTGTGCGGCGCGCCGCTGACCATGATCCAGCGGATGCCGTCGCCGGCCTTGACCTTGATTTCGGCCGGGACGTACTTGTACTCGTTGTTCTCGAACACCATGCGGACTTCATGCGTGGTGCCCGTGATCGGCGCCAGCGTGCCGGCCACCGCAGGAGTTTCGACCGGCGTCGTGGAACCGACCAAAGCCGTGTCGCCAGTCGCCGTATTGGAGCTGTCCGCGCCGCCGCACGCGAGTGCGATCATGCTGGCCGCGCCGAGAAAAATCTTGGAAATCCGCATTGCTGAAAAGGCCTCCGCCCGTGCTCGATTGTACGTAGAAATGTGATATTTATTGAGGCGGCCCGTGAGCCGCCGAGATTGTGAATTTATTCACAAGAAGGGCTCAGGGGAAGCTGTCGATTCCAGCAAATCCTTGAGGTCCAGGTGCCCGGTCGTCATCGCCAGCGAGCCGCGGTAACCGGCTTGATCAGTCACCGCGCGCTCAATGCTCCTGCTCATAGATGATGTCCACGGGGATGGCGCGCGCCTGCAAGCGATCGAGATCTGCGCGCAGCACCGGGCCGATCACGCCGAAGCGCTCGTTGAATCGACCGACCTCGTCGTAAGCGCCGTCGCCCTGCATCACCAGGATCAGCCGCGACAGCGAGTCGGCTCCCTGCCGCATCTTTGCACGATCGACACGATACTTCCCGTCCGCGCCGCGCGCGAAAGCGCCCATTCCTTCGAGGAAATTGAACGCCGCCACGTTCGCGCGTCCGTGCGCGGACGCGGCTCCGAATCTGATCGACCGGAACAGGCTCGCCAGGAAGGTGACGTAGTTGTCATCGAGCGAGGCTTGACCCAGCTCACCTTGGGAGTGCAGCTCGCGAATCATGTACAGGCCGAGGATGTCGGCCTTTCCTTCCTCGAGCGCCGAGTAGCGCTCCTTGAGCGCGGTGCGCACCGGTCCGCTTCCGTTGATCGTGTTCTTGATCCCGAGCCCGTGCGCCACCTCGTGGAACATCACGTTGGAGAAGAAAGCGTCGAATGTGACGTTGGCCAGTTGATCCGCCACGATCAGCTCGCCCGCGATCGGAACCAGGATCTTGTCGTACTTGGCTCGCATCGCGTTCTTGAGCTGCAGCCGCCGCGTGCCCTTTGCGAGCTGGACCTGCTCATCGTTCGGCAAGTTGATGGCGATCGTCTTCGAGCCCTTGTTGGCGTCGCCGGCTACGAATACCACATCGTACGCGTTCAGGTCCGAATCGGAGCCTGGCGATTCCTGCTTATACGCGTCCGGAACCGGAATGCCACGCTGCAGCGCCGGCAGCATCGCCGCGTACTTGGACAACCTGTCGCTCCACGCCCTGTCCTTGATCAGGACATAACCTTCGTGCGCGGCCTTGTAGCCGAACAGCGCGTCCTCGTAGGTCTCGATAGGGCCGACGATGATGTCGAGGGTGTTCGACTTCATGTCCAGCCATGCGATGTCGCTCGGCTGATAGTCGTCGTCGAGCAGCGCGTCCGCGCGCAGCAGCAGGTACCGGCGCAGCCCTTCGTCCTCCGCGAAGGCAGCCGCTTCGCGTAGCTTCCGCGCAGCGAGCTGGTGCTGCCGGGCGAAAGCCACATGGTAAGGAACCGCGGTGAGTTGCCCTGCACCGTCACGGCGTACGAGCGTGTAAAGACTCTTGAGCGAGTCGGCCCGCGCGCCGCCCGGTGCCACCGCGGCTTCAAACTCGGCCTTGGTCATATCGCGCGGGTAAAGATTCGCCCCCTCGGGCTTCGGTCCTATGCCGCTCACGAAGGGCGCATTGCCCTCAATCCGGTCCCAGGGTCCGACGTTCAGCTCCGCGAACTGGCGGGCCAACGGGTCCTGCATCTGGCGCAGACTGAATAGAGAATCGCGGCTGCCATACGACTGCATCCAGAAGACGTCGTGCATCGCCCGCGCTGCGTCGATCAGCAGCGGCAACATGCGTCGCTCATTCACGGTCAATCCGCCCGTGTTGGCGGATAGGCGAACGGGCGTGTATTTGGCGAGACGGATGCCAAGCGGCGAGCCCTCGGCTACCGGCGTCGAGGAGACCACGACTACGGGCGTGGCAGCGGGATGCGTTGCGCACCCGACAAGCCCGGCGATGAGCAACGAAGCAAGAGCGACTGTTCTCATTGGTTTTCCGGTGATCGTAATAGGCACCTAGAAGCCGAGCAGCAGACTCCGGGCCACCTTCGTGCTGTCACCCACGTACGCGAATCGCATCCCCTGCATGTACTTCTGCGAGACTGCGCGGACCTGCTGCGGAGTCACCGCCCTCAGCTCCTCGACGAACCGCTCGGCGACGCGATAATCCCCGCGGAACAGCTCCGCGCGCGCAAGGAAATCGGCCTGCGCGGCGTTCGTCTCGTTGTCCAACAGGTACTCCGTCACGAACTGTGCGGACAGGCGCTTGAGCCCGTCTCCGTCGATCAACTCGCGCTGCAGCTCGGTGACGTGCTCGCGCATCAGGCCCACCGTTATCGCCGGCGAAACCGTAGTCACGTACAGGCCCCCGAGCGCCGCGGCATTCTCGACGAACGGCGCGTGAACGTCGTACGTGAGATTCCGCCGCGTCCGAATGTCCGCGAACATGCGGCCGGTAAGCACCGCGGTCGCGATCCGAAGCGCGGGCAGGTCGCGCTCGTTGGCGACTGGTCCGGCGTAGTATCCCATCACGTAATTAGTCGGCAGCGGACGCTGCTCGAAGATCACGGTGGCAGGCCCGCGCGATGCGGCAGCCGGTAATGTCCACCCGTAGTTCCCCGCCGGGAGCTGCGCCAGCGATCCGCGAATCAGGGATTCGAGCTTCGCGCGCTCGATGTCGCCGACTACAACCAGCAGCATTCGCGACTTGACGATCTGACTCCGCTGGTACTCGCGCAGCACGCCGGACGTGAGTTGGGAGATGGAGCCGTGCGTTCCTCCCACCGGTACGGCGTAAGGGTGCCCCGCGAACGCGAGGCTGTCCGCGAGATACCGCGCGAGCGCGTCCGGATCGTCCCGCCGCTGGCTGATCGCCGACAGGAACTGGCCGCGCACGATGTCCACCTCCGCTGGCTGGAGCAGCGGATGCATGAGACGGTCGGCGAAGATCGCCCACGTAGAATCGAAAACCTCGGTCGTCGATCGGATGCCGAACATGGTCCAGTCCTTCTCGGCGTCGACCACGATGCCGGTCCCAAGTCGGGACATCTGGCGGCGCAGAGCTTCTTTTGAATAGCTGCGCGTGCCTCGCTCCGACACGTTGAGCAGCATCAGCTCGACGCCCGCGCTCTGCGGGGTCAACTGTCTCGCGCCGCCGAGCAGATAAAGGTTGGCAGCGACAATGTTGTTGTCCGTCTGGCGAAGGATTACGCGGATCCCTTCCACGTCGAACGCAACCGTGTCGTCTTCCGGCGGGGCCGCGGGTCGCGACGCGGCCACCGTGACCGCGCCGACGGCCAGGATTGCAAGCGCGCGAATCCGCGCCGCGATCACCGTCCGCCCCCGATCAGCTCGCCAGTGGTCAACCCCAGCGACCGGCGCGCCTCGGGGTGAATGAGGATGCCGGTAATCCGCGGCTTTCCTACTATGTACTTGGAGGCATAACCCGTGAGGTCCGTCACGGTCTGCGCCGCCATGTTGTCCACGTAACCCATGTAGTACTCCAGGCTGGCGACGCTCCACCAGAAGCCAAGTGTGTGGGCGAAGCCGGAAGAGCGCTCGCGATCGAACGCCGACGAAACCGCCCGCACCGCTTTGGTCGCGTCGATCTCCTCGGGGTCGAAGTAGCTAGTGTTGGCAAACTTCGGAATCTCCGCGTGCAGCGCAGCCAATGCCCGACGGAGTCGCTCGGGTGAGGTCTGTCCGCTGATGGTGATCGGTCCCGTGTTGTTGAGCGTGTAATAGTTGACCACGACGCCGTCCCACAGCCCGCTGTCCACGAGCCGCTGCTGCAGCCGCGAGTTGGCGTCGTTCAGCACGTCCGAGAAAACGTCGGCCGCGTAGGTTGCGCCCGGATCTATTCCGACGCTCGGACCCTGCCACTGCAGGAAAACAGTGACCGCGCCCACGCCGGCTTCGTGGATCACCGCGTCGTTGTCTGAGAGGGGCGGGATCGCCGGAATGGGATCTGCGATGAACGGATCCTCGCCGCGGGGAATGCTGCCGAACTCGCGCTGCGCAGTGGCGAACGCCGCGGCGGGATCGACGTCGCCCGTCACAATGAGAACGGAGTTGTTCGGGACGTAGTACTTCTTCTGGATCGCCCGCATCTGCGCCGGCGTGGTGTTGGCGATCACGTCTCTGTCGCCAATGGTGTTCTTTCTGACCGCGTTGCCGGGATAAAGCTTTTCGTCCAGTGCTTGCGTGAGGGCAAAGAAGGGATTGGACTCGTTGCGGTCGTACTCTCCGAGGACCACCTGGCGCTCCCGCTCGAGCTCGTCCTGCCGGAAGAGCGGCTCGCGGAACGACGCGGAAAGGAGGCGCATGGCTTCCTCGAGCCGGTCAGAGGTGACCGTCAGGTAGTAGTTGACGTTCTCCTCGCGGGTCGAGCCGTTGAATACGGCGCCCATGTCCGCCGCCCGCTCGACGAACTCGTCGGAGCCGGGGAACCGGCGGCTGGCACGAAAGAACATGTGCTCGTACATGTGAGCCAGCCCCGCCGTTTCCGGGGTCTGCGTGAACGATCCGTTCTTGACGTCGATCTCCACGGTAACGAGCGGAACCCCGTGGTTCTCGACTACTATCACCTCGAGCCCGTTCGGGAGTACCTGCCGGTGGATGATCTTTTCGAGATCAGCGCGCTGTGCGGCCGCCGCGAGCGGCAGGAGCGCGCAGGCAAGGGAGATGCACAGGGTGGCGCGCCACCACGTCAATCCTTTTCTTAGAGCCATGTCCTTATCTAATAGGGAGGTTGCGGAACAGTCCTACGCGGAGCTCGCGCGCACGCTCGATGCCGGAAGGTTTCGGCGTGACGAACCACTAGCTCCATACACCACCTTCAAAATAGGAGGTCCGGCCGACCTCTATTATGAAGCTGATTCCGCGGACGACCTGGCGGCGGCCGTCGTCGCGGTCCGAAGGACCGGACTGCCGTATTTCGTCCTCGGGCTCGGCGCCAACATCCTCGTCGGCGACAGGGGTTTCCGCGGACTCGTAATCCGGAACGTCGCCAAGCATTTCCGGTTTTCCGACGACGGAAAGCTATGGGTCGAGAGCGGCGCCGTCATGGCGGACATCATCCCGCAGGCGGTGGAGCGAGGGTGGTCCGGACTCGAGCATTACGTCGGGATCCCGAGCACGGTGGGCGGCGCGGTCTGGCAGAACCTTCATTTTCTCTCGCCTGCCCCCGAACGCGGGCGGACGATGTTCGTCGCCGAGGTGTTCGACCGCTGCGAGCTTTTGACCGAGAAGGACGAGCGGAAGGTCGTCGACCGCGACTACATGAAGTTCGGCTACGACACCTGCATTCTCCATTTCACGAAAGACATCGTGACGTGGGCCGAATTCCAGCTCACGAAGGGCAATACCGGGGACATGCACAGGATCATCCAGGAGAA
>JBPCJJ010000009.1:0-6183 GCA_051005405.1 Gemmatimonadaceae bacterium | reverse complement strand
CCGCCCTCGAACGACAGCACGACATCACTGCGGCGCGCGGCGCGAACCAGGTCGTCCCGCGATACCGTATGCGGATCGCCCGCGTTCTCTTCGTCCCCGGTGAGCAGCACGATTACGTGCATGTCGTCGAGCGCGCCGACGCTGGCCAGCGCTTTAAGCGCCTGGACCATCACGACGATTCCGCCCTTCATGTCGCTCGTGCCGGCGCCGGTCGCCACCGTGTCGGTCCTGACGAACTGCTGTCCTTCCCCCTCGAAGACCGTGTCGAGGTGTCCAATGAGCAGCAGCCGCAGCGGATTCGCGCGTCCGCGCCTCCGGCGCGCGGGGCGCTCGGCAACGAGATGGCCGGCGCGATTCACTGCCGCCTGGGAGAGCCAGCTCGTGCGGAAGCCGAGCGGTTTGAGCTCGTCGGCGAACAACATTCCGGCCGCTTCCACGCCGGCGTGGTTCATGGTGCCGCTGTTGATGTTGACGGAGCGCTCGAGCAGCGCGATCGCGTTCTCTGTGTTGGCGTCCACGTGCGCGCGGATGCGCCGCTCGACGGGAGCGAGCGATTGGGCCGGGGCCGAATCCGGAGCTGCGGCGACGGCAACGGCGAGCGCGCCCAGAGCGTAGTATCGGATAGAATTGAGCATGGAGAAAGCTACGCCCGCTTCGGTAAGGTTGGACAAGTGGCTGTGGGCCGCGAGGTTCTACAAGACTCGCTCGCTCGCCGCGCAGGCGATCGATTCGGGGAAGGTGAAGGTCAACGCCGAGCGGGTGAAAAAATCCCGCACGATCGCCCTGGGAGAAGAGCTGTCCGTCCGGGGCGGACCGTACGAGCGGGTCGTGATCGTGAGGGCCCTGTCGGAAGTGCGCGGAGCCGCGACCATCGCCGCCACGCTGTATGAGGAGACCGCGGCGAGCCGGGAGGCCCGCGAGCGGATCGCCGCCATGAACAAGGCCATGGGGGACGCGTTGATCAAGGGGAAGCCGAGCAAGCAGCAGCGCCGCCAGATCGACCGCTTTCGGGGGCGCTGACCCCGCCCGACGGGAATCTCGTGCTGGCGCTGAGCGGTGTGAACCGCGTCGCCCTTGTAGTAGTGGGTAAAGACTGACCCCTTTGCGACTTCGGACTTAAGACTCGGGACGTTGCGGCCTCAGGACTAACGGCCATTGCGGATCGGCGATTAAGTGAGGATCGCGGAGGCGGGCACTGCGCGCGCCGTTCCCCGTGTTGGGCTCATCCTCAGTCCTCACTTAATCGCCGATCCGCAATTGTACGTAGTCCTGAGGCCGCAAAGTCCTGAGTCCGGAGTCCGAAGTTACACGTGAACTGGCCTTACCGCGCCCGGGCGATTAATTTGTCCAGTCTATCCCAGACTTCCTAACCGGGCGCTTTAGCCAGCGCCGGAGCTCCGATCATGCACGCATTCATCGAAACCCAGAAAGAGTGGTTGCGGGACGATATCCCGCCTTTTCGCGCCGGCGATACGGTTCGCGTCAACGTACGCGTCAAGGAAGGCGACAAGGAACGTCTCCAGGCCTTTGAGGGTGTGTGCATCGCGCGCCGCGGGGCCGGCGTCAGCCAGACGTTCACGGTTCGCAAGATCTCCAGCGGCATCGGAGTTGAGCGCATCTTCCCCATGCACTCCCCGATGATCGGGAGTCTGCAGGTCGTTCGCCGTGGCCGTGTGCGCAGAGCCAAGCTGTATTACCTCCGCCAGCTCACCGGCAAGGCGACGCGCATCAAGGAGCGGAAGGCGAAGGTCACGGGCCCGGCTACCAACGCGTAGTGCCGCGCCCCCAACCCGGGAACGGGTCACGGGGGTTGGATGCGGTCGGCGCGCGCCGGCCGCATCCGCGAAAACGCTGGAGCACGATCGAGCGCGACCTGCGCGCTTCGATGGGACCCATGCTCGCCGGGGTGGATGAAGTTGGCCGGGGTCCTCTGGCCGGCCCTGTCGTCGCCTGCGCCGTTATCATGCCTCCGAACGAGCGGGCCATTCCGGGCATCGACGATTCCAAGAAGCTGTCGCCTGCGATGCGCCTCAAGCTCGCGATCAAGATCCGCGAGCGGGCTGTCGCCATTTCGCTGGGCGCCGCGTCGGTCCGCGAGATCGACCGAATCAACATCTACCAGGCGAGCGTGCTCGCGATGCACCGGGCTCTCGCGCGGTTGCCGCTCACGCCGAACCACGTGTTGATCGATGGTCGTCACATGCGGACCCTTCCCGTTGCGCATACCGCGGTCGTGCACGGCGACTCGCGCTGCTTCAGCATCGCATGCGCTTCGATTCTCGCCAAGGTGACGCGCGACCGCCTCATGGCGTCGCTCGACCGCAGGCACCCCGGCTACTGCTGGGACACCAACGCCGGATACACGACGCGGGATCACGTCGCAGGGCTCGCGGCCCTCGGGATCACCGCGCACCATCGGCGCAGCTTCTGGCGCATCGGTCAATTGGCGTTCGATTTCGATTCGATCGTCGATGGCAGCGCGGAAGAGGAAGCCGAACTACTGTCGCAGATGATCGCCGCCGATGAGACCCAGCAAGCGCCCGCCGTCAGCTAGCGTCACCGGGCCCGGTCCCATTGTCGGCATAATCATGGGCTCCCGCTCCGACTGGGAGACCATGTCGCACGCCGCCGAAACCCTCGCTACGCTGGGGATCCCGCACGAGACGAAGGTCGTTTCCGCGCACAGGACGCCGGACCTCTTGTTCGAGTATGCGTCGTCGGCCGAATCGCGAGGGATCGAGGTCATCATCGCAGGCGCCGGGGGCGCGGCACATCTTCCGGGCATGACTGCCGCCAAGACGCTGCTCCCCGTGCTCGGTGTGCCGGTGGAATCCCGGACGCTCAAGGGGCTCGACTCGCTCTTGTCGATCGCGCAAATGCCGGCGGGAGTCCCGGTCGGCACACTGGCGATCGGCAAGGCGGGAGCGATCAACGCGGCTTTGCTCGCGGCCCAGATCGTAGCGCGCAAGCATGACGCGTATCGCAAAGCGCTACTGGAGTATCGCGAAGCAATGCGTGACGCCGTGCTCGACCAGTCTGATCCTGCGACACCGACGACTCCCCGCGGCCCTGCGAGGCCGAAGCGGCGCAGCCGGTGAACGTAGGAATTCTGGGCGCTGGGCAGCTTGGGCGAATGCTCGCGATCGCCGGCCAGCCATTGGGCGCGCGCTTCAAATTTTACGATCCAAACCCCGACTCGCCTGTTCGCGACGTGGGCGCCCTGACCACGGCCGACTACAGTGACACAGGCGCGCTCGAGCGATTCGCGCACGGTCTCGACGCGGTCACCTATGAATTCGAGAGCATTCCCGTCACTGCGGTAGAAACAGTTGGCAAGTGCGCCCCGGTTTTCCCATCAGTGCAGGCATTGAAGACCGCGCAGGACCGCGTGCTGGAGAAGCGATGCTTTCAGCATATGGGGATACCCACCGCGCCATCCAGGGACGTCGCAAGTCGAGGCGATCTCGACAAGGCCGCGCACGAAATCGGGCTGCCAGCCGTGCTCAAGACGCGCTGCCTGGGCTACGACGGCAAGGGACAGGTAGTGATCCGCGACGAAAGCGAACTGCCTGCCGCGTGGGCCGAGCTCGGCGGAGTGCCGCTCATCCTCGAGCAGTTCGTGGAGTTCGACAGAGAGATTTCGATCATCGCGGCGAGGTCGCGCGACGGTCACATCGCGTACTATCCAATCGTGGAGAACGAGCACGACGGCGGGATTCTCAGCTGCTCTTTCGCGCCCGCGGACGTCAGTGACTCGAACGTCCGCACCGCGCGCGGTTATGCGCGCGCTCTCATGTCGAGCTTCGACTACGTGGGCGTGATGGCGCTCGAGATGTTTCAATCGGGAGAGAAGCTGATAGCGAACGAAATTGCGCCGAGAGTGCACAACTCCGGTCACTGGACCATCGAAGGCGCGGATACCAGCCAGTTCGAGAATCACGTTCGCGCCGTTTGCGGCAGCGCGCTCGGAGACTGCTCGCCGCGCGGCTACTCCATGCTCCTCAACGTTCTCGGTACCGATCCAGACGCCCAAGCAATCATGGCCGTTCCTGGCGCGCACCTGCACATGTACGGAAAGGCACCGGCCCTCAGGCGAAAGCTCGGACACGTGACGGTAGTCGGTGGCGACGCGGGTGAAGTCCGGAAGCGGGCCGCACTGCTGAAACACATCCTGAAAGGCGCGGTCTTGTGAGAGACCCCGAGCTCTCGGGGCAGAAAGCCGAGATTGCGCACGAGCTGAACAATCTTCTCGCCGCGATTCAGGGGAACGCGGACCTGATGCGCGGAGATTTCGGCGGAGTCGCTTCGATAAGCGAAGGCCTGGACGAGATCGATAAGGCGGTCGCTCGCGCCCGTGATCTCACCCGGAAGCTCCTCACTGATCCGAAGCCTGACCAACCTCAGGAAAGCGGGACCGAGGCGGCACTGTTGCGGGCCCGGCCAGCTCCGCACGAAGCGCGCGGACAGACGGTGCTGATCGCCGACGATGAAGAGCCGGTGCGTCGCGTCGCGTCGCGCCTGCTCGCCCGAAACGGCTACGCCGTGCGCGAGGCCGCGAGCGGAGCGGAAGCGCTGGAGATGCTGGCGGAAGGGCAGGGCGCGATCGATCTGCTGGTCACGGACATCATCATGCCTGTGATGGGGGGGCTCGAGCTTGCACGCCGGGTGGCTAAGGACTTTCCCGGACTACCCATACTTCTGATCTCCGGGTACAGCGACACCCAGGAAGGCGCACAGGCGATTCCCGCCGATCTGGACCTTCTGCAGAAGCCCTTCAGTGGCAGCGAGTTAACCGCTGCCGTCGCACGGTGCCTGGCCCGCGGGAAGCGGGGCGGAGCCGGCTAGATTTTTAATCCCGACAAATCTTGACGGGATTCGATCTGGTCGCCTAATTGTTCGGACGCGCCGCCACTGCGAACGGTTCTCAGCCGGCATTCGTCGATCAATTTCCCACAATTCGTGCGATGAATTCTTCTCCGCCTGCGTCGACTCCCATGTCGCGCGGCTTCGTTCGTGGAACGAGCATTCTCCTTCTTGTTTTCGCGTTTGTTACGGCCAGCGCGGCAGCTGGCGCGCAGACGGGCGGCGTGAGCGGACGGATAGTTCTTGGCGGCCATGGGCCGGCTGTCGAGGGAGCGATTGTTTCGGTGGTCGGCACCGCTCGCGCTGCTCAAAGCAGCTCCGACGGCTCTTTCGAATTCGCCGACCTTGCGCCGGGGAGATACGAAATCGAAGGGAGGCGAATCGGCACGACGGTGACCCGCGTCTCCGTCACCGTACGCGAGGGCGAGATCGCCAGGATCACTTTGCGGGTGGCGGAGGCCGCCGTGGAGATCGTCGGAGTCGAACTGGTGGGCTCTCGCGCTGATGCGCTCGCTCGCCTGCCCGGGTCCGCAGCCGTGATTTCTGCGCGCGAGCTGCACGCCATGCAACCGCTGTCCGCGAACGAAGCACTGCGCACTTTGCCCGGAGTCCACGTCCAGGACGAAGAAGGGGTCGGCCTCCGCGCGAACGTCGGCATTCGGGGGCTCGACCCTGATCGAAGCCGCACGTTGCTCGTGCTCGAGGACGGAGTTCCAGTCGCGCTCGCCCCGTATGGCGAGCCGGAGATGTACTACTCGCCTCCGATCGACCGAATGAACCGGGTGGAGCTGGTGAAGGGGAGCGGCTCGATCCTGTTCGGACCACAGACCATCGGAGGAGTGCTCAATTACGTGACGGCCGACGCTCCTTCGGTCGCGACCGGACGCGTTTCGGCGCAGGGAGGCGCTGGCGGCTCGCGTCTGGTCAAGGCCAGTTACGGCGGGAGCTGGAACGGACTCAGGGGGAACATCGGCGCGTTCGATAAGCGTGCGAGCGATCTCGCCGGGTTGTGGTTCGCGGTCGGCGACATCACCGGAAAGATCGGTGCGCGGACGGCTGCTGGAGAGTTCGGGGTGAAAGCGAGCTACTACGACGAGCGATCGAATTCGACGTACGTCGGGCTCACGCAGGACATGTTCGACAACGCGCCGTACACGCACCCCGCGCCCGACGACCTCCTTCATATCAGGCGGTATGCGGTGACGGCGTCCCACGAGACAGGCTTTTTCGGGAACAGCAGCGTGCGCACCAGCGCGTACGCGTATCAGACAACGCGCAACTGGCGACGGCAGGATTACGGATATACGGCTGACGGAACCC
>JBPCJJ010000008.1:0-8566 GCA_051005405.1 Gemmatimonadaceae bacterium | reverse complement strand
GAGTGTGCACCGCGCTCGGAGGAGGGGAAAAAAACCCAAAGGCAAAGCCCTCCAAAAAAAAAAGCCCCGGGCTTTCTCCGGTCCTTTCTTTCCGGGGCCAGGCTCGCTACGGCTTGGAGGGGCTCGCGGGCCGGGCCGGAGTTGCTGGAGTTGCGGGCTTGGCCGGCACAGCGGGTCTTCCATCTCGTGCCGGAACCGCGGGCGTTGCCCGTGTAGCCGGTGTAGCACGATTGGTTTCGCCTGCTCGCACCGGATGCGTTCCCAGCTCGCCCCTCACAGGCGCGCGGTCGTTCCGCGATGGCGGCGGGCTGTCGTGACTCGCGAAGCCGTTGTTGAACGCCGCGAGCAGAGCGCGCGCTCCGTTGACGTTCATCCGCTGCGAGCACGTTCTGATCGCCCGCCTCGTCTCGGCGTTCATCACTCCGGGAGCGCGCTTGTTGCCGCAGCCGCGATCGCGCATTTCCTGCTGTAACGCGAGCAGCTCGATCTTGGTCAGCCCGTCATTGCTGCGGCCTTGAGCATTCGCCTGTGCAGGCAAACCAGCGCACACGGCGGCAAGCGCGAGAATCTTCCACTTCATGACTGCCTCCTTTCCGGGGTCGTTTTGGATGCCGGATAGAAGGCAATCTTCACGCCTTACTTGTCGAACACCCGCTTGTACCAGGGCTTCGCCGGCTCCGGCTTCTCCGGGAGCGCGTCCATGATCCGCTGCTTCATGTACACGGGGGTCGTGCGGCTGCGCAGCATCTCGGCCTCATCGTTGATCTTGTCCCAGATCGGCGACGTACTCGTGTCTTCCAGCTTGTGGTTTCTCTTGTCGTCCATTGGCTTCATCCCCTCACCGTCTCCGGTCATGCGTATTTGCCTTCCAGCAACGATTGCAGCGCTTCCCGCGCGCGATGCACTCGCATCTTCAACGCGCCGACGGTCGTCTCCAGGAGCACGGCCATCTCTTCGTACGACCTGCCTTCAACGTGCTTCATCACGAACGCTTCCCTGAGGGACGGCGCCAGCGTCGCGAGCGCGCCATCGAGATCGCCACGTAGCTCGCTGCGATCCATTTCTTCATCGGGTGTCGTAAGGGATGACGGTTGGTCGTCGTCATCGTAACTGAGATGACTTCGCCGGATGTTCTTGAGCCAGTCCTTGCAAGCGTTCGCGACGATGCGAAACACCCATGCGTCGAACCTCCCGCGCACCTCGCCCAGGTGCTGGAACGCCTTGATGAACGACTGCTGCAGAATGTCTTCGGCGACGTCGGGGCTTCCGGTCATGCCGAGCGCGTGGCGGTAGAGCGGATCGCTGTAGCGCGCGATAAGGAGGGCGAACGCATCCTTCGATCCATCGAGAACCCGGGCGATAATGGCTGCATCGGGGTCCTCGTACTGCGGCTGCTGCGAGACGGCTTCAGCTTGATCCACAGCGCTAGTGTAACGCTGAGGTTGGAACGCTGAAAGGCTGGACGGGACTCGCACCGATGCGGATCTCACGAAGGAAGACGATGCGAAACAGCGAACGGCAACCGGGAGGGAAGAAGGAACGGCCACACAGAAAAGCGATTCCTCACTTTCCGAGAGAATCCGCCTTACGATCAACAATGCCCTATACTGGCTTAACTGGCGCTATACTGATGCTTTAGTGATTTAGTAATGTAGCGATAACTGTCCAAATCATCCCAAAATAGCCCTTTTTGACAAGGGCCCGCCCATCACTTGCGTAGATCGTGTAGCGACATAAACTTACGGCCGCTCAAGCTCACCTCGTTTGCGGTTCCCTAGTCACTAATCACTAGTCACTAAGTCACCCAAGAGCCTCCCCCTCCCTCATACTATAAAAGGAATGGCTGACAAAGCCTCCGCGCCAACAGCTCCCGCTACCCCAGCGCCCGCCGTACCAGCTGCGCCCGCCGCACCCGCCGCACCCGCTGCGCCCGGCGCTCCCGGCGCTCCCGGCGCGCCGCCCGTACCACCGCGCCGCAGCCCCGGCCACCGCGGCCAGGACGTTCGCGACACCGTCGCGGAGATGACCGCAAAAGCGCAGGAGATCAGCCTCGAGGCCGGCAGCAAGATGGCCGCTGCCATGAAGGACGTGGTCGGCGCGGCCGCCGGACTCACCGGCTTCGTCGCCGAAAGCGCGCGCGACCTCGTGCAGTACATGGTGCGCCGCGGGCAGATGACGCAGGAAGAGGCCGACAAGCTGATCCGCGAAGTCGAGGATCATCAGGGCAAGCGCAAGCCGGCCGCGAGCGCGTCGCGCCCGTCAGCGCCGGCCCGGCCCTCCGCTCCAAAGGCTGCGGCCAAGACCAAGGCTCCGGCCAAAGCAAAGCCCGCGGCCAAGAAAGCGGCCGCCAAGGGGCCGGCCAAAAAGCCGGCAGCCGCGAAGAAGGCTCCGGCAAAGAAGCCCGCCGCCAAGAAAAGCTCCCGTCGCTGACTGATCGCCGCTCGAGCGGCGCACGCATCACACCACGATGACGAATCGAGCACTCCCTGCGCGCGGCGACGCCGTCGCGCTGGCGCAGGCGCTCGTCCGGATCGACTCCACCAATCCCACCCTCGTACCCGGCGGCGCGGGCGAAATGGAAGCCGCGGACTTTCTCGCGGCGACGCTCGCCTCCTGGGGCTTCGACGCACAGATCGCCGAAGCCGCGCCCGGCCGCCCGAACGTCATAGCCACGACGGGCTCCGGCAACAGATCGATCATCCTCAACGGCCATCTCGATGTCGTCGGCACGGAAGGGATGTGGCATCCGCCCTTCGACGGTGCCATAAGAGACGGCCGCCTCTGGGGACGCGGCTCGTCCGACATGAAAGCGGGGATCGCCGCGATGTGCGCGGCCGCAGTCCGCTCGCGCGACGCCGGCGACGACCTCCGCATCACGATCGCCGCAGTGTGCGACGAGGAATACGAAAGCATCGGCACACAGGCGCTCATCGAGTCCGGGCTCCGTGCGGACGCTGCGATCATCACCGAGCCCACCAGCCTCGCGATCGCCCCCGCGCACCGGGGCTTCGCCTGGCTCGACATCGCGTTCAAGGGCGTCGCCGCGCACGGCAGCCGGTACGACACGGGCGTGGACGCGATCACGCACGCGGGACTGCTGCTCGCGGAGCTCGACAGCTTCAACCGCAAAGTCCTCGCACACCGCATGCACCCTCTGCTCGGACACGCGTCGCTCCACGCCTCGCTCATCCACGGCGGCACAGGGATGTCCACCTATCCCGACAGGTGCGTCCTGTCCGTGGAGCGCCGCACGCTCCCCGGAGATTCCACGACAGGAATCGCCGAAGTCGAGGCGGCGATCGAGCGCGTTGCTTCGCGCACTCCCAACTACTCGGCGAAAGTCTCACTGAAAACGGCGCAGGCCCCGAGCGACGTACCCGAATCGGCCCCGATCGTCCGAGCGCTGGCCGCGGCGTTGAGCGACCACGGACTGGAGCCGCGCATCGAAGGGTTCACCGCGTGGACCGATGCCGCCCTGTTCAACGCGGCCGGCATCCCCGCCATCTGCTTCGGCCCCGGCGATATCGCGCTGGCGCACGCCGCCGAAGAGTACGTTTCGGTGGCCGAGATCGAGACGGCGACCGCAGTACTCGCGCGCCTCCTGCGCCTCTGGAGCGCCAGCTAGGACTGCGAATTGCGAACTTTGCGGTCTCAGGACTAACAACGATTGCGGTCTCAGGACTAACAACAATTGCGGATTACTGATTAAGTGAGGACTGAGGATGGGCGGAACAGAAGGGAAAGCGAGGCGTCCTCAGTCCTCACTCAGTCGCCGATCCGCAATTGTTGTTAGTCCTGAGACCGCAATGTCCTCAGTCCTAAATCGCATTTAGATGCCTTCGCTCACTCCCAACCAATACGACGCCCTCGAGCGCGCCGTGCTCGACGCCCGCAGGATCGTCATCCGCCGCCGCGGGAGCGAGTTCTCGGTGATCGCGCACAAGCTCGACGGCACCACCGGACGCGAGCGGCTGTTCGCGATGCACCCGACCACCGGCGACACGATGAAATTCTTCCTCGACGAGATCGATTCGTTCGAGGTCGTCTGGTGAGCGAGCCGCAACCCGAACCGCGCGAGCTCGTCGCGATCTATGCCGACGAATCCTGCCTCGGCAACGGACGCGAAGGAGAGAACCCCGGCGGCGCGGCGGGCGTCATCGAATGGCAGAGCGCGAAGAGCGGCAACCTCAAGCAGTTCGATTACTGGATCTCCGAGCCCGCGACCACCAACAACCGGATGGCGCTCCGCTCGGTCATCGAGGCCTTCCGCGGGATTTCCGCCAAGGCCCGGAGCTTCGACGTCGTCTTCATCACCGATTCCCGGTACATCGTGGACGGGATGACCAGTTGGCGCCACTCCTGGAAAGCGCTCGGCTGGAGGCGCAAAACGGGGGTCATCATGAACCTCGAGCTGTGGAAACAAGCGGATGAGGCCGTCCGCGCACACGACGTGCAATGGAAGTGGGTGAAGGGGCACGCCGGACACCCCCAGAACGAGTACGCCAACTACATGGCGCTCAGGGCGGCCGGTGAGCAGACGGCCTCGGACGGGCTGCAGCGCTCGGGCTTCGACGAGTGGATGGCTGGCAAGAAACCGGGCGTGAAAGCGCTCGGCGCGGTCGCCCCTTTTCCAGCCGCGACAACATTCAAGGGAACGCGCAATGGATGATCTAGATCGTGTCTTTCAGCGGCTGGTGCAGAACGTCAAGTCACGGTCGCCCGATCAGCTCGCGCTCCCGTTCACCGTCGCCGAGCTGTACGAGCAGCTGATTCCGTACCGTCACAACAGGCGCGAGCTGGCCATCGAGACGAACCAGGATTACGAGATCGCGGTGATGCGGCTGCTCTCCGGCGAGCGGGGCTACATAACGGGGGACGACGCGATGCAGGACTCGCTCAAAAAGGAGATCGCGTCGCAGAATCCGGACACCGGCGCGTTCCGCGAATTCGCGACTTCGCAGATATCTATTTCACCGGCCGCGCCAGACAACCGCGTACGCGACGAGAGCGAGACCCCGCCGCCAGCGTCGAGACCCGGCAAGCCTGCGGGAGCCGCGGGCATCGACGAGCTCCGCGCCCCCGAAGGTTGCCGCTACTGCAGCGGAACGCTCCCCGAAGGACGCGAAATCACCTACTGCCCGCACTGCGGCCAGAACCTGGCGCTCAACCAGTGCCCCGCGTGCGGCACAGAGATGGAAAAGGGATGGAAATTCTGCGTCGGCTGCGGCCGGCCCAACAGCTAAGGCTCAACAAGGAATACGACATGCCAAAAATCATTCGCTCTTCGCTGCTTCTTTTCGTCGCAGCCACACTCGCCGCGTGCGCGTCGGCGGGAACCACGGCGCTCCCCAATGACGGCGGGGTCGGACCGGCCGACCAGACGGTATCGACCACCGAAACGTGGCCGATCAGGACGCGCGAACATCTCGACCTCTGGCTGCACGGCTACGCGATGATCCAGGACGACACGTCGCTCGTCCCGCTGTTCAAGCGCGGCTACAAAACCGAGATGCTGGCGATGCGCAGCCGCATGAACATCTCCACTCAGCTCGACGCGAACATGCCCGCGCTCCGCGCGCGGTTCGTGATTAACCCGTCGCTCGGTAACGCGCATTTTCTCCCGCTCCAGTTCGCGTCGCCTGAATCGATGCGGCAGGCGCTCGACATGTTCATCAGCTCGGAAGGCGATCCTCGCCGGGCGACTTCGCAGGAAGGCGCGAACGCCATTGCGTTGCTCGCGAGGTATTTCCCGACGGGCCCGGACCGCGACTGGCTGCGGATATTCTGGCAGGGGCTGAACGAAGAGAGCGCGCGATTCTACCACAACTACTGGATTGCGGAGCAGGCCAACCGCGCGCTCGTGATGCGGGCAGTGGACGCGCTCTGGCAGCAGCATCGGCCCGCGCTGCAGACCTACATGAACAACAGCCAGCAGGGCAACGGCACCGTGTTTCTCTCGCTTCCCCTCAACGGCGAAGGGCGGACGCTGTCCGCGGGGCGGAACAGCGTGCTGACAGCGGTGGGCTTTCCGGAAAGCCAGGCGGGCGCCGTGGAAGCGATCTACGTGATAGTGCACGAGCTGATGTTCGCGGCGGCGAATACCGCTGTGGCCGACAACATCACTCCAACGGAGCAGCGCGACGGTGCGGGCGACAGGTACGTCGGCGCGGCCGCGGTCCGGGGCGGACTGCTGCTCCTTCAGAAGTCGATTCCGTCGCTGGCGGACGGATACGCGAGGTACTACCTCCGCGCGGCGAATCGCGCGGCCGGGTCGAATCCGCAGGCGACGCTGGCGACCGTATTTCCGCTGACGGAGACGATTCGGACTGCGCTGACCCGGCAGCTCGACGTCGTGCTGGGTGGGATCTGATTGCGGACTCAGGACTGAACGGACATCGAGGATCGGCGATTAATTGAGGAGTGCGGAGAGAAGCGATCATCCTCAGTCCTCAGTCCTCACTTAATCGCCGATCCGCAATGGCGGTTAATCCTGAGTCCGCAATAGTCCGCAATCCGCAATCGCCCGGCTCAAGGTAGCTTTCATGGCTGGAGCCAGATCCCACATGGATGACTCGTTTGCCAGATAAGCCCGCCGAACCAGGAACTACCGTCGTCGGCCGCGCCCTCGACCGGGCCGCGCTCGACCGCGTCCTCGCCCGCGCCGCCGAGATCCAGCTCGCCGGCGCCGTCGGTGACACCAGCGAATCAATCTCCGAAGCCCAGATAATCGAGATCGGCAAGGAAGTCGGCCTCGCGCCCGGCGTCCTCCGCCAGGCGCTCGCCGAGGAGCGCACCCGCGTCCAGCTCATTGAGGAAGACGGGCTCGTAGCGAAGGTCGCCGGGCCCAGCTACGCCTCGGCGGCGCGCACGGTCGCGGGCGAGCCGGCCGCAGTGCTGGCGATGGTGGACGCGTGGATGGTGGACAAGGAGTGCTTGCAGGTCCAGCGGCGGTTCGGCGAGCGCATTGTGTGGGAGCCGCAGCGCGGGCTGTGGAGCGGGATGAAGCGCACCGTCAACATCGGCGGCCGCGGCTACGACCTCGTGCGCGCGGCGTCCGTCGCGGCGACCGTGTCCGAAGTCTCGCCCGGTCGAACCCACCTGCGCCTCGACGCCGACCTGACCGCGAGCCGCGCGGCGCGCGTCCGCAACGCCACGATCTTCGGCGGGGCCGGGGTCGCCACCGCCGGCGGACTCGCGCTGCTCGGCGTCGCGATCACCGCGGCTCCGGTTTTCATTCTTGCCGGCGCGATGGTTCCTCTGCTCGGCTTCGGGATGGGCGCGTACGCGACCGCCGAGAGCCATCGCGTCATCGCGGGCCGGGTGCAGCTCGCCATCGAGCAGGTTCTCGACCGGATGGAGCACGGTGAACTACGGCTTGCGGGGCGAGGCTCGGGACTGGGACGCTTAGTGAGTCCGAAGTAGCCAGGACTCTCCCAGCACGCCATGACCTCGGCCACATCGCAAACAGTCCTTAGCGATCCCGCCTCTCGCGCCGTGTACTCGGAGGCCGCGGGAATCGGACGCATCATTCCGTCCGCCGTCGCGGCTCCGAAAACCGCGGACGAAGTCCGCGCGCTCGTCCAATGGGCCGCGACCGCTGGCATGTCCATCACCCCCCGCGGCTCCGGCTCGTCCATGGCCGGCGGCGCCATCGGCAACGGCCTGATCGTCGATCTCTCCCTGATGAAGGAGATCACGCTCGACCATGCGACCAGCCGCATCTGGTGCAGCCCCGGCGCGCTCCGCGGCGACATCGAGCGCGCCGCTCGCTCGGCGGGTCTGAGATTTCCTGTCGATCCGTCGAGCGGCGAGTTCTGCACCATCGGCGGGATGGTCGCGACCAACGCTTCCGGGGCGCACACTCTGAAGTACGGCTCCACCCGCCGCTGGGTCACCGCGCTCGATTGCATCTTCGCCGACGGCTCGCGCGCCATCGTTCGTCGCGGCGATCGCTCGTACCATTCCGAATCCGGCGCTCCCCCGCTCGACCGCCTCGACCACGGCGTTCGCGCGCGCCTGACCGAGGAAGGCGCAGCCGTGCGCCACGCCGGCGTCCGCAAGGAATCCTCCGGCTATGGCCTGCACGATTTCGCCCGTACCGGCGACGTCATCGACCTCATCGTCGGGAGCGAGGGCACCCTCGCGCTCGTCGTCGGCGTCGAGCTGGAGCTCGCGCCGATGGTCGGCGCCACCAGCAGTCTCCGTGCGACCTTCGCCGATCTCGACCAGGTCGCCTCTGCGGCGTCGATGGTCCGCCGGCTCGGCGCGAGCGTGTGCGAGCTGCTGGACTCCAGCTTTCTCCGGATCGCCGAGTCGGGCGGTGCTCTGCCCAACTTCATGCGCGGCGCCGCCGCCGTTCTCATCGTGGAAGTCGAAGCCGACGACGAGGCCGGCGCCGCGCTCCGGATGCGCGGGATGAAGTCCGCGCTCACTGAGTGCGGAGCGCGGAGCGTCGAGCAGGCATCGGTCCCGGGCGAAGAGCGCGAGCTGTGGGATCTGCGCCACGCCGCGAGCCCCATCCTGGCGAAGGATCCGGTCCTCAAGTCGGTGCAGGTGATCGAGGACG
>JBPCJJ010000007.1:0-11337 GCA_051005405.1 Gemmatimonadaceae bacterium | reverse complement strand
CGATCCGACAAAGCGCGACGAAGGGCGCGCCAGGATGCGCGTGCGCTGGGCGACTCCGAAGCGCAGCATCCCGCGCGCGCGGCCCGACACCGGCCCCACCGGCGCCAGCGGCGCCATGCCGCGCGAGAGCCGGCGCGAGCGAGCCAGGCGCGAGGGACGCGAGCGCGAGCGCAGCATTTCCGACGCTCCGCGGGGGCCGGAGCAGCCGCTCGTCGCGCGCGCGAGGTCCGATCGCGACGAGATCCGGCGGCTGGTGAGGTCGCTCCCGGAAGACGACAGCCAGATGATCCCGGAAGTGGTTCCGTCGGCGGAGCAGCTGTTCGACAAGATCAAGTCGTTGTCCAACGCGCTCGCGGCGCTGGACGGCAATGGTGTCGAGGAATCGTCCGCCGAGGTGGAGCGCGAGATCGAATCGCTCGAGGCGCAGGCGAATCCGCTGGAGGCGGGGAGCGAGGAGCGGGTGCGACGGCTCGCCGGGCTCAAGCGCCGCAGGCGCGCTCTGATCGACGTGAAGAAGCGGCGCGACGAAGCGATGGCGAAGATCGAGAGCTGCGGGATCGCGCTGGAGAACATGCGCCTCGACGTGCTGCGGCTGCGCACCGGCGGGCAGACGCACTACAACGTGACGCTGCTCGCGGAGCAGGCCATGCGGCTGGCCCGCGACGTCGATGTGCTGGCTTACGCGGCGGACGAGACCGGGCGCGTAAGCGCCAATCGCTGACGGTGCCCAAGGTCACGGAAGAGCTGCCGGTCGAGCGGCGGCTGCGAAACTTCAAGCGCTCGTTCTGGCAGGCGGTTGGCACGCTCGCGTTCCTGATCGGCGTGAACGTGGTGTTCAGCCCCTCGTTTCCGTGGGTCGTCATCGCCGGGCTCGTGTTCGCGTTCGGGCTGATTCGCGAGGCGGCAGCGCTCTGGGCGGACGGAGTGGGCTTCCGGGATCTTTTCTCGCGCGGAACGGTGTCGTTCGAAGGGAGGTCCATCAGCGGCGGCTCAGGGCGCGCGCTCGCGGAGCGCTCGCAGCGCCCTGCCCGGGAGATCGGAGGGTATCGCGCGATCGAAGCGGCGCCGCTCTCCCCGACAGCCGGTCCCACCGAGCGGGCGATGGCGCGCGCGCGCGAGCACCACGAAGGGATCGTGCTGACCATGCGCCAGCTCCCGGCCGTGGACCGCGAGCTGATTCCCGACGTCCGCCCGACGATCGACGCACTGCTCGAGCAGGTGCTCGTGCTCGGCGATTCGCTGCGCAGGCTCGAGGAAAATGTCGGCACGGCGTCGATGGACGAGATCACGTCGCGCATCGCGGCCGCCGAAGGCGACGCGAACCGCTCGGGAGAATGGGAGAGGAAGCGCGAGCTGCTGGAGCGGCAGCGCACGTCGATTCAGGAGCTGCAGCAACGGCAGACGGATATCCGGACCCGGTTCGAGCGCGCGTCGCTCTTGCTCGAGAACCTCCGGCTCGACGTGCTCAAGCTCCGCTCGTCCGGAGTTCAGTCGGCCAGCGAGGACGTGGCCGGCGCGACGCAGCAGGCGCGGGCGCTGTCGCGGGATATCCGGAATGCGATCGAGGCGGCGGATGAGGTCAAGTCCATCAGGTAACACGGGTGGCAGCTTTCGATCGAGTCGCGGCGGCTTCTCACCTCTTGGATCCCTCTCGGTGAACCGAGGGCTCGCCTCGCGATTTCCGTTTTCGGGAACAAGCATTGCTTGTTGGGTAAATTCTATGATGCTCCAACCGAACTCTGTGAGAATGCTGGTCCTCATTGCAGTGCTGTCTGCATCGGGGTGCGACCAGCGCGCCGGAGCCGCGGACTCGCGGGTCGCGGCCGCGCCGGTTCCCGAGGGCCCGGATCTGGTGCCCGAGGACACTGTCCCTCGCGTGACCCACATGCCCATGCCGCGGATCGTGCGCGGGCTGTACGTGAATCGCTGGGCGGCGGTCGGCACCAAAATGAATCAGATGATCGACCTCGCGAAGACGACCGAAGTCAACGCGCTCGTCATCGACGTGAAGGACGATCGCGGGTTCGTGCTGTACAGGTCGCGCGTGCCGCTGGCGCGCGAGATAGGGGCCGACACAAACTCGCCCATGAGTCAGGCGCGAGTGCGCGCGATGCTCGATTCGATGCGCGCGCACAACATTTATGCTATCGCCCGCATCGTAGTCGTGAAGGACCCGCTGCTCGCCGCCAAGAAGCGCGAGTGGTCTATCAAGCGCAGGTCGGACGGCCAGCCGTGGCTCGACAAGAACGGCAACCCCTGGCTCGACCCGCACCAGCGCGGAGTCTGGCAGTACGCCGCCGACCTCGGCAAGGAAGCGTGGGACCTCGGCTTCAGCGAAGTGCAGCTCGACTACGTCCGCTTCCCGGACGAGGATAGGATGATCCGCGAAACCATCTTTCCGCTGGCGAATGGCCGCGTGCGCGCCCAGGTGATTCGCGACCAGCTCGGCTTCACGCGCCAGCTCCTGCGAGCGAACGGAACCCCGATGACGATCGACGTGTTCGGGCTGACCGCGACCGAGCCGGGTGACATGGGGATCGGGCAGAAGTGGGAGATGTTCGTGGACATGGCCGATGCCGTGCTCCCCATGAACTATCCCTCGCACTTTGCGCCGGGCACGTACAAGCTATCCAACCCGAACGCGCACCCGTACGCCACGATCGACAACGCCATGAAGGACGCGCGCCGCCGCACGACACCCGTCCAGGGCGCGGGCCGGATAATTCCGTGGTACCAGGACTTCACGCTCGGCGCGCCGCGGTACGGCGTCGAGCAAGTGCGCGCCCAGATGAAGGGCGGCTACGACAACGGCTACTACGACTGGATTCTCTGGAACCCCGGGTCGCGGTACACGATCGGCGCGCTGCGCCCGAAGTCGGCACTGGAAGAATCGCTTAGAGATCTCACCGCCGACTCGGTCCGCCGTGCGGCGACAGCGAGACGAGCCGACTCCGCGCGCCGCGCCGATTCTGGGCGCAGGGCCGACTCGGCCCGCGCTTCAACCGGCCAGTAACGACCCAACTGCCTCGCTGACGCGCGTTGGCGCTTCTTCCGGCGAGAAGTGCCCCATCCCCTTGATCTCGTAGAGGTCCGCGCCCGGGAGAGCGGCCGCAAGCATTCGCGCTCCGCGCAAACTCGACAGGGGGTCCTCCGCGCCGCACACTATCGCTGTCGGAATCGCCCCTGACTTGCCGGACGTCCTCGCGTCCCCAACGCCACCGTCCAGAAACCGCTCCGCCCGCAGCGCGCGCGTGTGCCGCGCGAGCACGGCTCCGCCCGCGGTGTCGGAGAAGGGCTTGAGATACCGGGCGCACGCGCGGGCACCGGCCTCCCGGTTCACGAAACCCGAGATCATGCGCGCGCGAATCCTTCCGCGCGCGAACGCCGAAAGAGGCCCGCCGAGCATGCCCGCCGTGCCGGCCGACGGCGACGCGGAGGCAGCCCAGTGCCGGCCAGCCGTTGGATCCACCAGACAAAGGCGCGACACGAGCGCGGGCCAGGCCTGCGAGAACCGGTGGGCGACAGTCGCGCCGAGGTCGTGACCGATGAAGCACGCGCGATCGATGCGCAGCTCCGCGAGCAGGCCGCGCAATCGATCCGCGTGCGCGCCGGAGCCGAGCGCGGAGTTGAAGGGGCGGTCGCTCCGGCCGTACCCGAGCAGGTCTACCGCGACGATCCGCCTTCCAGTCGGCAGAAGAGGGATCAGCCGGCGCCACATGAGACTCGACGTCCCGAATCCGTGCACGAGCACGATCGGATCGCCACCGCCGCGTGTGCCTGCCGCGTAGTAATAGAGCCGAACACCACCGACATCCACGAATTCACCGCGCATTTGACTCCGTTCCGTGTCTAGCGTCCACCGGGAAACGTGCTATTCTTACGCGTCC
The DNA here is from genome assembly GCA_051005405.1 of Gemmatimonadaceae bacterium. Taxonomy (GTDB): domain Bacteria; phylum Gemmatimonadota; class Gemmatimonadetes; order Gemmatimonadales; family Gemmatimonadaceae; genus JACDCY01. The sequence continues at coordinate 7,450 of JBPCJJ010000007.1, read as the reverse complement.
GCCAGGCCTAGGTCCGGCTTCGGCGTAAACATCCATATTCGGATCGCCCCCGTTCAACCGGACAATTTGACCGTCAACACACACCCCGACGCGCTCACGAATCCCATAAGTCCAGGCCCCACAAGGGTTTCGGCAGCGCCTGAAGCTACGATCGCTACGCCCGCGCCAGCACCGGCCGACCAGCCAGGGCCTGTGACGTTCCCGCTGGCCTGGATGATGGAGCACGGCTCGCCGTCTCTACAATACAGGTCCGCCGTCGAAGTCGCACGGTTGCCGATTCCGGAACATCAGCTGGACTGGATGCCTTACGCATCGCGCTCGGCAATCAAGCTGGCCGTGACGCAGGGAATCGATGGCGTCTGGAACGACCGGATGATGTCGATTCCGTCGAGCCGGGGCGGCGAGTTCGAGGGTGTGGGGACGATCCCGGCGCTCCAGCGGCTGCTCGAGGCGGGATGGTCGCCCGATTCGCCACCGATCGCGCTGTCGCGTCGAATTCTTTTCAGGCTCCTGGCCGAAGACGACGATCCCTCGTTTTTGTACGAGCTCGGAACCAAGACCCAGACGGAAGATCAGATTCGGCGCGGGCGCTGCATCCTGCGCGAAGCCGCCGCAGCAACGCTCGCGCGCGCTGGATTCGAGAACGATCCGAGACTGCGCGGCGCGGTCCGCAGGATCGTCGAGCGGATGGAAGCGTTCTTCGACTCGCCGTTCGGCGCCAAGCCCTGGGTCCGCATCGGCAACACGCACGTGCTGGCGGCGGAGGCCTCGCCGCCGTCGATATTCGTGCTGCGAATTCTCGCGCACATGCCGCTCCTCAGGTACGAGCACCACTCGGCGCTGGAGAAGCTGTACGACCATCTGGCGCAGCCGCTCCCGCGACAGGATCCAGTGCAGCTCGTAGGGCGTCACCAGATGGCGCAGCCGCATCTTGTCCTGGGCGACAAGCTCCCACACCGCAACGCCGTCGAAGCCGACGTTCCGTACGCCCTCATGTGGCTCGAGCTGATGGCGAGGCTTGGCTTCCTGCGCCGGAACGAGGGCTGGCTGAAGATGTTCGACAGGTTTCTCGAGGACTGCGACAGGGGCGGCGTATGGCACCCGCACAAGGGCGCCGAGACGCCGAAGGCGAAGAGTCCGTACGCGTGGGCGACCTTCCCGCTCGAGGAATCCATGAGCGCTGAGGGGCGGTGGGCCGACGTGACCTTCCGTGTCGGACTCATCGCGCGGCTCTCCGGCAGAGAGATCAAGGTCGTCTAGCCGGCGGCGCCTCGGGGGGCGCATTCCCCCGGAATCGATGTTCCCCGCGGGCGATCCACGGTTTCGCGCGCGGATGCTGGAGCTTCCTTCGGGTGTCGCCGTCCGCGTGGTGGAGTGCGGCGACGAGAATGCGCCGCCTGTGCTGCTCTACCCGGGATGGGCCTGCTCGGTTTACATCTTCAGGCTGATTCTCCCTGCGCTCGCCGGGATGGGGTATCGGGCGATCTCCGTGGAGCTGAAAGGACAGGGGCTGTCGGACAAGCCGCAGGGACCAGGCGAATACACACGGGCCGTGGTCGTGTCGCACGCGGTCGAGATCTTCGACGCTCTCGCTCTGGCAAACCCGGTCATCGGCGGCCACTCGCTCGGCGCGGCCCTCTCTTTCATGGTGGCGGCGGAGCGGCCTGATTCCGTGCGGGGTCTGCTGCTGTATTCGCCGGTCGGGTATCGCGGCGTGACGAATCTCGCTCTATTCCGCGCGCTCACGCCCGCGTTCGCGAAGCCGCTGATGCCGTATGCGTCGTGGCGGTGGATAGCAGGTTTCGTTCTGCGGCGCACTTATGGCGGCATCCGCAAGCCCACGGAAAGGGATGTCGATGAATACTGGGCGCCGAGCCAGTTTCCGGAATTCGCGATCGCGCTCCGCGACTTGCTGCACGAATTCGATTTCGGCGAGCGCGCGATGGTGCCGCTCTCGGGCATCACGCACCCAGCGCTGGTGATGTTCGGCACCAGGGATCTGCTGCTCGACGAGCGAGCGCTCGAGGCGGATGCTGCCGCGATGCCGAGCGCCACGGTCCGCGCGATCGCCGGCGCGGGTCACGTGATCTGCGAGGAGACTCCGGACGCGGTTCTCGATGCGACCCGAAGCTTTTTGCTCTCGCTCTAGTCGAGGCGCACGCGGCCCAGCCGCGAGATATAGATGCTGTCCACGCGCGCATTGCGCCGGATCACGATCGTCATGTTCCCAGCGCCGTACCCGATCCCTATCGGCGAGTATGTGAACGAGGGACGGTTGGCCGACAGCGCGATACCGTGGGTCGAGGCGAATCCTCGAGCGCGGATCGTGTCGGTTTCGCCGACGATGCTGATGGAGGCGCGCGCGGTGTCGATCTGGACGGTGATGCGCTCGGACCGGATGATCGCATGATGTCTCGCGGCGGTGAACAGCGAGTGGATCTCGGTCGCGGAGCCGCGCACATGAATCCCGTCCAGCAGCCGGGCGATTCGCGGGTACGAGATGGCGGAGAGTATGCTGATCACGGACAGGGCAAGCGCCAGCTCGATTATCGTGGTCCCGCGTCGCACGCTTTCCTGGATTGTGGTTTGTGGAAGCCAGAAATCAGGATATCCGGGACGTCACGATACATCCGCACCGATTCAGCGCCTGCCAAAGCGATATCTTGCAGTCGCAATCGACACGGGAGCCGACATGCGCGTTACGATCGAATACTGCATCCAGTGAAGCTACGAGCCCCGGGCGGCCGGTCTGGCCGCCGAGATTCGTGAGGAATTTTCCGACGCGACCGTAGAGCTGATCCCGTCGAGCGGAGGGCGGTTCGAGGTAGTGGTGGAGGGAAAGCTGATTTTTTCGAAAGCGAAGCTGAAGCGCCATGCCGAGAAGGGCGAGATACTCCGGCTCATGCGCGGGTGATGTCAGCTATCCGGACTGAGCCGGCAGGGGCGACGGGAGCTCGCATGCGGCGTCTTAGCGAGCGCAGTTTGCTCGCGTAGCCGCCTGCGAGGTCCCGTCGACCTGCCGGCTCAGTCACTGATCACTCTCAACTGACCTTATACTTTCGGCAATGAAGATCGCTCTCTCCACCGGCGGCGGCGACGCTCCGGGGCTCAACGCCGTAATCCGCGCCGCCGTTCTCTCCGCGATCAGTCGCGGCTGGGAAGTCTGCGGGATCAAGCGCGGCTTCGCCGGGCTGCTCGGCGAAGACGAAGTGATTCCGCTCAACGAGCATTCCGTTCGCGGAATCGCGCACCTCGGCGGCACGATTCTCCGCACGACCAACCGCGGCAATCCGTTCAGCTATCCGCGCGCGCGCGAGGACGGAACGATCGAGGAGGTCGATCGCTCTGATGAGCTGATCGCGAACGCGCGAGCGCTCGGGATCGAGGCGATCATCTCGATCGGCGGAGACGGATCGCTCGCGATCGCCAACAAGCTCCACGAGAAAGGCGTGAAGATCGTGTGCGTGCCCAAGACGATCGATAACGACATCAGCGGCACGATTACCACGTTCGGCTTCGACACCGCCGTGAACACCGCGCTGGAGGCGATCGACAAGCTGCACACGACCGCGGAATCGCACGACCGCGTGATGGTCATGGAAGTTATGGGGCGGAACGCGGGGTTCATCGCGCTGCACGCGGGGCTCGCGGGCACCGCCGACGTCATACTGATCCCCGAGATTCCCTACGACGTCGATCGCGTGTGCGAAAAGATCATCGCGCGGGACCTGGTCGGAAAGAAATTTTCGATCGTGGTGATCGCCGAGGGCGCGTTTCCCAAAGGGGGACGCGAATCGATTCGCGGGCAGTCGCTGCCCGGCGAAGCGAAGCGGTTGGGCGGGGTGTGCGAGGAGCTGGCTGTCGTGATTCAACAGAAGACTGGTAAGGAATGCCGGTCGCTCACACTCGGCCACCTCCAGCGCGGCGGGCAGCCGACCGGCTACGACAGGTTGCTGGCGGCGCGGTTCGGGGGAGCGGCGATCAAGGCGATCGAAGACGAGCAGTGGGGGACGATGCTCGCGCTGCAATCTCCGCATATCGTGACGCTCCCGTTGGGGGAGGTGCTCCGCGAGACCAAGCGGGTTGACCCGCACCACGACATAGTTCTGACAGCCCGGGCGACGGGAGTCTCTTTCGGGGACTAAATGTCCCCTGCGGAGGACGATATGAGATTTGCCAGCGGGATGGGTTAAATCGTAAGCTATGAACCATCAACGACTTACATTAGTTAGCCCTCCGGGCCCTATTGATGCCATTACTCCTGTGCCGGCATGAGGTCGGCATATCGTTGGAGTCCTGAATGAACAAGCTCTGTCTCGCATTTCTGATTGCATTAATCGCCGCCGCGACACCGGGGGAAGCCGCCGCACAGGGCAAGCCCAAGGTTCCGCAGCCGGACCGGGACGAGCAGCCACAGGTCCCGAGCAGATACCGTCCCCCCGCGGGGATGTGCAGGGTCTGGCTCGAGGGCGTGCCCGCCAGCCGTCAGCCTGCGCCGACCGATTGTATTACGGCGCTGCGCAACAAGCCGACGAACGGGCGCGTGATCTTCGGAGATCCGCTGCCCAATTCCAGCAAGAAGGGCAGGAGTGGCAGGCCGTTCGGAATCGGCTCCTTCGAGGGATAGCGTTTAGTCAAAACCGGAGGACTGATGAAGAAAATCGCATTTACACTGTTTGTTGCTGGCGCTGTTTTCGCCACCGAGGCGAGCGCGCAGGTGATGGTCCGTGCCAGCAGCGTTCCGCCCGGCCAGCGTCCGCCTGATGGGATGTGCCGGGTCTGGATCGAGGGCGTACCCGCGGGACGTCAGCCGCGCGCTACCGATTGCGCCACAGCTCGCGCGTCGGCGCCACCCAACTCGCGCGTCATTTACGGAAGCGATGCGCCTTTCCCCGGTCGCGCGGTCGGCCGTTTCAGGGATGGCAACTGTGACTTCGAGCGTCGTCCGTCAAACCTCGGCGACCTGTTCTTCGGGTTGCGCGACTCGCAGCGCGGCATGGATCGCGATTGCCGGGTCAGCTCGAGCCGGACGCGCGATCATGGAGTCTGGTATCCGGTAGGTCGTGACGCGAACGGCAATGTGATTTACGAGCGCCGCGTGCGCGACAGGAATGGCCGCACGGTCGTGGAGCGCGCGCGCAGTCGGGATGGCCGCACGCTGTCCAGGATCGCCGCGAACGGTGACTCCCGCAAGGATCGCGTGAAAGCGACAGAAAAGGCGCGTCGCGATCGCGAGAAGGTCGTGCGCAAGGCACAGAAAGATCGCGAGAAGGCTATCGAGCGCGCGCGCAGGGAAGCCGAGCGCGACGCTCGCGGTAATAACGGGAAGGGCCGGGGCAACGGCCGCGACGGGTAAGCATTGGCGCGCGGTCGAAGTTGATTGAGGGGAGGTCCACAGGCCCTACGCGAGCAAACTGCGCTCTCTAAGACGGGCCTGCGGACCTCCCCTCAGTCAACTTCGACTTTCGGCAATATCGCGCGCGCACGGTTTGTTAACCGACGGCGTTGTGGCATCTTGAGGCATGTTGCGAAGCGTACGTGACCAGTACCTCCCGCCGGACCACGAAGCCTTCGTCGCGGCGGAGCCGCCGACCGGGCGGATCATCGTCATCGCGCCGACGCGCGCGGCATGCGAGACCATCGAGTTAGCGCTCGGCCTGCATCTCGACACGTTCCTCGAGCGTGAGCATGGCGAAGAGGTGCGTGAGCTGGCCGCGTCCGGGAAGGGATTCGGGATAGTCGCGGGCACGGGAACAGGAAAAACACTCGCGGTCCGTCCCATCTCGGAGATCATCCTCAAGGCTCCGCTCAAAGTCGGAGTGGTGAACCGCGAGCGTGAGGCGACGCCCGACACGCCGAGCTGGAACGTCATCATCGTCACGACCGGCATCGCGCGCAGGTGGTTCCAGGACGGGGATATTCTGCCGAGCGACACGCTAGTCGTGGACGAGATCCATCAGACGTCCGCGGAGCTGGAGCTCTGCCTAGCGCTCGGCAAGCGCGTAGGCTGCCGGTTTATCTGGCTGTCGGCGACGGTCGATCCCGCGTTCTACTCGCGCTACCTGGAGTCGGCGGCGGTGGTGCAGAGCTTCGCGTTCGATCCGGCGAAGGCGGCGAAGGTGACGGTGATCGACAAGGATCCGCTCGAGTTTCTCGACGACAAGTTCCTGCAGCGCGTGCTCAAGGAGCGGCGCGGCGTCGGCGTCTTCCTGCCCACGCGCAAGGCTGTCGAGCAAGCGGCGGCGCATGCGGGAGATCGCTATCCGCGCATCAATACAGCGTTCTACCACGGCGGCGAGCCGGTCCGGATCATCAGGCCTTTCCTCGAAGACGATGGCCAGAAGCCGTTTCTGCTCGCGATGACCGCGGCAGGACAGAGCGCGCTCAACGTGCGCGGGCTCGACACAGTCGTGATCGACGACTCGCGCTTCGCGAACGTCATCGAGCGCGGGCGCAACGTGCTCACGCGGGTGCACCTCGGCGCCAACGAGATCCTGCAGATGGCGGGTCGCGTGCACGGGCGCGTGGAGAACGGGCGGGTGTTCATCCTGTCGGACCGCAACATCGTGTTCTCCGAGCTCCGGCCGACGGCACCCGACTTCCAGCTCGCGGGCGACTCGGAGCGGGTGGCGATCACATGTGCCGACCTCGGCGTTCGCGCGGACGAGCTCGAGCTGCCGGTGCCGCTCGACAAGCAGTCGTATCGTCGAGCGCTCGCGCTCCTCGAAGATCGTGGCATCGTGGAGAACGGGCGGCTGACGCACTACGGCAAGCTCGTCGAGGCGATGCCGGTGGACCGACCCTGGGCCGAGCTGCTGGTGCATGCCGACGACGATCTCGTGCCGTACGTCGCCGTCATGAGCTCGGTGGAGTCGTTGCACCGCATGACACGCGACGACCGGAACCTCGAGGGGCTGATCGTTCCGGGGAGCGATCATCTCACGGCGTACAACCTCTACGCGGAGGGATTCGCGCGGTGCGGCTACATCGGCGAGGTGTACGGGCTGCCGCGGCATCTGTTCGACGAGAGCATCCAGGAGTGGGCGGAGGAGCGTGGCGTTCTGGTCAAGGCGATCGAGGATGCCGCGCTGGGAATGGCGAGCGTGTACCGCGGGCTGAACCTGGAGCTGCCGTCCAAGATGGTGCTCGCGCGCGATCATGCATATGGGAAGTTCGTGGAGCTGCTCGCGGAAGTGATGCCGTTTGATCTCGTGATCGACGAAGAGACAGCGAGCGGCGACAGCGCGCGCGTGTCCAAGACGAGCGTGTGCGGGAGCTGGGGTCCGATCGCGGGATCGCTCCGCTACTTCGCAGACAGAAGCGGCACGCCTCGCGCGGGAATCGAAGGGACGCAGATTCCGCCGGAAAAGATCCGCAAGTACGCGCGGCGCGGTCCGCCCGAGGTTGCGTACGACACGCGGAAGAAGCACAACCCGCTCACGCTGCGCCG
>JBPCJJ010000006.1:0-19700 GCA_051005405.1 Gemmatimonadaceae bacterium | reverse complement strand
GATGACATCGACAATCAGTGCCGTGAAGGTGCTCGACGGGCGCATTTCCGCTGATGTCCTGGTCGCGAAAGCGCAAGCCGCGAACGACCAGGGAACGGTGACGCTCGGCGATGTCGGTTCGCAGCTTACCGGGCTGCGCGTAGATGGCGTGAGCGTGGATGCGAACGCCCCGCCAAACACGCGCATCGACATTGCGAACGTCGGCACTCTATGGGTTCGGCGAGTTGTCCGCGCATCGACGTCGATTGAAGTGCGAATGCTGGAACTCGTTGTCGAAGTCCAGAATTCGTACGACTTGCCTATAGGCTCGACCATTCAGATAGCGGTAGCTCGCGCCGGAGTTAAGTAGCTAGCGACAGTACACGTTCGGCTTCGTTACTCCACCAGAGGCGTAACGAAGCCGAGCGTGCGGGCCCAGACGGTGCCGTGCGCAACGGAGCCTGGCGCGGCATAAATTGTTCGTGCGACGAAGCTGGTCTCACAAGCGGCGGTTCCGACTTTGGCGCCTTCCGCGAGGTATGCCTCCCGCTCCGATATTACAGGACCTCGCAGAAAGCAGTTTTTTCCGATGTTTAGCGTCCGCACGCTGACCACGGCACCCTCCACGCGCACCCCATCGCGCAGTTCCATTCCAAAATGCGCCTTGATACTACCGCGAATCACGCTGCCCCGACCGATTACCAGCGATCCCCTGCACACGATGTCACTGAGCACCAGGCTTCTCTCAGGGAGCTCGAGATCATCCTTGAACGTCGCGACTCCGCGACTATGCTGATCATCGAGCTGTAACGTCAGGGGCCCGCTTGCGAATTCCGGGTCTGCTGCATTTTCGCTCGTGCCAAAGCTTATCTCCGGGGCGTAGAGGCGCTCGAATTGTACTCCCTCAGCCAGCTCCAGGCTGATCTCCGACGACGCTCGTCCGGCCAGAAGGGTGTTCGCCCCGACCCACATGGCTCCGTCGGCATGAATCCAGCGCAATACTGCGGAACCTTGTCCAAGCTGGATGTCGCTGTCGGCGTAGAGCGCCCGATACGTAACGTCTTCACCTCCATCAATGCCGCCCGGCGCGTACACGTCGCTCGTGAGCGCCGCCCCATTCGGGACGGCGACTCGCGTAGCCGCAAACAATACCAGCGCCTCGCCCGGGTTCGCCGGGTCAGTTTCGGTTGACACCGCCGAGCGGCCTTCACCCGTGAGAAACGACATTACCGCGCCTTCCGGGAAACGCCCGTCGCCGGTTTCAGAGGGTGAGTCGGTCAACTCGGCACGGATGTGGTCGCGAAATGAACGTGCGAAGAACCGCGTGTCGGCCTCGTAATACTCCGGAACATCCAGGGCGAGGAAGTCGGTGGGCCTGCGCAACTCGAGGATGGCGGGGATGAACGGCAGCGCCGTCCACACCAGCAAGCCGGCAGCAAGGAGAAGGAAAAAGAGAGGCGGGTTCACTCCTGAGCCTGCCGATATCGCTTCGTCTTGTCCCATATCAGCGCGGTGTTTCTTGATGGCCGCAGGTGTCGGGGCAACATGGAACGTACGATCGCCACCGTACTGATCAAAAATCCACCGAGCAGGAGCGGCAGCAGCCGAATGCGCGCACGGGAGCCGTCGAGCCTCACGGCTGCGGCGACCTGAAAGAACGCAGCGAAATTTCCCAGCGTGCTATATGCGGTCACCGCCAGAATAGCGACGAAACCATGGATCGGGATGTACCCGAGATAGAAGAGCCCCAGTCCAAGGAGCCACCCGATGATTGTGAATGGAGGGAGAGCGAACACCCCGAGCAGCAGGAGTCCGTCAATTTTCCGGGGCATTCCGCCCACCATGTTCGATCGCAGAAGCGGTAGCAGGTAATGCCTCAGGCATGCATTGTGTCCCTGGGACCAGCGTTTGATCTGCCGTATCCGCTCGGGCCAGACTTCCGGCACCTCCTCGTAACACTCTGCGCGGTTCTCGTAAGCGGTCAAGTGACCGTGCAGGAGGAGCCGATACGTCAAATCAGTATCCTCGGCGAGACTCTCCTCTTTCCAGCCACCGATTTCGGCGAGCGCCCGGCGCCGCACCCCGCCCACGGTGCCGCCGTACTGTGGAACCAGCGCGAGGTTCATCCGCGCCTGTTGGTCTACCTGGTATCCACCGCTCCGTTCAAGCTCCTGCAGTCGCGTCAGAAAGTTCCGCGACAGGTTTATCGGTATGACCCGTCCCATGACGGCGCCGACTTCCGGGTCGAAAAAGGGTGCGACGAGCAGCTTGAGCACTCCGCGTGCCGGAAGGTAGTCTGCGTCGAACACCAGCTCTATGTCCGTTTGCACCAATTTTTCCGCGTCCTGGAGAGCAGCTGCCTTTCCGCCTTTTGCATCGCTACGGTGGAAAGGCGCCACCACTCCGGGGTACCGGGCCGCGTACGAATCGATAATCTCGCCGGTGCGATCCTCGGAGCGGTCGTTGATCGGGATGATCGTCAGTCGGTCGCGCGGGTAATCGGCGTTGAGCAGTAGCCGCAGCATCTCCCCGATTACCAACTCCTCGTTGTGCGCGGGGATGAGGACCGTGATTGGCGGCCATTCCGCCGTGATTATGTCCGAGTAGGGGTGCCGCTGTCTGCCGAACATCCTACTGATGGCGAACACGTAGTGGCGTATCGAGTAAATCGAGATGAGAGCGACTATGATCGTCAGCCCCAGCAACATCAGCCGGATAACCAGGGTGGCCGGTTGCGGGCTGCGGTCAAGTGCCTGGAGGCGGACAGTGTCGAGTTGGGGCGCGAATGCCGGGGAAGGGAGGAGCAGCGGTGGTCGTCTGTGCGACCGCTCAAAAGACTGCGCCTGGATCGGCGCCGTAGCGACGAGCATGACCCCGATTGCGGCTATGGAGCGGACTCCGGCGGCGATCCTACGCACGCTGCCCGAGCGTGCTCCCACTCCGGCTCTGCCAGCTCATGGCCCAGCCGTAGAAGGCGATCCCAACGCTCACCTCCAGCAGCAGGCCGAACAGCATGAACAGGATTGGCATGAAAAGGAGAGAAAAACGATGGATGATGTAAGCGTGGATGACGAACTGGAACGGAATCAGCACCGCCAGGTGCAGCATCACGACGAGCGTGAGTCCGAGCTTCCGCAAAAGGCTGAAGTCGAATATGAAATAAATCAGGCCCAGCACGAGCGGCACCAGCGCTATCAGCCCGAACCCTGCCGTCATTTCCGCGATCATGTAGTCGTCGATCCCGTACGGAAAGGCCGTGGGCCAGAAGAGGAAGTAGATCAGCGCCGTGGCCTGAACGATTACCGCCAGCCGAAGCAGGTAGGCCAGCGGTAGGAGTCTTCCGCGCATGACAAGCGACAGCAGGCCGAAGAGCAGCGTTCCGATGGCCGTCCATATCATCATGCGTGGCGATGGATGCGCTGCCGGCACAATCAAAAAAGGGATTTGTACTTCGGGAGCCGGCCCCAGGTTCGTAACGAGGACCATCGTCTTCCCAGGCATCGCCAGCGCTTTTCGCGTGTTCTCGAGAATCAGCGACCAGACCGCCGACTGGATGGGTCCGAAGTAGATCCAGGCAGCAGAGAGAAGAATCGGTGACGCCACCGCAAGAACGATCTGGGCGGTACTCATGGAAGCGCGCAGGAAAGCGCGATGTAGCGGGATTACGCCGCCCTGGGTGCCGCGCGTGCTGAGAGCCAGGAGACCCGGCGGAAGTTCCCGCGGCGAGAGGGCCGGCCGCGGGACTCGAATCTCGCGGGTCTCGGTCTTCGGGCTCACTCTAGCTGGATAAAGCCACCAAGGGTGACGCCGCGCCGCTGATAGGACGGATTCGCATACAACTCCATCTTTCCGGCAAGGCCCCACCTTCGGCGGACCCACTGGCGGATCCCAAGCGACACTCCGCTGCTGCGAAAATCCGCGATCGGCGAACCTTCCGAGATCAGCTGATAGGCTTCATGGCCGGTTTCGATCCGGGCGGTAATGAAGCGCTCGCGATCGCGGCCTTGCGTCGCCGCGAGGTACTGGTACCTGGAGATCACCGACCCGGGCATGCTACGATTCCACGTTACTCCCGACTCGAGCACTAACGGTACGCGAAAGTAGTAGAGGACACCCAGTAACAGCTGTGCGTCCCGATGAGCGTCTTTCCATTCCAGGTATCCGACTCCGGCGGTTGTCACGAGCGAATGGGGCAACCACTTCCGGCCCACCGTCAATCCCGCGCGAAAGCGGGGGAGAAAAAAGCCTCCGCTACTCGTTCCGGCTGCAGTGATCACATAGACATTCGGCGTGAATACGTGGGTGTTGGAAAGCCCGTAGAACGAACCTTGGTCGCCGAACTGTCGTTGGCCGACGACCTCGCCCTGCCAGACATTTTTCTCGTCGGTGCGAAGCGCCCCCCGGACGAAAAGCTGCCGCAGGGTTCCCAGGTCGGCAGTGAGACGATGGTAGGCTACCCCCACCTCTACATGACCGTCACGCGGTCGTGCAACCAATTTTGCGACCGACAGGGTGTCCGCCTGGATGTCCGGCTGCGTGTCCGGCAGCGCAGCAGGCGAAGTGACGGACTGGGCCATCGATGGCGAGGCGGACGCTCCCGTCAGCATCAGGCTGGTGGCCAGAAGACAAGCCAATCGGCCAATCACGCAGTCGCTCTGTCGCGTTGGGCCGCCGGTTCCGCCTTTGCTACCGGCTGCAGCAGTTGCCAGATTGCCTCGACAATGCGTTCCGCCGCATGGCCATCGCCATACGGATTTGGAGCGCCGCGCATCTTGCCGTACTCCGTCGCATCAGTCAGCAGGCGAGCCGTTTCCGTCGTGATGCGCCGCGTGGAAGTACCCACAAGCTTGGCCAAACCGGCCTGAACCACCTCCGGGCGTTCCGTGACATCCCGCAGTACGAGGATCGGAACGTTCAAGGACGGAGCCTCTTCCTGGATTCCACCCGAATCCGACAGCAGCAAGTACGCGGCGCGCATCAATCTCAACATGTCCCCGTATGAAACAGCCGGAATGACGCTGATCCGTTCGGCGCGGCCGAGCTCCGAATGCACAATGTGGCTGACCAACGGATTCGGATGCACAGGCAGCACTATCTGGACATCCTTGTGCATCGCCGCGATCTCCCGGAGGGCCAGGCACACGTTTCGAAGCGGCGTGCCGAAAGTTTCTCGCCGGTGCACTGTGACCACGATCAACCGCCCGGTGCGTGGAATAACCCGGGCGACCGCGGGATCGTCGAAGCCGTCGTCGGTGGAAAGCATCCGCACCGCATCCACGATCGTGTTCCCGGTATTGAGGACACGGGCGGGCGGCACTCCCTTCTGGAGAAGATTCAGCCGCGACTGCTCAGTCGGAGCAAAGTGAATGTCCGCGATCAGTCCCGCCAGCTCGCGATTCAATTCTTCCGGGAAAGGGTTGGCTCGGTCAAACGAGCGGAGGCCGGCTTCGATGTGACCTACGACAATACCGTTGTAGAATGCCGCCAGCGCCGCCATCGCCACAGTGGTCGTATCACCTTGAACGAGAACGATCTCCGGCTTGTGCAGGACGACGACGTCGGCGACGGCTTCGAGGGCCCTTGCGGCATATCCGCTGAGCGACTGGCCGGACCGCATCAGGCCGAGCTCGACATCGGGACGGAGATCGAATGCGTGGAGAGCCTGCGCAAGCAGCTCCTTATGCTGGCCCGCGCTGACCAGCATCGAGTCGAACCGGCTGGGATGCCGCCGAAGCTCGTAAAGCACTGGCGCCATTTTGATCGCTTCGGGGCGTGTTCCGACCACGGTCATGACCCTTACAGGGTCTCTGGCGAGGGACCGTCCGTTCACCGACATACCTTCCTTGGTGGCCCGATTAGCACCAGGGTGTCTCCGTCAAGAAGGCGCACAAGAATAAGCCGTCTCTTCCTCATTGCACAAGTTTGGGAGACACCAGGTAACGACGCAACAGCGGCCGCCCCGAAGGGCGACCGTGAGTGTTGCTCTCCTGCAACGACTTCTACCCCTACCGAGCCGGCGGCTCCGGCGGCACCGCCGGTCCCAGCCCATCGGGATCGTGATGCTTCTTGTGCGTCAGCAGGCGAAAATACGCCCACGAAACGAGCCCGAGCACGAACGTCCAGCTCAGGGCCATGAAGATTATCGCGCCGGTTGTCATACGGTTGCCCTCCCTGACTGGTCGACTTCCACGAAGCCCGCGCGGTCGTCGTACTTGTTTTTCTTCCACGCGATCCGCACGAGGAACGCGAATATGACAGCAAACCCGACGATGATGAGCCTAGCGCCCGTGACGTACGGGTGCATCTCAGGCGTGAGCACGCCGCCGCCGGCTGCCTTCTCGTTGGTCAGGATCGGAATCGCATCCTGGAAGCCCCACCAGCCGAGGATGAAGAGCAGGTAAACCGGCGTGACGTATGTCATCACGAACTTGAAGATCTTCGGAATCTGGATGTCGGCGCCCTGGTGGATCGACGCCCAGGCGTTCTCGGGCTTGAACACCCACATGAACAGCACGGTCTCCGTGACGGCGAGAAGCACGAGGCCGAACGTCCCCGCCCAATAATCCCACTCGTCGCGGAAGCCGTACTGCAGCCAGAAGATGTTCATCAGGCCGAACAGCAGCGCGACCAGCCCGAACGACCATGCCACGATTTCGCGCTTGAAGCCGAACTCTTCGCGGAAGAACGCCACGATCGGCGTGAGCATCGCGACCGACGATGTGATGCCCGCGAAGAAGAGCAGCGCGAACCACATGAAGCCGAGCACGTTGCCCATGGGGAGCTGCTGGAACACCACCGGCATCGTCGCGAAGCCGAGATTGAACGAGCCCGACTGCGCCACCGCCATCGCGCCCGTGACGCCAAAGAACACCACCGCCGCCGGGATGGCGATCGTTCCACCGAGTATGACCTCCGCCGTCTCGTTCGTAGCGGCGGTCGCGATTCCGTTCAATGCGATGTCATCCTTCTTGGACAAGTACGACGCGTACGCCTGCAACGATCCCATTCCGACCGACAGCGTAAAAAAGATCTGGCCCGCGGACGCGAGCCACACGCCGGGCTCGTCCAGCCGCGAGAAGTCGGGATTGTAGATGAACTGCAGTCCCTGCCAAGCCGTTTCCCCGCCGGGCCCGGCGGGGAGGAAGATCACGACCACTGCGAGCACGACCGCGAAAAGAAAAAGGATCGGCATTCCGATCCGGGCCAGCTTTTCGATTCCGCCCGAGATCCCGCGCGAAAGAACCCAGATGTTGATCGCGAGCGTCACGAGGAAGAAGCCGAGTGCGGTCATGTGGCTGCTGCCCGGCGCAATTCCCTGGTAGGTCTGGAGGTAGCCGACCATCGCTTCCTGCGACGTGTTCCCCCAGTAGTCCTTGGTGATCGAGAAGTACGAGAACGCGAGCGTCCAGCTCTCGATATACGTGTAGTAGATCATCACCGTCAGCGGGATGATCATGCCGATGACGCCGAGATACTTCGCGGCTGGATGCTTCCAGATCGCCGCGAACATCCCCGGGAGGTGGCCCTTTCGGAACCGGCCGCCGTTTCGCCCGACACCCCACTCGATCCACATCAGCGGGATGCCGAGCAGCAGCAGCGCGATGAAATAGGTGATCATGAAGGAGCCGCCACCGTTCACTGCGGCCTGCCTGGGAAAGCGAAGGAAGTTGCCGAGTCCGACGGCGTTGCCCGCCATGGCGAGGATGAGCCCGATGCGGGTGCCCCATGCCTCGTGTGAACCGGAATTGCTCAAGGGTGCCTCAGTCGTGTATAGCGGAGTCAAATGAATATGAGCGCGCGATAATAAGCGGCGCGGCACGGAGCCGCGAAAGGGGGAGGGGGCCGGGCGACTGCTCTACCGGCCCGACGTGCCCCCGCGCTTTTCGACCAGCTCTATCTCTCCCAGGACCATCGTTTTGTCGATCGCCTTGGCCATGTCGTAGACAGTGATCAGCGCGACCGAAACCGCGACGATCGCCTCCATCTCGACGCCGGTTCGCCCGACGGTTCGCGCGACGGCCTCCGCGCGCACGCCCGGAAGGTCGTCATCCAGCTCGAGTGTGACGTCCGCGTCGGTCAGCGGCAAGGAATGGCAGAGCGGGATCAGCTCGGCGGTTCGCTTGGCGGCCATCACGCCGGCCGTTCGGGCCACTCCAAGCACGTCCCCTTTGGGCGCCTCGTTCCGGCGAATCGCTTTGACCGTCTCCGGCAGCATCCGGATGACGCCGCGAGCTCGCGCCATCCGCTCGGTCTCGGCCTTCGCGGTGACGTCCACCATCCTCGCGCGCCCGGTCGCGTCCACGTGGCTCAGCTTCGCGCCGCCGGCCGGTTCGCTCATGAGAGATGGAAGCTCAGGTCGTGCAGAAGCTTGGCCGTGATGAGCTGTGGGTTCACGTTCCCGGATGCCCGCTCCTTCGCGATCTCGACGAGGTCCGCCGCAGCGGCGATGCGACCAGCGCGCACGACATCGTTTCTCGCGACCGCTTCACGCGTGCGCTCGGTGAGGAGCACGGTCAGCGCGTCGAGTGAATCCGTGAAGGCGCCCCGCGCGTTGCTCGCGCCCCGTGTCAGCGCGAGGGAGAAGCGCTCCGGACTGCGGCTGGCAGCTGCGTCGAGCATCCGGCGCGCAATAGTGATTGCCTGCGCATTTTCTGATTCGTTCAATGCCCGTCCCGGGGCGCCGGCGAGCAGCTCGGGGCGCGGCTCGGGCCGCTTGCTCTTCTTCATATAGGAAACGACGAGCGGATCGCGCAGGAACTCCGCGACGTCTTTCCCGGTGAGCCGCGGCACTCGCACGGCCGCGACGCGCGAGCGAATCGTCGGAAGAAGGGCTGAAGGCTCGCTCGAAGTGAGAATGAAAAACGTGTCAGCCGGCGGCTCCTCGAGCAGCTTCAGCAGGGCGTTGGCGGCCTGGTCCGCCCCTTCCTGCGACACCATCCGTTCCGCGTCGCCGATCACGAAGACTTTCCGGGAGGCGAGCGCGGGCGCCAGCATAGCATCCCGGGTTAGCGAGCGGACCGCCGCTATGAAGATTCCTTCGGTGCCGGACGGCGCCTCGTACAGGCCGCCGCTCTCCACGCGCTCGACGATCGCTTCCCGATAATCGTCTCGCACGTCGTCAGGGTCGGGATCGGCGTCCTTGAGCCGCGGGCGGGGAAAGAACCAATGGAGGTCGGGATGCTGCAGCTCCGCCATGTACCGGCAGTGCTGGCATTTCCCGCACAGCTTCTCATCGCCGGCGCAAATCAGCAGTTGCGCTAGCCAGAGCGCAAGCCGCTGCTTCCCGATTCCAGCCGGACCATGCAGCAGCAGGCTGGATGGAAGGCGCCCCGCGGAAGCACTCAGCGCCAGCCGTTTCCGCAACGAGGCGTGGCCGTACAGCGAAATCAGAGGCATGCGGGAATATGGCACGTTTCGTGACCCCTATGCATCCCGCTTTACCAACGCTCAGGAGGAACAATGCCAGGAGTCAGTGTGGGACACGGGCCAGGGACGGAAGACGCCCCGGTCACGGATCAGAAAACGAGCCCGGACGACGAGCGGGTTTACACCGAAGACAAGATGCGCGTGGCGCAGACGGAAACCGACGACAAGGAATCGCTGATTCCAAAAACCCACGAGAATCCCGCGCTCGAGGATCTCCGCCGCAAGCGCGAAGAGGCTGCAGGTGGCTGAATCGCTCAAGGGACGAAAGGTCGCGTTCCTGGCTACGGACGGCGTGGAGCAGATCGAGCTGACCGAGCCATGGAAGGCGCTCGGTGCCGCGGGTGCCGAGCTGTCGCTGGTTTCGGAAAACGAGGGCGAAATCCAGGGCGTCAATCACGGCGAGAAAGGCGACAACTTCCGTGTCGACCGGGTCGTCGACCAGGTGACGGCGCGTGACTTTGACGCGCTCGTGCTGCCCGGCGGGGTGCGCAGTCCTGACAAGCTCCGCACCAACGCGAAGGCGATCGAGTTCGTGGTTGGCTTCATGGAATCGGACAAGCCCGTCGCCGCGATCTGTCACGGGCCGTGGCTGCTGGTGGAAGCCGGTGCAGTGAAAGGCCGGACGCTGACGTCGTGGCCGAGCCTGAAGGCCGATATCGAGAACGCAGGCGGCGAATGGGTCGACAAGCAGGTGCACGTCGACCAGAAGCTCGTTACGAGCAGGAAGCCCGAGGATCTTCCGGCGTTCTGCCAGAAGCTGGTCAGTCTGCTCGTAACGGCGATCGACGAGCGACGGCTCGACAGGATGGGCGAACAGAGTTTTCCGGCGAGCGATCCCCTTCCAGGCCCGAGCTCGGCTACTTGATGATTCAGACGACGATGCCCGCCGCGTCCGGCGAGATCCTCCGGGTTCAGATTCCGCCGAACGCGAGGTGCGAATTCACGGTTCGAATAGCCGGCTCGGCCGGCGCGGGCTGGGCGACGACGTCGATGGTCATGTCGCCTTCGGCAGTTTCGTACAGCCATCGCTCTGCACCCTCGACTGCGTCGAGCTTCTGGACGCGACGAATCCCGGGCGCCCAGGCGCGGACGGCGGAGAAGTCGGAAACGGTGGCCCAGACGACCTGCGCGCTGTTGCGGGGCTCGGCCTCCCGGGTGGTCCGGCGGTCCAAAGGCCTTATCCAAGCGATGGCCGTTACGGCCACCAGCACGGCCACCATGAGCGCGGGCAGCGTCAACCTGCCCGGCAGGGGCCTGGAACACGCTTTGTTCAGTAAAGTACTTGACCTACAGGGATTCGCCCAGATAAACTAACTGCATGTCGTCAGTCAGACCCCTCAGAGAAGTGACTCATGTGGAGGAGCCGGCGCTCCACATCAGGGCGATGGACAACCTCGCGTTCATACGCGACACCATGGAGCGCGCAGGCGCTTTCACCGCGGTATCCGGGTGGGGGATGGTGATCGTCGGAGTCGCAGCGCTGACTGCGGCGACGATCGCCGCACGGCAGCCTTCGGAAGTCGCATGGCTCAACACCTGGCTCGCCGCCGCGTTTCTCGCACCCGTGATCATGATCGCCGCGATCATCCGGAAAGCGCGCGCCGCGCGTCTCCCGATGATGTCCGGTGCCGGAAGAAAGTTTCTGCTCAGCTTCTCGCCGCCGATGATCGTCGGGGCGCTGCTCACCTTCGAGCTATACAGGCTCGGGATGTACGACGTGCTCCCGGGTCTCTGGCTGCTCATCTATGGAACGGCGGTCGTTGCGGGCGGCGCGTTTTCCGTGCGCGTCGTGCCCGTGATGGGATTCTGCTTCATGGTCGCCGGCGCGATTGCGCTTTTTACTTCGCCCGCGACGAACGACCTGCTCATGGCTGCGGCATTTGGCGGGCTGCACATCGTCTTCGGCATTCCGATCGCGAGGAGGCACGGTGGCTAAGCATGGGACCGCTCGTCAGGCTCGAGGTGGCGTGGACGCGGCGAAGCTGCGATCGGTGCGCGGGCGCGCAATCGGGCCCGACACAGGCGAATTCGACCGCCTCATCCACGAGCGCGTCAGGCTCGGAATCGTGAGCGCGCTTGCGGTGAACGACAAGCTGAGCTTCAACGATCTCAAGAAGCTTCTCAAGATCACCGACGGCAATCTCAGCGTTCACGCGCGCAAGCTCGAAGACGCCAATTACGTGAGCTGCACGAAATCCTTCGAGGGACGCGTGCCCAGGACCGAGTACCGCCTGACGGCGGAAGGCCGGCGCGCGATCGAGCGGTACCTCGACCATATGGAGGCCCTCATCCATGCGACGCGTGTCCACAAGTAGACGAATCGGGCTGACGCGGCAGGCGGCCCTGGGCCGCCAGGGCGTGGGCGCCAAGGCTCCCCAACCCCGCGACGAGAGCCAGCGGGGAATTCATGCCGCGATCATCATGGACGGAAACGGACGCTGGGCCATTACCCGAGGCAGCAGCCGCCCGACGGGACACATCGAAGGCGCCCGGACCGCAAGGCGGATCGTCGAGGCGGCGCCACAGTGCGGCATTCGCGTACTGACGCTGTACGCTTTCTCTGCGGACAACTGGAACCGTCCTCAGCGGGAAGTCATGATGCTCATGAGGCTGTTTCGCCGGTATCTGCTCTCCGAGGTCGATCGGTGCGTAACGAACGGCGTGCGACTCACTGTGATCGGCAGGCGCGACAGAATCCCCGGCGAGGTCCGCAAGGCGATCGAGTCCGCTGAAGCCGCGACGGGCGAGGGAAGGACACTCGACCTCAGGATCGCGGTGGATTATTCGGCGCGCGATTCGATCCTGCGCGCGGCCCGGCGCGCCGATAGCGATCATCTCTCCCGTGAGCAGTTCATGCGCCTGCTGGGCGAGGTCGAGCATGACCGTGGCCCATCCCGAGAAGTTGATCTGCTTATCCGCACGGGCGGCGAGCAGCGCCTGAGCGACTTCCTTTTATGGGAGTGCGCCTACGCGGAACTCTACTTTTCCGAGATCCTCTGGCCCGACTTTTCCGCCAAGGACCTCCACGGCGCCGTGGCCGAGTTCCATGCGCGCGAACGCCGGTTCGGCGGGGTGCCCGCGGCTGCCGCGGGCTAGCTCCCTTAACGTCCGCGGTCCGATCGAGTCTAAGAGTGCGACCCCACATACGGTGCCGGGTCCACACTCAATCAGGCTTGGAGGCAGGATGAATCGGATTCGTACAGCGGCAGCCACGGTCGCGATGCTCGTAGGCGCTGCAACCGTCGCAACCGCGCAGGCTCCGGCCCCGCAGCACGGCCAGCATGGCCATGATGGGAAGGCGAAGCAGGGCGCGCGCGGCATGATGGGTGACCTCAACCTCACGGACGCGCAGAAGCAGCAGATCAAGGCAATCCATGAGAAGTATCGCGTGCAGTTCAGGCAGCTGCAGGAAAGCACGCGGCCCGATGTAGAGGCGGCTCGCGCAGCGCGCCAGGCAGGCGATACGGCTGCGGCCCGCGCCGCGATGGCACGCGCCCGCGGACAGGGCACGGCGGTAGCCGCGCTACGGCAGCAGGAACAGGCGGAAGTCCGCGCTGTACTGACCGCCGAGCAGCGGGTCAAGTTCGATGCACGTCATGCGCAGATGCACGAGCGGATGGCTCAGCGAGATTCCACCCAGAGGAAGGCTGGCGCTCGAGAAGGCAAGCGAGACCGCCGTCCGATGCGTGGCGCGCGCCCCGGCCGGACCCCCGGCCAGGGCTGATCCGTCCATAGCTAAGATTGCAGAACCGGGGTCCGAGAGGATCCCGGTTTTTTTGTTGGCGGTTTACCGGGCCGGACTTATGTTTGCCCAGCTCAGTCGATGGGCAGCCAATGGAAGACAACCCCCCGGTTCCCGGCGGCGAATTCGCCGGCAGATACACGATCGAGCGAGAGCTCGGCCGCGGCGGCGCCGCGATCGTTTACCTCGCGCGCGACAACCGCCAGGAGCGGCAGGTCGCGCTCAAGGTGTTGCATCGGGAACTTGCCCAGGCGATCGGCGCGCAGCGGTTCCTCCGCGAGATCAAGCACAGCTCGGCGCTGCAGCATCCGCATCTGCTGTCGATTCACGAGTCGGGTGAATCCGACGGGCTCCTGTATTACGTCATGCCGTACATGCCTGACGGCTCTCTCCGGACGCGTATCGCCCGGGAGAAACAGCTTCCGATAGACGAGTCGCTGCGGATCACGCGTCACGTTGGGGAGGCGCTGGCGTATGCGCACGCCCGCGGGATCGTGCATCGGGATATCAAGCCCGACAACGTCCTGTTCTCGGTCGATCACGCGTGCCTCGCCGATTTTGGCATCGCCCGCGCGATTGATTCGGTCGCTGCGGACACGCTCACGTCCACCGGGCTGGTGGTGGGAACTCCCGCGTACATGAGTCCCGAGCAGGCGAGCGGCGAGAAGACCGTGGACACGCGCAGCGACCAGTACAGCCTGGCCTGCCTCCTATACGAGATGATCACCGGCTTGCCGCCATTCATCGGCGCGACGCAGCAGGCCGTGATCTCGCAGCGGTTCACGCAGCCGCCGCCGTCGATGCGGGCGCACCGGCCGAGCGTGCCCGACCACGTCGAGCGCGCGGTCAAGCGGGCATTGGCAGTCGTTCCGGCGGACCGGTTTCCCGGAGTCGCCGAGTTCGTTGCGGCGCTGCACGATCCGTCCGCGGTAGCTGAGCCGGTTTCGGTGCATTCGATTCGGCGGCGGTGGTTCGCGGTCGGCGCGGTGGCGGCCGTGGTGACACTCGCGGTGATGGCGGCGGGGCCGGGGTCGGAATGGGTACGGGGGGCATGGGGAACGCAGGTCGATACGGCCAAGTTCGTCGTACTGCCGTTTCTATCGGAGACCGATCCGGCGGCCGGCGAGCGGGTGGCAGCGGGCATCTACTCGGCGCTGAGCACGTGGGACGGACTGCCGCTCGAACGGGACATTGCCGTTCGTGACGCTCTTGCCGCGAGCGGGAGAAAGGTTACGTCACTCAACGAGGCAATTCGGGTGGCGCGCAACCTTGGGGCGGGGCGCCTGATATGGGGACGGGTGACGACTGACGACGGAGTCACTCGCGTGTACGCGGACCTGTACGACGTCGCCAGCCGGCGAAATCTGTACGAACGGAGCACTGTTACCGATTCCGGTCAGTTCTCGGAGGCGGAGTTGCGCGCGCTGGCGAACTCGCTGGTTGCCCCGCCGGTGCCAGCGGCTGACGACGACGGCCACGCGGGCACTCAGTCGTTCTCAGCATGGCAGGCGTACTTGCGAGGGATCACCGCGCTTCGGAGCTGGGATCTGGCTGCGGCCGAGCGCGAGCTTCTCGCTGCTGTCGAGCTCGACCCAGATTTCGCCGTCGCTCAACTCCGGCTCGCGGAGATTGCCAACTGGCGCCGCTCGCAGCATGATCGCAGTTGGACGGTCAATGCGGGCCGGGCGGTCGCGTTGCGCCACGAGTTGCGCGAGCGCGACGCACAGCGAGCTGAAGCGTTGCTGGCGTTCGGACGGGGCGAGTTCGAGGTCGCCTGTGAGCGGTATCGCGCGCTTGTGCGGGGCGACACGCTCGACGCGAAAGCCTGGTTCGCGCTCGGCGGCTGCCTTCGCGCCGACAATATCGTAGTCCCCGACCGTCGAAGTCCGTCCCGCTGGAGCTTCAGAAGCAGCTGGCACTCCGCCGGAAGCGCGTTCCTGCGAGCCTTGGAGATCGACCCGCAGCTGCACGCGATACCGCGCTTCGACTGGATCAGCGAGGTTTTTCCGACCGCTCGAAACCGGTTCCGGGTGGGACGCAAATTACTGAAGGGACCTCCGGCATTCGGTGCCCCTCCGAGCCTGATGGCTGACACAATCGCATACACCCCGTACCCTATGCCGGATTTCGATCGGGAGGATCGCGTCTCACAGATCCGGCGATCGGCCGCGTTGACTCGAAATAGTGACATGATGCTGGGCTTCGCGAGCTCGTGGACGCGCACTATTCCCAATAGTTCGGAAGCTTTTCGCGTCCTCGCCACTGTGCGCGAGAACCGGGGAGAGCTCACGGGTGCGTCAATTCATACGGGAGCCCTGCAGTCCCTCGGCGAAGCCAAGAGACTCGCTGTCACGAGGTCAGACAGTCTTGCCATTGGCGAGTCGGAGGTCAGAGTGCTGGTCAAGCTCGGCCGCTACCCCGCCGCGAGGGAGTTGGCGGAGTCAGTTCTGAGATCTTACGGCGAACCGTCCACGGAAACCTGGCGACCTGTTTCCCGGCTGGCCGGGCTCACTGGGAAACTGTCCGTGTTCGAAGCGGGGCTGCAGTACTTCTGGGCTGGGCATGCGCAGGTTCCGGGGTTGGACCAGACCGTCACGAAAGCGGCGGGCGAATTTCTGGGATTATCTGCGCTTGCGGTCTGCACTCCAGCCACCGCAGCTGCCGAAAAAAATGTCCTCCAACTGGTCGCTACGCGCGTGCAACCGGAGCGTCACGAGGAAGTGCACGAGCGAGTCGTGAGCCAGAGCCTCAGCTACCTCACCCAATGTACCGGCGGAAAGTCAATGACATCCGCCACTCGAGACGCGAGCCTGATAACGCGGGCGCAGATCTCCTACGCGCGAGGAAACGTTCGTTCTTCACTGGCTATACTCGATACCCTCGAACGCAATCGGGCTTCGATGCGCCCCGGAGACATGGCCATCAACCTCACAGTGAGGGAGGGGGCGCTCCGGCTGCATCTCGGAGACACGACCACAGCCACCCGCATCCTCGACATGACGCTGAACGCCGCCCCCACGCTCAGTGCTTCCATTTTCGAGCATCCGCTGGAGGGAGCAATGCTCGTACGGGCGATGGTGATGCGGTCGGACCTTGCGGTCGCCAAGGGAGGTGCCGCAAGTTCGAGGAAGTGGGCGGCAGCTGCGGCCGAGCTTTGGAGGAACGCTGATCCGGAGCTTCGTCCAACTGTGCGCCGGATGCAGGCGATCGCGCTGGCGGTGAAATAGCTCGGCCACACCTTCTCGGGGAATGAATGCCACCTGCACATGGGAACTGCACCATCCGCCGGATTGCCGGGCTGACCCTGGCTTGCTTCGCAATCGCGTGCGACTCGACGCAGCAACCGTCCGCTGATACTGCGGCCGTTGCCGCGCCGTCCACAGCGCCAGCCGCAACTCCCGGCGAGGACTGGCTGAACGCAATGGACGGCCAAAAGTTGTTCGACGCTTTGAATGACAAGGCGCGCTGGACTAAATCGAAGGACTCCCCAAAGGAGCGCAGATGCGTCGATCCTGCCAAGTGCGGGATGACGGGAAGGGTCGGCGTCAATCTCTGGGTCGAGAAAAATGCGAACAACGTCGGGGATGCTATAGCCGGGGATACCGCGATCCTCGTTGGCAAGCTCAGTCACGTCGGGGGAGCCGGGGGCGTCGGCGAATCGAGAATGTACCGCGTCAGGCCAGGCCGCTACGTGTATGCCCTTTTCATTATGACGGGGGACGATACGAGCGGGGTGTACCAGATTCGAGAATTGGATACCTCCAACAAGCAGCATACGGTCCATGCGAGCGGCGTCTGGCTCCGCTGTGATCACCCACGGTCTGCCACCAGCGCGGAGGCCGAATTCAGGGCGTGCAAGCCGCCTCACCTACCCGATAGTCTCAACGCGGCACTCGACCATGAGGATCCAGCCTGGTTTACCTGTACCGCTGGATGCTGCACGGCGGGATCGTCGCTTTGACCGCACGAGACGCTCGAACAAACTCTTATGACGGGGAGTCAACTCATGGGAAGCAATCGCATGGCAGCGGTATCACTCGTCTTCACGGCCTTGCTTGCGCTGGCGGCCTGCGGACCGTCGTCCGCGGGAGGTGGGTCGGGCATAGTGCTGGGCCCCGGTACCGGGCCGCACACGCTCACGATACCCGGAGACTCGCTGGACAAGCTCGCGCGAAATCCGCTGGTCTGGTCTGCCGGTGACACGGCGCGGCGGCGATGCAGCGGCGGCCTGAGCTGTTTCTTTTCCGGAGGGAAAGTGCGGGTCGTGTTGAGCGCGGATACCGGTGCGAGAAACAGGGCGCCCAGCGTGGGAGCGGGCACGGTCCTCATCGGAAAGCTGGAGAATCTCGGCCGCGCTGCCGACAACATGTACGGCCTAAAGCCCGGACCCTTCAACTACCTGGTGTTCGTCGTTCCCGGTGGTACTGCGGACACGGGCCGGTTCGTCGTCGTACAAGTCAACAAGAATCCGCCCTACTCGCAGCAGATCGTGTCGAACGGGCCATTCGCCGGCTGCAAGCACAACTCGACCTGGACGAAGTCATTCGGCGTCTTCCGAAGTTGCGCTGATGGACCGCCCGCCGAACCCGTCGCCAGCCTCCGCTCCCGGGGCGCGGGCATGCAGCATCCAACCGGAATCAGAACTGCTGGAATGACGAACGTTTTCGGCTGGCTGGCCGTGCTCCAAGGGGGAGTGGAAGATCCTGCGTGGTATACCTGTACTTCGGGATGTTGTACGGCCGGATTCGCCGAGACTCAATAGGATTAGCCTCTGGAGACTCCGTCGCATCTGGATCGGCGAGATAAGCGATCCACAAAAAAAACGGGCCGTTCGCGGCCCGTTTTTTTGTAAGGGTACCCAGCTCCCGAGGAGGGACTCGAACCCCCGACCCGGTGATTAACAGTCACCTGCTCTACCAACTGAGCTACTCGGGAATAGCCTAGAATAATAATAGATCAGAGCTATTTGATTCAACGTTTTTAGTCGCCTCCGCGCGCCTCGGCTGTCCGTGTCGATCCCCGGCTAGCTTGTGACCATGCCCAAGCATCCAACTCGACGTCCGGTGGCGCTGGTCACTGGCGCATCGGCCGGCATCGGCGAAGAGCTTGCCCGCGTCTTCGCTGCCCACGCCCACGATGTCGTTCTTGTAGCCCGCCGCCGCGATGCCCTCGAAGCACTGGCCGGACAGTTGGAAGGGAAGCACGGCGTCACTGCCACGGTCATCGTCGATGACCTGGGCGATCCCGATGCACCCGCCCGGATCTTCGCTGCCGTGCGGGCTTCCGGCATCGACGTGGATGTTCTGGTCAACAACGCGGGATTCGGGCTCGGCGGCGAGTTCAGCGAGACCCCGATCGACCGCGAGATGGCAATGATCCAGGTCAACATCACGTCGCTGATGCAGCTTACCAAGCTGTTCGTCGCGCCCATGCTGCAGAGGCGCGCCGGCTACGTGATGAACGTCGCATCGACGGCGGCTTTCTTCCCGGGCCCCATGATGAGCGTGTATTACGCCAGCAAGGCGTTCGTGCTCAGCTTCTCGCAGGCGCTGTCGGAAGAGCTGTCGAAATCGGGGATCGTCGTGAGCTGTCTCTGTCCGGGGCCCACCGAGACCGAGTTCGCCGAAGTGGCGCAGGTGAAAAAAGCCAAGCTATTCGACGCGAACGTCGCCGACGCGCGGGAAGTCGCCGAATTCGGTTATCGCGCCATGATGGGCGGGTGGCGGGTCGCGATCCCGGGCGCGCGGAACAAGTTGCTGGTACAGGCGCAGCGGTTCGTTCCGCGTCGGCTGATTACCCGAGCTGTAAAGAAACTTCAGGAGAGTCGCGCGTAGCTCCCTGATCGCGCGTACGCTAAAGCCCCAGGTCAGCTTGCCTTGGGTCTTTTTCTCGCGATTCGATTCTCCGGTTTCGCCAGCAGTGGCTTGAGCCACTGACCGGTGTAGGACTCCTTCACTTCCGCGATCTCCTCCGGCGTACCGGCGGCGACTATCGTCCCCCCGCGGTCCCCGCCTTCGGGGCCGAGGTCGATCACCCAGTCCGCCAGCTTGATCACGTCGAGGTTGTGCTCGATCAGCACGAGCGTATGCCCGTGATCGACCAATCGCTCGAGCACCAGCGCGAGCTTGCGGATGTCCTCGAGATGCAGCCCGGTCGTCGGCTCGTCCATCACGTACAGCTTGCGTCCGCTCCGCTTGGCCGACTGTGAGAGCTCGCGCGCGATCTTGATGCGCTGCGCCTCCCCGCCCGAGAGCGTCGTCGCGGGCTGCCCGAGCCGCACGTACCCCAGCCCGACCTGTTGCACGTGCCAGAGAATCTGGCCGAGCTTCTCCTCGCGCGCGAAGAACCGGATCGCCTGATCGACCGTCAGGTCCAGCACCTCATGAATGTTGCGGCCGTTGACGCGGACGTCCAGCACGTCGGACTTGAAGCGCTTGCCGCCGCACTCTTCGCAGGGCACGAACACGTCGGCCATGAACACCATCTCGACTTCCAGCGCGCCCGCGCCCTCGCACACATCGCAGCGCCCCCCGGCGACGTTGAAGCTGAACGT
>JBPCJJ010000005.1:0-13132 GCA_051005405.1 Gemmatimonadaceae bacterium | reverse complement strand
ACGACATGCACGTAATCGTGCTGCTCACCGGGGACGAAGAGAACGCGGGCGATCCGCATACGGTATCGCGGGACGACCTGGTTCGCGCCGCGCGCCGCAGTGATGTCGTGCTGTCGTTCGAGGGCGGGAGCGATTCGACGGCGGTCGTCGCCCGCCGCGGGTCGAGCGACTGGGTTCTGACCGTGACGGCGCGGCAGTATCACAGCTCCGGCATGTTCGGCGAGAGAGCCGGCTACGGAGCGATTTACGAAGCCGCGCGGATTCTCACGGACTTCCGCACCGCGCTCGAGGGGCAGCAGTACCTGACGTTCAGCCCGGGCGTGATGCTGAGCGGTGAGAAGGTGAGCTATGACACGACGATGATGACCGGGACGGCCTCCGGTAAGACGAACATCGTTCCGCCTACCGCGGTCGTGCACGGCGATCTGCGCTTCATCACGTCGGGTCAGCTCGATTCGGCGCGCACGGTGATGCGTGACATCGTATCGCGCAATCTTCGGGGGACGTCCGCCGAGATCCTCTTCGTCGATTCCTACTATCCGGCGATGGCACCGACGCCCGCGAACTACGCGCTGGTCGCCGTTTACGACACTGTGAGCCGCGCGCTCGGATACGCGCCTGTCGTCGGGAACGATCCGGGACGGCGCGGGGCGGGCGACATCTCATTCGTCGCACCGATCCTGCCGGGGCTCGACGGGCTCGGGGTGTTCGGCCGTGGCGCGCACTCGCCTTATGAGTCGGTCGATCTGACGTCGCTGCCGAAGCAGACCGCGCGCGCGGCGCTGCTCATGTACCGGCTGACGAGGGAGCCCGCCCGAACTCGAGGACGGTTGATGGTTGACGAGGTCAACTGACCGCAGGGATGGGTGACTGGTCTTAGGTGATGGTTCTGGTTAACCACGGGTCAACGGTTCACCGTTGTAGGTGACCAACAACCGTCGACCGTAAACCCGTGGTTAACCAAAACCAACACCTAACACCAGTCACCCATCCCTGTTGTGCAGTTCGTTCCTACTCCCCGCCCTTTATCTCCTGTTCTTCTTTCCATCGCGCGATCCGGGCATGATCCCCCGACAACAGCACCTCAGGAACGGCGTGCCCGCGAAATACCGGAGGGCGGGTGTAGCTCGGCGCGCTGATCCCGCGATCCGCGTGGAACGAGTCCCCGCGAGCACTGTCCAGATCAGACATCGCGCCCGGCAACAACCGCACGGTAGCGTCGATGACCGCCAGCGCCGCCGGCTCTCCCCCGCTAAGCACAAAATCCCCGATCGACAGCTCCTCGGTCGCGAGAAAATCCGCGACGCGCTGATCCACGTCCTTGTAGTGCCCGCAAAGCAGCGTGAGCTCCTCCCCCTCGCTGAACCTTTGCGCATCCGCCTGCGTGAATCTCCGCCCGCGCGCGGACATCAGCACCACCGGCGCTTTGGCGCCGAGCGATTCCACGGCCTCGAAAAACGGCTCGGGCTTCATGACCATTCCGGGCCCGCCGCCGTACGGCGCGTCGTCCACGGTGCGGTGCCTGTCGTGGGTGAACTCCCGCAGGTCCACGACCCTGTAATCGACGCTCCCAGCGGCCTGCGCGCGCGCGGGAATGCTCAGCCCCAGCGGCGTCGTGAAAAAATCCGGAAAGATCGTGACCACGTTGACGCGCAGCATCAGTCGAACAACCCCTCGACCGGCGTGACGATCACCTTTCCTTCGTGCACGCGCACCTCGCGCACCATTTCGGGGCGGTACGGCAGCAGCACCGGCGCGCCCGTCTCCCGCGATATCTCCAGGAGAATCCCCTGCGGGACCTCGACGACGTCCACGACGCGGCCGAGCACCGCGCCCTCCGGGGTCTCGGCGAGGAGCCCAAACAACTCCTCGATGAACACTTCGTCGTCGCCGGGCGGCGCGAGCTCGGTCTCGGGCGCGAACAGGTAGCGGTGGCTCCATCGCTCGGCCGCGGTCCTGTCCGGGATCTCCTCGAACTTCACGATTCTCAGCACGCCCTTGAAAGGCTTGGAAGTCGCGATCGAAAGAGTGTCGGGATTCTCGGGCGCTTTTCCGAACGCGTCGCCCACCAAAACACGACGGCCGGACGCAAAGAGCGCGTCCGGCGTGTCGGTAATCGGTTCGACGAGAAGCTCGCCCTTGATCCCCTGGGCCTTACGAATCCGCCCGATGATCGAGAGCCGCACTCACCTCATGCGCCGGCGTTTTCGCCCGCGCTCCCCTCGTCACTGGTGTCCGAAATCGGAACGGCCTTGGCGCTCAAAGTGCGGCCGAGCCGGACTTCGTGACGCGCCTTGAGGATACCCGCGCGGCGGAGCAGCGACCTTGCGGTGTCGCTCGGCTGCGCGCCAACGTCGAGCCAATGGCCAGCTCGCTCGGCGTCGATCTTGAGCCCGCCCTCCGCCTGCCGGGGAGCATACTGACCAATGATCTCGATGAACTTTCCATCGCGCGGACTCTTGGAGTCGGCGACGATGAGGCGGTACACGGGCGCTTTCTTGCGCCCGACCCTGCGAAGCCTGATGCGAACCATTTTCCTGTACTCCCTGCGGCGGTGATGGGTCGTGCTCCGGGCTCATCGCGTGCTCGGCGTTTCCGAGCCGCACCCGGTGATGGGTAGCCTGTAAAGTTAACGCATTCCGAACGGCATCATACCCTGGCGGCCGCCCCCGGCCACCTTTTTCATCATTTTCTGCATCTCGCGGAACTGAGTCAGGAGCCGGTTTACCTCGTTGATGGGCCGCCCTGAGCCCTTCGCGATCCGCGCCCGCCGCGATCCGTTCAGAATTCCGGGCTCGGTCCGCTCCTCCGTCGTCATCGAGAGGACGATCGCCTCGATGTGCTTCATTTTTTTGGGATCCATCCCCTTGGCCTGCTTGATCGCCGCGGTGTTGACGCCGGGCAGCAGCTTCAGCACGCCCTCGAGCGGGCCGAGCTTCTCCATCTGCCGCATGGCGGTAAGGAAGTCGTTGAGATCCATCCCTTTCTGCTTGCGGACCTTCTTCTCGAGCCGGCGCGACTCGTCCTCGTCGAACGCGGCCTGCGCCTTCTCGACGAGGGATACGACGTCGCCCATCTGCAGGATACGCCCCGCCATCCGCTCGGGATGGAACTCCTCGAGCGCGTCCGTCTTTTCGCCGACGCCGATGTACTTGATCGGCTTTTTCGTCACGCCGTAGATCGAGAGGGCGGCCCCGCCGCGCGCGTCGCCATCCATCTTCGTGAGGATGACCCCGGTCACGCCTAGCTTGTCGTCGAACCCCTGCGCGATCTTCACGGCCTCCTGCCCGGTCATTCCATCTGCTACGAGCAGTATCTCATCCGGGGAGATTGCGGACTTGAGCCGTGACAGCTCGTCCATCATCGCGTCGTCGATCTGAAGCCGTCCGGCGGTATCGACGATCACCACGCGATCCCGCTCCCGCCTCGCCGCCTCGATCCCCTGCTTCGCGATCTTCACCACGTCGCTGGTGGAGCGATCCGCGAACACCGGAACGTCGAGCTCCGCGCCGAGCGTCTCGAGCTGGTCGATGGCCGCCGGGCGATACACGTCGGCGGCTACGAGCCGCACCGCGCGCCCTTCCGACTTCATCCGTCGGGCGAGCTTCGCGGCGGTCGTCGTCTTTCCCGAGCCCTGCAGGCCGACCATCATCACGATCGTCGGTGGCACGGAGCTGAGCTTGAGTCCTTCGCGGCGCTCTCCGAGCATCGCCGCCAGCTCCTCGTGCACGATTTTGACAAGCTGCTGGGCGGGCGAAACCGTCCGTAGAGAGCTCACGCCGACGGCTTTCTTCTCGACGCGCTCCAGGAACTCCCTGGTCAGCTGGAAGTTGACGTCCGCTTCGAGGAGAACCCGCCTGACCTCGCGGAGCCCTTCCTTTATGTCCGACTCGCTCAGCACACCCTTGCCGCGGAGCCGGGCAAAGGTGACTTCGAGTTTCTCGCTCAGGGCTTCAAACATGGTGATTGAACGTAATAGAGACAGCTGTCCTGGATCAGTGATCGGTGGTCAGTGATCAGTGATCGAAACAACGGCATGTATCCCGCTGTTTCCTGATCCCTGATAACTGATAACTTTTGAGCCATGTCCAGACTCGAGCGCAAAGACGAAATTCTCTCCTCCGAGCTGCCCTCAAAGCTTCCGTTGATGGCGCTGCGGTCGACCGTTGTCTATCCGCTCGGCACGATAGCGGTCCAGATGGGCGCTCCGGAGAATCTGGCCATGCTCCGCGCCAACCCTGACTCCGGGCTGATCGTCGCGCTGGTGGTCTCGACGACAGACCAGGACGACGAGACCGATCTGCACGACTTCGTTGGGCGGATCGGCGTCGCCGCGCGAGTGCACGAGCGCATCAACCTGCCGGGCGACACAGTGCAGGTGACGCTCCAGGGGCTCCGGCGTATCGTGATCGACAAGGTCGGCCAGACCGAGCCGTTCGCCGTCGTCCACATCAAGCCGGCCAGAGAGATCGCGCCGAACCCGGACGAAGTTGGCGAGCTGGTCACGCGCGTGATTTCCGCAGCCGAGACGCTGTCGGAGCTGGTGGAGCGAATTCCCGACGAGGTTCCGGGAATTCTCAGGATGAACGTGTCGGATCCCGGCCGCTTCGCCGATCTCGCCGCCACGAATCTGAACTTCCGAATCGCGGACAAGGACGAGGTGCTCCAGCGGCTCGATATCGCGCAGCGGATCCGGTTCCTGCTCACGCGTCTCGAGCGCGAAGTCGCGCGCGCGCGCGTCGTCGACGACGTGAAGAAGCAGACCGAAATCAAGATCGAGCAGCACCAGCGCGACTTCTATCTGCGCCAGCAGCTCCGCGCCATCCAGTCCGAGCTGGGGGAGACCGATCCCGGCGAGAAGGAAGCGGTCGGCATACTCAAGAAGATCGACGAGGCGAATCTTCCTGAGCGCGCCGCGCAGGAAGCGAAGCGCGAGACCGAGCGGCTCCGCCAGCTCTCCCCCGCGTCGAGCGAATACCAGGTCGTGAGGACGTATCTCGACTGGGTGCTGTCGCTCCCCTGGCACAAGCGGTCGAGCGACGACCAGATCGAGCTCAAGAAAATCGAAGAAGCGTTGGACGCGCGGCACTACGGACTCAACGAAGCGAAGGAGCGCATCGTCGAGTACCTGGCCGTACGCAAGCTGCGCAAAGGCGATCCGCGCGGTCCGATCCTGTGTTTCGCGGGCCCGCCGGGAACGGGCAAGACTTCGCTGGGCGAAGCCATCGCCGACGCGATCGGGCGCCAGTTCTACCGGATCTCCGTCGGCGGAGTGCGCGACGAAGCCGAGATTCGCGGGCACAGGCGCACGTACGTCGGCTCGCTGCCGGGGCTGATCATCCAGGCGCTGCGGCGCGTGGACGTAAACGACCCCGTGCTGATGATCGATGAGATCGACAAGATGACCAGCGGCGGCCCGTCCGGTGATCCCACGGCGGCGATGCTGGAAGTGCTCGATCCGTCGCAGAACAAGGACTTCGTCGATCACTACCTGAACCTTCCCTTCGATCTCTCGCGCGTGCTGTTCATCTGCACCGCGAACAACATCTTCGACATCCCGGCTCCGCTTCGCGACAGGATGGAGATAATTCGGATAGCCGGCTACACAGTCGAGGAGAAGGTGGAGATCGCATGGCGGTACATGCTGCCGCGACTGCTCGAGGATCACGGGATCTCGGACAAGGACATCCAGTTCACCGATGAAGTACTCGGCCACATAGCGAGCCGTTACTCGCGGGAGGCCGGGCTTCGGAACTTCGAGCGAAACGTCGCTGCGATCATGCGCAAGCGTGCCCGCGCCAAGGCCGACGGAGAGGAAGGCGCCTGGATCATCGACCTCAACCAGGTGCTGGAGATTCTCGGAATTCCGCGCTACGCGGTCGAGGCCGCGGAGATGGAGCCGGAGGTCGGCGCAGTGACTGGGCTCGCGTGGACCGCGAACGGCGGCGACCTGATGGTGATCGAGGCGCTCCGCATGAGCGGTAACGGTAAGCTCACCGTCACCGGCCAGCTCGGCGACGTCATGCGCGAGTCGGTGGACGCCGCCTATTCGTATGTGCGATCACGCGCGGCGCAGCTCCGGATCGAGCCACAGACTTTCCGCGATTCCGACCTGCACGTCCACTTCCCCGCGGGCGCGATTCCGAAGGACGGACCGAGCGCGGGCGCGGCGGTTACTCTGGCGATCGCGAGCGTCCTCAGCGGCCGGCCCGTGCGGCGCGACCTTGCCATGACCGGCGAGGTCACCCTGCGGGGGCGTGTGCTGGAGATCGGCGGAGTGAAGGAGAAGGTGCTCGCGGCGTATCGGGCCGGGCTGCGCCAGGTGATGATGCCCAAGTCGAACGAGAAGGACCTGCGCGACATTCCGGACGAGGTAAAACAAGCGATGGTGTTCACCTTCGCTTCGACGATGGACGAGGTGCTGCACATCGCGCTGATGCCCGCGCCTGACGCTTCGCTGGCGGACGCCGCGCCCGTGGACAGTCCCGCCGCCCACGCCGCCGACCCGCCTCCCGCAGTGTCGTCCGAGTCTCCCGATTCCCGAAGTTAGCCGCTAGCTGTCAGCTACCAGCTGGTAGCTGTTAGCTTCTCCCCCATGGACCCGACGCTCGCGTCATTGCTAAACCATATCGTCGTCGGAACGCTCTCCGGCGGCGTCACCAACACCGTCGCCGTGTGGATGCTGTTCAATCCCAAGCAACGGCGAATGGGGTTCCAGGGAGCCATACCGAAGAATCAGGCGCGGCTCGCGCGCAGCATCGGCCGCATGGTCGGCGAGCGGCTGCTCACACCCGCGGACCTCCAGCAGGAGCTCAACCGCCCGGAGCTGCGCGCCGCCTTCGACGTGAAGCTGACCGAGCTCGTTCGCGCCGTGATCACGTCCGAGCAGCCGCTGATCGACAAAGTGCCGCCGGCGGTCGTCACCGCGCTCGGCTCGGCGATGACGGATTATCTGCCGGTCGCGATGGAAAAGCTGGGCGGATTCCTCGGCCAGCCGGCGACGCGCGAGCGGATGAGGGGGGCGCTCCATTCGCTGTTCGACAAGTTCGTCAACGATCTCAAGTTCCACGAGCGCGTACTAGCGAAGCTGATGGTCAGCGAAAACAAGATGGACCGCGCTCTCGATGCTATTGAAACCGAAGGAGTCGAGCAGCTCGTCGTGCTGCTGGACGACCCTGTGATCCGCGAAGAGATCTCGAAGACGATTCACGACGCGGTGCTCGAGTACCTCCAGAAGCCCATCGGCGAAATCCTCAGCAACGTCACCGACGCCAGCGACCCCGAAGCGCCCGACCGCATCGCCTCGGCGATGGCGCCGCTGATCTGGACGTGGATCCACGATCAGCTGCCGAGTCTCGTTCAGCGACTCGACATTCAGATGATGGTGGAGAAGAAAGTGATGGCGTTCAGCATCGAGCGCGTGGAGGAGCTGCTCCGCTCCGTCATCCAGAACGAGCTCACGATGATCATCGTTCTGGGTTACGTGTTCGGCGCGGTGGTGGGCGCGATGACCTTCGGGCTGTCACGCGCTCTCGGCTTGTAGCCTTATCGGCCGGCAGCCACACCCGGAATCATCTCCTGGAGCCGGATGCTGGCCGCATCGACGAGGTCGCCGGTAACCGATTCCGGCGCGTCGCTGTAGATCACCAGCGCTCGTCCCCCGATCTCGGCGGTTGCCAGCCGAACGGTCCGGCCGCCGTTTGTGTACGCGCGAGTGGTTTCGCTCACCGCGCTACCGCCCACTAGCGTTTTCGCCTCGATCGCGGAAACCATGATCTCGCGAAACTCGCCGGCTTCGACCGCCGAATCCCACACGGTGACCCACACGAGCGCTTCGCCCGCGGGCGTATCCACGAGCGCGTAACGATCCCCGTCCCAGCCCGTCGCGCCGCGGATGGCATCGTTCTGATCCTGCGTGTGCTGAAACAGGAACAATCGGGTCTCAAACTCACCCAGCGTGTTCTCGTAACGCTTGGTGCCGCGGACGGGGCCCAGCGTGACGCGGGTTGGGTGGTCGCGCGTGCCGAAATACGCCGACGGATGGAGTATCTGCTCCGTTGACACCGGCATGTCGTCGTAAGGCGTGCCTGTCGGATTGCGCGTCTTGTAACCCCGGATGAACTCGGCGCCGCTCAGGTACGGGAATATCAGCGTCTCCTGGATCACGAGCGGGGCCCGGGCGAAAATCGGCATGGATGCCTGGTTCTCGCGAATCATCTCGCGCACGCGATCCCAGCCGCCCGGCAAGTTGACAGCGACGTTGCCGCCGCCCAGCATCGCGGCGATCTGCTCGTACACCGCCTGCCCCTCGAACACCGCCTGCGCGGCGGCCTGGCGATCGTTCTCTCCTTCGACGTTCTGGTACGCTTCGAGATCCACGTACTGATCCTGCAGCGCGTGCACCAGCTCGTGCGTGATCGTCAGGCCGACGATGTCGTCAGGCGATCCTTCCACTACGTAGAGCACTTTGGTGGCCGGGTCGTAGTAACCAACGATCTGCTCCTCCAGAAGTCCCAGGAGGTACTGCCGGAGATCGAGCGTATCGGGGATCATCCCGAACCGCTTGTACGCCGCTTCCTGCCCGGCCATCTCACGCTGCGCGAGCGGCTTGTTGATCTGCGCGAGGACGAACTCGCGCACCTGCGCCTTCGTGCGAGCTTCCACCTTGGGCGGCCGCTTGAACCTGAGACCCGTGCCCTTCTCGATGAGCGGAATGGCCTCGGCTACCTGCCGGCCGTAAGGACCATCGTATTGCTTCCGCTCGCGACAACCGCCGATTACGGCTGTGCCCAGAAGAGCGACGATCGAGACAGTTCGAATTGAAATGTTCATGCGAATGTCATCCGGCTCAAGTACCAGTCTATAATGGCTCCACCCCACAGCAGTGCGATTACCGCTGCCGGAGCAAGGAATACACCGAAAGGGATCACGGGGACTATTCCCTCGCCATCCGCGGGCGCGTCAGCATTCCGTTGGCGGTCCCGCTTGAGCCGGATCACGCGCGCCGGGTAAATGATGAGGACATACGCCACCGTACCCAGTCCTGCCCCCAGAAAAATCGTGAGAAGCGCGAGCTGCGGCCCAACGGCGGCGCCGACCACCGCCATCAGCGTCACGTCTCCGAACCCCATCGCCTCCTTTCGCAATGCGACCTCGCCGAGCCAGCCGGCGATCGCGATGGCGCCCGCGCCGGCGCACGCGCCGATCAAAGCATCGTACGGGAGCGCGAACGGGCCTGGCTCGCCGGTCATCACGCCGACGACCGAGAACGTCATCATCCACAGTAGTCCGAAGACGGTGAACCCGTCGGGAATCGTGTAATGCCGCGCGTCTGTCATCGCGATGCCGAGCAGCAGGGTGACGAACACCGCGACTCTGAGTGCCGTCAGCGTCGGCCCAAAGTGCGCGACCGCCGCGAGCCAGCTGAACGCCACCGCGAGCTCGACCAGCGGATACATGACGGAGATCGGCTTCGCGCACCCCCTGCACCGGGCTCTCAGCGCGATCCAGCTCAACACCGGAATGTTCTCGTACCAGGCGATCGGCCGTTCGCAGTTGGGACAGCGCGACCGGGGCGCCACGACCGACTGTCCGGCAGGCCAGCGCGAGATGCAAACGTTCAGAAACGATCCCCATAGCGCCCCGAAGAGGAACGCGAACGCGCGGATGACGGTCTCGGTCATCCTCTAAGCTCGTGCAGAATGATCCCCGCAGCCACCGCGACGTTCAGAGACTCTACTCCCGGCTCGATCGGAATCGATACCAGAAAGGCGCAGCGGTCCCGAACGACCTCGCTCAAACCGGCTCCCTCGTTGCCAAGCGCGATAGCCAGCCGCTCGGGAGCCGGCCGGGAACCGATCGCGTCGCCTTCCGCAGATGTCCCCCACAGCGCAACCGAGCTGCTGTTCAGAAAATCGAACGACTCCGCGAGCGTGGCGTGCACCAGCGGAAAGCGAAAGTGGGCTCCCATCGCACCGCGGATGACCTTCGGGTTCCAGAGGTCCACGGTGCCTGGCAGTGCGATAACCGCTCGTGCCCCGAGCGCCGCCGCCGTCCGGAGGATCGTCCCGGCATTGCCGGGGTCCTGGAGTCCGTCCAGCACCACGATCCGCACTGAGCCGGACAGCGGAATGGACGAGAGACGCCGCTCAGGAGTCTCCGCGATCCCCAGCACGCCCTGCGGCGAATTCGTGTCAGCGGCGGATTCGAGATCGCGCTCCGAGACCCGCTCGAGCACCACGCCCCGAGCCAAAATCGCCGCCTCCAGCGCGGCGCCTCTGGCGCTTTCGAGAAGCTCAGGGGTAACAAGAATGCCGCGCATGGGCAACTCCGAACGGATCAGTTCTTCGACCGCCCGGACCCCCTCGGCGACGAACAGCGAGCGCCGCTCACGCCCTTTCCGGCGCTTCAGGTCCCGTGCAAGGGTGAGCAGGCTCACCCTTGAACCCCCGCTGGCGCGTTCACTCGATGGTTGGGAATAGGATTTGCCTTTGATGGGGCAGAAAATCTACGAGGGAGTAACGATGAGACGCACGTTCACAGCTCTACTGCTCGCTTTCGCGGTCGTTGGCTGCTCAATCTCCAGGCAGCAGGAAGCCCAAATGGGCGCCGATTACGCGATGCAGATCAACCGGCAGCTTCCGATCGTCCAGGACGCAGAAGTTAACCGCTATATCAATCTGCTCGGTGATTCGATAGCGCGGCTGACCAGCGCTCCTGACCACAATTGGACCTTCTACATCGTGGACAGCCCGGAAGTCAACGCTTTCGCGGTCCCTGGCGGATACATATACATCAATCGCGGACTGATTGCGCGGACAGACCGCATGGACGAGCTGGCCGGCGTGCTCGGCCATGAGATCGGCCACGTCGTCGAGCGCCATTCCGTCGATCAGATGGAGAAGGCGCAGCGCGCCGAGCTCGGCATCGGGCTCGCCTGCGTGCTCACGGGCGTATGCGGTAGCCAGGCGGCCGGTACTTTGATCAATGTTGCCGGAACGGCGGTGTTCGCCAGATTCAGCCGCGGCGCCGAGATCGAGGCCGATGACGTCGGATTTGACAATGTCGTCCGCGCGGGGATCAGCCCGCAGGGGATGGCGACGATGTTTCAAAAGCTCCTCGAAGAGCGGCGCACCCGGCCGTCCGGTGTCGAAGCCTGGTTCGCCACTCACCCGCTCGAGGAAGACCGGCTCCAGCGCGTCCAGGCCAGGATAGCGCAGATCCCGCCGGCGCAGCTCGCACGGCTTTCGCGGGACTCGCGGAACTACCAGAGCTTCAAGAGACGGCTTAACTCGCTGCCGGCATCGCCGGCGCCGCGACGACGATAGAGCGCTGTTGGCTGTTGCCCATTAGCTATTGGTTACCGCGGAAATGCAGATTAGAACCGGTTACCGACAGACAATAGCCAACAGCCAAGAGCGCCTTTG
This sequence comes from Gemmatimonadaceae bacterium, assembly GCA_051005405.1. Lineage (GTDB taxonomy): Bacteria > Gemmatimonadota > Gemmatimonadetes > Gemmatimonadales > Gemmatimonadaceae > JACDCY01. The sequence goes on along the minus strand of JBPCJJ010000005.1, from coordinate 1,706 downwards.
TACATAGCTCTGACAATCGCCGGCTCCGATTCCGGCGGCGGCGCCGGAATCCAGGCCGACCTCAAGACGTTCCACCAGCTCGGCGTGTACGGAACCTCCGTGATCACGGCGATCACAGCGCAGAATACGCTCGGCGTGTCGCAGTGGGAGCCGGTTTCTGCTGCGATGGTCACCGCTCAGCTCGATGCCGTGGCCACAGACCTCCGCCCGCGGGCCTTCAAGACCGGAATGCTCGCCGGCAGCGAGATCGTGCATGCGGTAGCCTCCGCGACGCGAAAATACGACCTGCCCTCGTACGTGCTCGATCCCGTGATGGTTGCGACATCGGGCGACGTCCTGATTGAGCCCGACGCCGTGTCTGCGATACGCGAGCATCTGCTCCCGTTATGCGCGGTAGTGACGCCCAATGCGCACGAAGCCGCGCTGCTCACCGGGCTCACGGTCGAGACGGAGAGCGATCTCGCGAGAGCGGCGGAAGTGCTGGTGCGCGAGCTCGGCGCGGGCGCGGCACTGGTAAAAGGCGGGCACGCCGACACTGGCGAGGAAACCGTGGACGTGCTTTACGACGGATCCGCGGTTGCGTTCCGCAATCGTCGGGTGGCGACGACGAGCACGCACGGAACGGGGTGCACGCTGTCAGCAGCGATTACTGCGGAGCTGGCCAAGGGCGGAGATCTGCGGACCGCCTGCTCGCGTGCCGTCGAGTTCGTCCACCGCGCAATCGAGGCCGCGCCTGGTCTCGGATCGGGGAACGGGCCGCTGAATCACTTCGTCAAATAGATAACGGCGGAGTGCGTTGTTATAACGCCAGGACCAGCGCCCGAATCAGCTTGACAAACTCCTCCGAAACCCCTCCGGTGGTATCGAGCACTTCGGAGTGGCTCACCGGCGTATTCGACAATCCGCTCGCCACGTTCGCGATGCAGCTCACCGCCGCCACTCGCATCCCGAGCGCGCGGGCAACGATCACCTCGGGAACCGTGGACATTCCGACCGCGTCCGCTCCGAGCCGCTCCAGCATCCGGATCTCGGCCCTGGTTTCGTAGCTGGGCCCTGAGAGACCCGCGTACACTCCTTCGTGCAGCGTCACGCCGAGCTCCGGCGCCGCCTCGCGCATCACCTTTCGAAGCAGCGCGTCGTACGCCTCCGACATATCGGGAAACCGGTCGTCGCCGTCCTGGAGCGGCCCCGTGAGCGGGTTCTGATTCATCAGGTTGATGTGGTCCTCGAGCACCATCATATCACCGGCCCGGTACGACCGTCGAATTCCGCCCGCGGCGTTCGAGAGAAAGAGCACCTTCGCGCCCAGCGCATGGAGCACTCTCACGGGGAACGCCACCATAGCCGCGGGATTCCCCTCGTACATGTGCGGCCGTCCGGAGAACACCAGTACTTCGCGTCCTTCGAGCTTGCCCGCGGTGGCTTCGCCGGCATGGCCAACCACGGACACCTTGGGAAAACCCGGGATATCCCCGTACGCCATTTTTCGCGGCGACTCCAGGCTGGCGGCAACTTTTCCGAGCCCGCTACCGAGTATCAGCGCCATGATCGGCGACTCGACCTGGAGCTTGTCGCGCATCGCGTCGGCGGCGGCTTTCGCCGCCTGCGCACCGTATTGGTCCGTCATTGCACCTCCCTCTCGGTCGCGTCGATGTCGTCGCGCACGCTCTCGATCAGCCGGAGTCGCTCCTCCCACGGGAGAAAGG
>JBPCJJ010000004.1:0-17915 GCA_051005405.1 Gemmatimonadaceae bacterium | reverse complement strand
GCCTCAAGACGTCGGTCACGATGATGTACGGCATCGGTGAGACGCTGGAAGAGAGGCTCGAGCACCTCGAGCGCGTAAGGGAAGTGCAGGCGCGGACCGGGGGATTCACCGCGTTCATCTGCTGGCCGCTGCAGCCGGAGAACACCCCGCGGATGTCCCACATGCAGAAGACCGACGCGGTCGATTACCTGCGCACCGTGGCGATCTCGCGGATCGTGCTGGACAACGTGCCGAACCTGCAATCCAGCTGGGTGACGATGGGAATGAAGATCGGGCAGATCGCGCTGCGGTTCGGCTGCAACGACTTCGGCTCGCTGATGATCGAGGAGAACGTGGTGTCCGCCGCGAACACGACGCACCGGACGACCACGGCTGAGATGGAGCGACTCATTCTCGACGCGGGGTTCACTCCGCGGAGGCGGCGCCAGGACTACTCTGTCATCGAAGACGCCGCACATGCCGCCTGAGGCGGGCCGGGGCGCCAGCGATATGCTGCGCGGCGCCGACGCATACCGGCCGATGTTCGCCCGCACCGGGATTGGTTACGACTCGCACAGGTTCGTTCCGGGAAGCTCGATGATCCTGGGCGGCGTCACGATCCCGGCGTCGGTTTCGTTGAGCGGCCACTCGGACGCGGACGTCGTTGCGCACGCCGTGATCGACGCTGTGCTGGGCGCTGCCGGTGCCGGTGACGTCGGCGAAATGTTTCCCAACACCGCTGAAGTGAACTCCGGCCGGGATTCCATCGAGATGCTGCGCGCCGCCGTAGAGCGAGTTCGCGTGCTCGGGTTCGTCGTGCAGCAGGCCGACGCCACCATCATTACGGAAGCTCCGGCAATCGCTCCGCACCGCGAGGCTATGCGCTTGAGGCTGGCCAGCGCGCTGGGGATATCGCCCGACGATGTGAGCGTGAAGGGCAAGACAAACGAGGGCATGGGATGGATTGGTCGCGGCGAAGGACTTGCGTGTATCGCCGTAGCCTCCCTCGTACCCGCGCCCTAGGAGCCCTTGCTCGAGAATTTCATAGAGCGGCTGAGTGGCGTGCCGCTCGTCGTCCTGTACCCCACCCTCGGCCTACTGGCCGCGGTCGAGAACGTCTTCCCTCCGTTACCCACCGATGCGGTCGTCGCGTTCGGAAGCTTCCTGGCGGCGCGCGGGCAGGGAAACCCGTGGGCCACGTTTCTCATTACCTGGCTGTCGAACGTAGCCGGGGCGGCGGGGATGTATTGGGCAGGCAGACGGTACGGCCGCTCGATTCTGACGCGGGGGTTCGCCAAGTGGATCGGACCCGAAGCCGAGGTCCGTCTCGAGAGGTCATACAAGCGCTACGGCATTCCGTCTCTGTTCGTGAGCCGGTTCCTGCCAGGGGTTCGCGCCGTCGTACCGGTATTTGCCGGTGCGGCCAAGCTGCCATTCCTGCCGGTTATGGCGGTAATGGCACTCGCGTCCGGGATATGGTATGCCTTCCTCACGATCATTGCCTTCCGCGCCGGCTCGGATTGGGAGGCGTTGCAAAGCACGATTGCGAACTACAGCCGGGCTCTCACGATTCTCTCCGTGGTGATGGTTGCAGTGGCGGGCGCGATCTGGTGGAAAAAACGGCGAAGCTGAAAGGGACCCAGCCGCCAGCTGAGCCGCTGCCGGACGCGACGGCCCGCGAGTTCATGCTGGAGCCGTTCCAGGATTTCCTCGCGGTAGAGCAGGGTCTCTCGCCGCGCACGCAGGAGGCGTACGCGCTCGACCTCGCGCGGTTCGCTGCGTATGGAAAGCTGAAGGGATCGTCGGGACCCTCGCACGTCGCGCCAAGATTGCTCCGCGAATACATGTACCACCTCAAGGACCTGGGCCTGTCGCCAGCGTCGATCCGGCGGAACGTCTCCGCGCTACGCACGTACTTCAAGTTCCTCGTGGGTGAGGGCCACGTGCAGAGCGATCCCAGCGACCGGCTCGAGACGCCGAAGCGGTGGCGTACCCTCCCCGAAGTTCTGACGGTTGCCGACGTGGACAAGATTCTCGGGGCGCCGTCGCTGGACGAGCCGCTGGCCTTTCGCGACAGGGCAATGCTCGAGCTTGCGTACAGTGCGGGGCTGCGCGTTTCCGAATGGATCTCGATCGGCGTGAAGGACGTGCTCTTCGAGGACGGCCTTGTGCGCGTGTTCGGGAAGGGGAGCAAGGAGCGTCTCGTGCCCATTGGCCGCAAAGCCATAGGAGCACTGGCGATCTACATGCGCGAGCTGCGGCCGAAGCTCGAGAGCGGCGAAGGGAAGGGGGCGCTCTTCCTGAATTCCCGCGGCAAGCCGTTGTCCCGGATGGGGGCATGGAAGATCCTGCGTAAATACGTGGATCAGGCCGGGATCAGGAAGCGGGTAACCCCCCACACGCTGCGTCACTCCTTCGCGACCCATCTTCTCGAAGGGGGCGCGGACCTTCGGGCTGTGCAAGAGATGTTGGGCCATGCTGACATCTCCACCACGCAGATCTATACCCACGTGGATCGGGAGTATCTGCGCACGGTTCACCAGCAGTTTCACCCGAGGAAGTGAGTCGTGGCCAGCCCGGAATCAGCGTGCGCGCAAGCTGAGCCTACGTCACTATACGTATGTCGAAGGGGTAAGGCCTGGACGACCTTCGGACAGAGACTTCCACCGGGGTGCGGCGATGAAGTACAAAGCTCTGTTTGCACTGACCGCTTGCTGCCTGATTGGCTGCAAGCCGAATATCGCGAATCCGTTTGACTTTGACCTGGGTCCGGCGCCCAAGATGACCGTCGTCAGCGGCCAGGGCCAAAGCGTCCCGCTTGGCTCGCAAGCCGTCGCCAGCGTTCGTCTGGTTCGGGCCGACGGCTCGCCGATGGTGGGCGAGGCGATAACCTTCCTGTACCTGGAGACGATTCCGAATCAGATCGGGGGCGGGAGCTCCACGTTCAGAATCACGGACGCTGACGGCGTCGCGCAATGGACGGCCCCCACTACGCGCGTGGGCCCCTTCACGCTGACTGCGTCCTTCGACGAATGAGGCACGCTCACGTTCAAGGAGATGGTTTGCCCGGAGTCGCGGGCGCGGCGCACATCGGCATCCATCACCGGCACCATCACGCCGGCCGGACCATAAAATTCCTGACGCCTTCTCAACCACTTCTACGGTGCCATTGACGTGCTGCTCGTAATCGACAACTACGACTCCTTCACCTACAACCTCGTGCAGTACCTCGGCGAGCTTGGAGAGGAGCTCATTGTGCGCCGCAACGACGAGATCCGCGTGGACGAGATCGGGGCGCTCGAGCCGAGCGCGATCGTGATATCTCCGGGACCGGGCGTGCCCGCGGACGCAGGCGTGACCATCGACGCGATCAGGCGGTGGGGGCCGGAGATTCCCACGCTTGGCGTCTGCCTCGGGCATCAGGCGATAGGCGAAGCGTTCGGGGGCGAGGTGGTTCGCGCGCGCGCGGTCATGCATGGGAAAACGTCGACGATCGATCACGCCGGTGAGGGGCTGTTCGCGGGGCTTCCCAACCCCATGGAAGTGATGCGATATCACTCCCTGGTCGTCGAGCCAAGTACCTTACCCGACGAGCTGGAAGTCTTAGCGACCGCGCTCGACAATCCATCCGAGATTCACGCCATGCGGCACAGGACGTTTCCGATATGGGGAGTGCAGTTCCACCCGGAGTCGATTATGACGCCCGACGGGAAGGCGCTGCTCGCAAACTTTTTGAGGATAGTCGGATGAGGGTGCTCACACAGGCGGTTCTGGCCGTCCTGCTCGGCGCGACGCCGTCGGCCGCGCAGATCGTTCTCAGTGATGCCGGGCCGGGGGAGCCGGGGCGGATCCTCGGAGCGGCAGTGGCGGGTCCGCATGTCGTGCTCTACTCGCAGGAGCCGATCTCGCTGCAGCGCGACACCGTTTTCAACGTCACCCTCATAGTGCTCGCTCCGCGCGTAACCGTCGCCAGCACCGTGCACGGCGATGTGATCGTGGTCGGCGGCGACCTGTTCATGCACCCAGGCGGCAATGTTCAAGGGCGGGCGATCGCCATCGGGGGCGGATCGTACAACTCCACGCTCGCTACCGTACGCGACGGACGGTTGAGCTTTCGCGACGCGACGTTCGATGTGGACGTCTCCGGCGGCACAGGGGCGTACCTGCTCTCCTATCGATCGCTCAGAGTCGAGCAGGGCCAGTCGGTCATCACCTGGCCACTCAAAATCGGGATTCGTATCCCCAGCTACAACAGGGTCGACGGCGTTGTGCTGCCCTTTGGGCCGATCGTGACGCTCGGAGAGGGGCGGTTTATCATCAATCCAACCGTCACGTACCGCTCGCACCTTGGCAACTGGGATCCGGGAATCAACGTCGAAGCGGATTTCGGAAGGGCCGAAATTGACGTCGACGCTCGACGGAGCACCTATACGAACGATCGGTGGATCCGAGGCGATCTAGTCAATTCGCTCACGACGCTGGTCTTCGGGACCGACACCCGCAACTATTTCCGCGCGGACAGAATCGAGGCGAAAGGGAGCATCGACCTTGCGTTCGGCGGATTTACCGCCGCGCCGTTCATCGGCGGGCTGTTCGAAAACGCGTGGTCGACTGGCGCCTCCCTCGGCCCTGACACGAGCGTGTTCGCCATTTTCGGACGTGACGACAGCGGCATTTATCGGTCTAACCCGGGAGTGCTGCGGGGGCACATTACGTCGCTGCTCACCGGATTCCACGGCGGATGGAGCTCGGGAGACTTCACGTCCCGCCTCAGCGCGCGCATCGAACACGTTCTGGACGCAATGCCTTCGTCGGTCGTGGACGACTACCAGTTCACGCAGACGACTCTGGACGGCAGCGCCGCGTTCGCTACGTTCGGGGCTCAGCGACTGGAGCTCAAGTCCCATGCGATCTTCACCACGGGCGACACCCCGCCTCCCCAGCGGCATGCGTACATCGGGGGCTCAGGGACGATCCCCACGCTCGACCTGCTCGAAATGGGGGGAGACCAACTGTTCTTCCTCGACGCGGCATACGTCATCCCGGTCGAGCGCTTTTCGTTTCCGTTCGTCGGCTCGCCCCAGTTGACCTTGCGATTCATCACCGGCAGTGCAGGGATCAGCGAATTGCCGGATTTCGTCCAGAACGTGGGCGTACGGGTCGGATTCCCGTTGCTTGGCGTGGAGTACCTGATCGATCCGGCCAGCGGGGATTCCAAGCTCAGCTTCGGGTTCTCCTGGAGCCAGTAGGGCCCACGAAGAACTACGAAGAACAGGGATGGGTGGACGGGTGATAAGTGTTGGTTCGGGTTAACCACGGGTCGCCGGTCATAGGTCTTTGGTGGCTCCGCGTTGCCCGACCATCAACCACCGTTCAACCAGTTCACCGGTGCACCCGTCGTTAACCCGAACCATCACTTAGAACCCGTTCACCCATCCCTGTTTTTTAACTTGCGGCCCTCGTACCGCTATTTAGCACCAGCGACTATATTGCGGAGCGTGACTAAATCAGCCTGCCGGGCCGCTCACGCATGAGGACCCTCGTAGTAATCCCCGCCCGCCTCGGCGCCACGCGCCTCCCCCAAAAGCCCCTCCGAGACCTCGCCGGCCGGCCCCTCATCGTTCGCGTTGTGGAGCGCGTCCAGGCCATGGACCTCGGCGATGCGTGCGTGGTCGCCACCGATGACGCTGCCGTCAGAAAGGCCGTTGCCGCAGCCGGCGCGGAGGTCGTGATGACCTCGAAGACCTGCGACTCCGGAACGGACAGAGTGGCCGAGGTCGCCCGCAAGCCCGAGTTCTCCGACTTCGACGTGTTCATCAACGTGCAGGGTGACGAGCCTTTCATGAGCGGGGAGGCCGTACAGGCGGCCAAGAGTATGGTCACGTCCCGGGCGTTCGACGTCGGCACCGCCGCGGCTCGCGCACGACCCTGGATCCTCACCGATCCCGGGATAGTCAAGGTTGTCGTGGGCGACGATGCGCGCGCGCTCTATTTTTCGCGGGCTCCCGTCCCGTATCTTCGGGATCGCGCCGACGAAGACGCGCTCGACGGAAGCATTCTCCAGCATCTGGGCGTCTACGTGTACACCAGGGCCGCGCTGCTGCGATGGGTCGCGCTGCCCTCGCATCCTCTCGAGCAAATTGAGCGCCTGGAGCAGCTTCGGCCGCTTGCGGCAGGGATAACGTTCGGCGTGGCGATCACTGATGGGCCGGCATACGCGGGCATAGACACCGAAGACGACCTGGCCGACGCGAACGCGCGCTGGGCAGAGATCTCAGCGAGATAACCAATGGCCGCTCCGCGACAGCAGCAGACCAGATACGTATTCGTGACCGGCGGAGTCGTCTCGTCGCTCGGCAAGGGGATCGCGGCGGCTTCGCTCGGCCGCCTTCTGGTCGAACGGGGACTGAAGGTCACGATCATGAAGTTCGATCCGTACCTCAACGTCGACCCTGGAACGATGTCTCCCTTCCAGCACGGCGAGGTGTACGTCACCGACGACGGCGCCGAGACGGACCTCGACCTCGGCCATTACGAGCGGTTCATCGACAGCCCGGTTTCGCAGGCCAACAACGTGACGACCGGCCGCATCTACCTGAACGTCATCACCAAGGAGCGTCGCGGCGAGTACCTCGGCTCGACGGTCCAGGTGATTCCGCACATCACCGACGAGATCAAGTCGGCGATGAAGCGGGTCGCGACAGACCACGACGTGGTGCTCGTCGAGATTGGTGGCACCGTCGGCGACATCGAGTCACTGCCGTTCCTCGAGGCGATCCGCCAGTTTCGCCAGGAGATCGGGCGGGAGAACGCGGTATTCATTCACCTCACGCTCGTGCCGTACATCAGCGCGGCGGGAGAGGTAAAGACAAAACCGACTCAGCATTCCGTGCGCGACCTGATGGAGATCGGAATCCAGCCTGACGTTCTCATCTGCCGCACGGATCGCGCGCTATCGGAAGAGGTGAAGCGCAAGATCGCGCTGTTCTGTAACGTCGACGAAGGCGCGGTGATAGAAGCTCGCGACGCCCCATCGATCTACGAAATCCCGCTGCGCTTTCACGAGCAGGGGCTCGACGAGCGCGTGATGCTTCGCCTCGGAATCCTCGGCAGGCGCTCGCCGGACCTTACGGTCTGGCGCGAGATGGTTCAGCGGATCAAGCATCCGAAGGAGCGCGTCAAGATTGCAGTGGTCGGCAAGTACACTCAGCTCGCGGACTCCTATAAGAGCGTCGCTGAAGCGCTCAGCCACGGCGGGATCGCCAACAACGCGGGCGTCGACATTTCCTGGGTCTCCAGCGACATGTTCACCTCGGCTGAGCGCACGGCGGAAGTGCTCGGCGACTACGACGGCATGCTCGTGCCGGGCGGATTCGGAGTGCGCGGCGTAGGCGGTATGGTGGCGGCGGTTCGACACGCGCGCGAGACAGGGATTCCATTCTTCGGAATCTGCCTCGGAATGCAGACCGCGATCATCGAGTTTGCGCGGAACGTCATGGGGCTCAAGGACAGCGACTCCAGCGAGTTCGCGCCGGAGTGTCCCGACCCCGTCATCTCGCTCATGGAATCGCAGCAGCACGTAACGGACATGGGCGGCACCATGCGGCTCGGCGCGTACCCCTGCAAGCTTGCGCCCGGCTCCAAGGTCGCGGCGATCTACGGCGAGTCGCAGATCAGCGAGCGCCACCGCCACCGTTACGAAGTCTCGAACAGATACCGCGACGACTTCGTGAAGAACGGTCTCGTGCTGAGCGGACTCTCTCCCGACGAGTCGCTCGTAGAGATCGTGGAGTTGTCGGCGCACCCGTGGTACGTGGGCTGTCAGTTCCATCCCGAGCTGAAGTCCCGCCCCAACCGTCCCCACCCGCTGTTCGCAAGCTTCATCGGCGCGGCTCTGGCGCACAAGTCGGCTCGTGGCGCCGGAGCCGTGAACAAGGGCGCTGTAAAATCGCGCGGTGATACGCCGGCGATGGCCAACTCGGGCGTCAGGTAGGAATGTCGGTCGTCGCGCCCTCGGCGGCGCGCGTCGAGAACTTTCCGGCGGACAGGCTGTTCCTCATCGCTGGCCCCTGCGTGCTCGAAGGGGACGATCTCAATCTGAGGATCGCCGAGAAGCTGGCGCGGCTCGCTGAACGCCTCCCGGGGGGCGTTCTGTTCAAGGCGAGTTTCGACAAGGCGAACAGGTCGAACCTCGGTGCGGCGCGGGGCCCTGGACTGGACGAGGGGCTATCCGCTTTGATGAGAATCAAGCGGGAGACCGGCTTGCGCGTGCTCACCGACGTGCATCTGCCCGAACAGTGCGCGCCGGTGGCCGAAGTCGCGGACGCGCTACAGATCCCGGCGTTCCTCTGTCGCCAGACGGACCTTCTGGTCGCGGCAGGCCGCACAGGGCGCGCCGTGAACGTCAAGAAGGGACAGTGGATGCAGCCTGAAGGAATGGCCGGAGCGACCGCCAAGGTCAGGTCCGTTCAGGGGAGCGGTGAGGTTGCGGTAACAGAGCGCGGGACGTTCTTTGGCTATGGCGATCTCGTCGTGGACATGCGCAGCTTCGTGCGTCTTCGGGCAGCATGCGACGCTCCGGTGATCTTCGACGCGACGCACAGCGTGCAGCGTCCCGGACAGGGAGCGCGCGGTAGCAGCGGGGGCGCCCGCGAGTTCATCCCGATCCTGTCGCGTGCCGCGGTCGCCGCCGGAGCCGACGGGCTTTTTCTCGAGACGCACCCCGATCCTAACGCGGCGCCGAGCGATGGCCCCAACATGATTCCGCTCTCGCAGCTCGATCATCTGATCGCGCAGTCGGTGGACCTGTGGTCCCGCGCGCGCGTCTGACATGAGCCTCTCGCGCGAAGATGCAGCCCGGGTCAAGCTCGTCGGGTTCGACGTGGACGGCGTTCTGACCGAGGGCGGCATATTTCTCGGCGTCGCGGGCGATGCGCGCGTGGAGTTCAAGCGCTATGACATCCAGGACGGGCTCGGCATTCACCTGCTCAAATCGGCGGGGGTACGTGTCGCGATAATAACCGGGCGAGAGTCCGAGAGCGTCCGGCTGCGCGCCGCCGAGCTCGGTATCGACGACTGCGTGCAGGACAGGGAGGCGAGAAAGCTTCCGGCGTTTCTGCGACTCCTGGAACGCCATGGGATCGCTCCAGCGGAAGCCGCGTTCGTGGGCGACGACCTCCCGGATCTCGGGATTCTGCGCATGGTCGGGCTGCCGGTCGCGGTGGGGAACGCAGTGGATGAAGTGAGAAAAGATTGCAAGATCGTCCTCACGCGCGACGGTGGGCACGGCGCCGTGCGGGAGTTCGTGGAGCTGTTGCTCCGGGCGCGCGGAGAGTGGACGGACGCCGTCGAGGGATACGTGAAAGATCGGTCCCAGCCCCGGCCTGCCGTCGTCCGATGAGCGCGGGCTCACCGGATGACGTGATCCTCGAGAGAGGGCGCAAGGTGCTCCGCATGGAAGCCGAGGCCGTGATTGCCACCGAGCGTCGCCTGGATGCGAGCTTCGCGAAGGCCGTGCGCATGCTGGCGAACTGCCAGGGGCGCGTGATCGTGTCGGGCGTCGGGAAGTCGGGATTGATCGGGCGGAAGATTGCGGCCACGCTGACTTCGACCGGGACTCCCGCGACCTTCCTGCACCCGGCGGAGAGCGCGCATGGAGACCTGGGAATCGTCGGGAGCTCCGACGTCGGCATTCTGATCTCGCGCAGCGGCGAATCGAGCGATCTCGTCTCGCTGGTGGACAATCTGAAGCGGTTCGGCGTGCCGACGATCGCGATCACGGGGTCCCGCAGCTCGGCGCTCGCCCGTCACGCCGATGTTTCGCTGGACGCAACCGTCGAGAAGGAAGCGTGCCCGCACGACCTGGCGCCGACCACGAGCACAACCGCGGCGCTCGCTCTGGGCGACGCGCTCGCGATCGCTCTGCTGGAGGAGAAAGGGTTCGAGCCCGAGGACTTCGCGCGGCTGCACCCGGGCGGGTCGCTCGGCCGGCGCCTCCTCACGCGGGTGTCCGACGTGATGGTGAGCGCGCCCCTTCCGGTCGTCCCTTCGAGCGCCACGCTTCGGCAGGTCGTGGTGGTCATTGCCGAAAAGCGGGGGATTGCGATCGTTTCGGATGACCTTGGGACGGTCAGTGGTGTCTATACAGCTGGCGACCTCACCCGCCTCATGGAGCACGAGGAGAACGTCTTCCCGATAGTGATAGGAACCGTGATGAACACGAGCCCGAAAACGGCGCGCGCCGACGAGCTTGCCAGCGCGGTCGTATTCAGAATGGAGCAGGACGGCATCATGTCGATGCCCGTGCTCGACGAGAACGAGCGCCTCGTGGGCGTCGTCCATCTTCACGACCTGATGCGCGCCGGAGTCGTATGAGGGGGTTATGCCTGATCGCGTTGCTGGCGGCTGCCGTCGCGTGCGACGACAAGCGAGAGCCGCCGGTGCTGGCGCGGTCAGCCATGGCTGACTCCGCCGACCAGGTGATGTTCGGCGCGAGCTTCAACATGACCAACCGCGGCGTGATCCGGGCCGAGCTGCAGTCCGACACCGCTTATTTCTTCGATGACAACACCCGCATCGAGCTGGACGACGTGACTACCACTTTCTATACCGTGAGCGGGCTCAAGGACGCGGTTCTCACATCAAACCATGGCCGTTACAGCACGCGGCTGGGAAACATGACAGCGTACGGGAACGTCGTGGTCAACACGGAGGACGGGCGTAGCATCGTGACGCCCGAGCTGCACTACAACCAGGCGTCCAACCAGTTCTCGAGTGACAGCCAGTTCGTCATGACCGAGCCGGGACGCCGTGTCGCGGGCGTCGGCTTCAGGTCCGACCCCGGACTCAAGAACGTGCAGGTTCTCAGCGGCGCGAGCGGATCCATGACGGGCCAGGGCTCCGGCGCGACCAGCCCTGCCGCCGGTCCCGCAGCCTCGACGCCTCCGCCAGGAGTGCCTGCGGCGACGGTGCGGCCGGACAGCGACTGATGCGACGCATCCTCGTTTTTGCGGGCGCCATGCTGGCCTCTGCGGAATACGCCGGCGCGCAGGCGCTGCCGAACTGTGATTACATCTTCCAGAACACGCCCGCGACGACCGCGAATCTGGTGGAGATGCCGTCGGGGCAATCGCTGATGATCCTTGGCCGCGGAGTCGTCGTGTCTTGCGCGGGCCAGAACAACCGCATCGCATCGGACAGCGCGCAGTTCAATCAGGACTCGGGCGTGCTGCTCCTGATAGGAAACGTGATTTACTCCGAGCCCCAAACGACGATAACGTCGGCAAGGATGACGTATTTCCGCGGCGAGGATCGCCTCAATGCGGAGGGGAACGTCGTTGCAACGATGACCAGCGGATCGGTGATGCGTGCGCCGGCGGCCAACTATTATCGCGCGGTCGTGGGACGCCCCGTCTCGCGCACCGTCGCCACCGGACGACCCCAGCTCACTCTGGTGGAGCCCGGCGCGAGCGGCACAGCGGTAGAGCCCGTGATCGTTCTGGCCGACCAGATCGTGCTGGTCGGGGACAGCCTGGTGTACGCTTCGCGGCGAGTGGACATCACTCGTACGCAAGTGAAAGCGAACAGCGACTCCGCGTTCGTAGACAGCGAGCGGGAGTTCGTCCGCCTTATGCTAACCCCGGTGGTGACAGGCAGCGGCGAGCGGCCGTTCACCCTTCGCGGGGGAGTGATCGACCTGTTCTCGCGCGAGCGCAAGCTGGAGAGAGTGCTCTCGACTCCGTCGGGTCACGTTGTGAGCGGCGACATCGAGCTGCTCGCGGACTCGATCGATCTTCGACTGGTGGACGAGGAGCTCCGCGAGGCTTTTGCTTGGGGGCAGGGTAGGGCGCGCGCGACGAACCCCGACCGCGACATCACCGCCGACTCGATTTACGTCTCCACCCCGAATCAGCGTCTGCGCGAGATGCACGCCGTAGGCGACGCGTTCGCCACCAGCATCGCGGACCCAGCCGCCGTGACATCGAGCGAGCGTGACTGGATCAGCGGCGACACTATTGTCGCCCGCTTCGATTCGGCCGCCGCGGGTGACACGACGCGCGCGGTTCCGCGCGACCTCACCGCATCCGGCAGCGCGCGGTCCTTTTACCAGTTCGGCAACCCCGAGGGAGTACGCGACCGGCCCACGATGAACTACGTCCGCGGCCGCATCATCACCATCGCGTTCGCGGACGGGGAAGTGAGCACGGTCACGGTCACCGATCAGGCATCGGGCGTCTATCTGGAAGCGGAGTCGCTAACGGCGGTCCCGTCCGTAAGACCGCCCGGAAATCCTTGATGCGCACCATGTATCCGCCACGGGTAGAAGAGCTGATCGCTCGCATGTCCACGCGCGAGCGATCGGTAGCGCTCGCGCTGCAGGCGCTGTTCGCCTGCGCCGACGATCACGGTAGCGCGGGTGTGCATGCGGTCGCGCTTGCGTTCCGCGACGAGTACCTGCGAGCGCTTCGCGAGGATGGGAAGAACGTTCAGCACGAGGCCGGACGATTGAGCCTGGACGAGGTCGACGCATACGTCGCCGATCACGCGCTCCCGAGACTCGTGGAGGACGGCGTAGTGCGGTCGTACGACGGCAGTCTCAAGGAGCCGGAAGCCAGAGTCCAGGTTGACGAGGCGCTGTGGCGCGATGTCGCCCCTGTAAGGGCCGAGGTCGCGCGGATCATCTACCAGGCGTGCGATCAGACCGAGTTCGAGCTGCACCATTCAGGAGTGATCTCCATTCCCCGCGGGAGCGTTCTCGAGGCGCATGGTCTGGTCAAGACGTACCGGCGTCGAAAAGTGGTGAACGACGTAGCGCTGCGGCTGCAGCAGGGCGAGATCGTGGGACTGCTCGGGCCGAATGGAGCGGGCAAGACGACTACCTTCTACATGATCGTAGGGCTGATTCCGCCGCTCGCGGGGCGCATCATCCTCGATGGCGACGACGTCACGGAGATGCCGATGTACCAGCGCGCCCGCCGCGGGATCGGTTATCTGTCGCAGGAGCCGTCGATATTCCGGAAGCTCTCCGTCGAGGACAATATCCTCGCGATACTCGAAACGCTTCCGCTTTCGGCGGACGAGAGGAAAGCGCGCCTGGAGACGCTGCTCGACGAGCTGGGCATCAAGCGGCTGCGAAAGAACAAGGCTTATTCTTTGTCCGGTGGCGAACGCCGGCGGCTCGAGATAACGCGGGCTCTCGTGACGGATCCGAAGTTCATGATGCTCGACGAGCCTTTCGCGGGCGTCGACCCGATCGCGGTTCACGACATCCAGACCATCGTTGCAGGACTGCGACACCGCGGGATCGGTGTGCTCATAAGCGATCACAACGTGGAACAGACGCTCGACATAGTGGACCGCGCATACATCATGTTCGACGGCCAGGTCAAGGTGTCGGGAACCGTTCGTGACCTGGTATTCGACGATACAGTGGCCGAGATTTACCTCGGTCCCACATTGACGACGCGGCTGCGCGCGCGGTTCGCGGAATCTGAAATCGAAGGGGTGGTGTGAAGCAAGGACTTTCGCAGGGCACACAGCTCAAGCACGAGATGAAGATCAATCCTCGCCTTTACCAGGCGATGGATCTGCTGTACATGCCGCTGCTCGATCTTCAGCAGCACCTCAAGCAGGAGCTGCTGAACAATCCATTTCTGGAGCTGATCGAGCCGGAAGAAGAGGACGACGACGAGACTCAGCAGGCCGAGGAGCAGATCGAGCAGACGCCGCCCGAGGAGAAAGTCGACGGCATCGACTGGGAAGAGATTTTGCTCGACGGATTCGATGCCGGGGGACGCCGCGAGGAGCACGAAGAGAAGGAGTACTATGAGCCGGTCACGGTCGACAGCCGGGACCTCAGCGACTATCTCCGCGACCAGATATCGCTGCTCGAGCTCACTCCGCGGCAGGTTCTGCTGGCCGACGAGTTTGTCGGCAACATCAACGACGACGGCTACCTCGATTCATCGGTCGACGAGATCGTGCTCGCGCTCAACGAGGTGCTGGAGCGCGCAGCCGAGGCGCAGGACAGGGACTTCGAGGAGCTCCCGCTTTACGCGAGCGACGAAGGCGAGGAGATGCTTGGCATCGTTCAGGCGCTCGATCCGCCGGGCGTGGGAGCCCGCGATCTCCGCGAGTGCCTCATGCTGCAGCTTCGCGAGGCCGGGCTGGAGCAGTCCGTTCCCAACCGGCTTGTGCGGGATTGCTTCGAAGAGCTGATCAATCACCGTTGGAGCGAGATATCCAAGCGGTTCGGCATCAGCCCGTCCGACGTGCAGAAAGCCGCCGATGAAATCGCCAAGCTCGACCCCAAGCCCGGATTGCGCTTCAGCAGCGGCGACGACAACTACATCATCCCCGATCTCGTCGTCGACAAGATCGACGGCAAATATCACATCTTCCTCAACGACGCGAACCTGCCGCGGCTCAAGTTGAGCAAGACGTACCAGGAGATCGCGCGCGACAAGAAGAAGTTCGACGGCGAGAACAAGGAATTCATCTCCAGCAAGCTCAACTCCGCGAACTGGATGATCCAGGCGATCGAGCAGCGCCGGCAGACGATGCTCAAGGTCATGAACTACATCGTCGAGCGTCAGCGAGAGTTCTTCGAGAAGGGGGTCCAGTTCCTCAAGCCGCTTACGCTGCGCGAAGTCGCCGAGGTCATCAGCATGCACGAATCCACGGTCAGCCGCGTGACCAATGAGAAGTACGTTCAGACGCCGCGCGGCGTGCTGCCCCTCAAGTATTTCTTCTCCTCCGGGCTGGCCACAGCGGACGGCGAGGACGTCTCGGCGCGCGGCATCAAGGCGCAGCTGCAGAAGCTGGTGGAAGACGAGGATCCCAAGCACCCACTGACCGACCAGGCGATCGTGAATATTCTGAAGGAAACCGGCGTGCAGATCGCGCGGCGCACGGTCGCGAAGTATCGCGACCAGCTCGGAGTCCTTTCAGCACGGATGCGAAAGCGGGTATGACCGCGGCTTCAGGACTCATACGGCGCGAGGGCCCCTCGCTCCATCCGCGCACCAGCGCGGTCGACGTGAGCGTGCTCGTGCCCGCGAGGAACGAGGCCGAGAATCTTCCGCTTTTTCTGGAGCAGGCCGCAGCCGTCGCGGCGTCGTCGAGCGAGGTTCGGTACGAGTTCGTGGTCGTCGACGACGGGTCCACGGACGGCAGCTGGGATCTCCTCCAGCTGTTGCTTGCGGACTATCCGTTTCTCAAAGCGGTGCGACACCGGTCCGGCCGCGGCATCGCCGACGCTCTGCGCACCGGGTACCTGCATTCCACAGGCAAGGTGCTTGTGTTCTACCCCGCGGACCTGCAGTACCGCCCCGAAGACATCCCGCGGCTCGTTGAGCCGATTCTCGCTGATCGGTCGGACATGGTGACGGGATACAAGGAAGGGAAGTACGAGAAGGCGTTCGTGTCGGGTGTGTATAACAGGTTGAGCCGGAAGCTGTTCAATGTCCCTGTGCGCGACCTGAACTCCGTGAAAGCGTATCGCCGCGAGATCATGGACGCGCTGCCGCCGCGCCCCGACTGGCACCGCTACATGGTCGTGATGGCTGCGGCTCAGGGCTACTCGGTCTCCGAAGTCCCGATTCCCCTGTACGCGCGCCACGCAGGAAAGTCCAAGTTCGGTATCGGAAGAATTCCGATCGGCGTCCTCGACATGCTCGCGGTCTGGTTCGAGCTCCGTTTCGCGCGCAAGCCGCTGCTGCTGTTCGGAATGCTTGGCGCGGCGCTCTTTCTCACAGGCCTCGCGGTGGGAATCGCCGCGGTTCTCTGGCGCGTCATCGGCGGAGTCGGGTTCCGCCCGATGATCGATCTCGTCGCTGTTTGCCTCACCGTTGGATCCGTCGCTATCGCAACCGGTCTGATCGGCGAATTGATGGCGGCTCAGCGCGCCGAGCTGCGTGAGCTGCGCCGCAGAGTCGAAGAGCTGTCAGCGCGTCCAGGTTCGCAGCCAACTGAAATCCCATAAATGAACGTCCTCTTTCTGTCGCATGCCTTCCCCCGATACATCGGGGATCCCGCCGGCTCGTTCGTCCTCAGGCTGGCGAAGGCGCTGGAAAAAGTGGACGTGAAGGTTCACGTGGTCGCGCCGTCAAGCAGCGGCACCGACAGCACGGACGAAATCGACGGCATCACGGTCGAGCGCTTCCGTTACGCGCCTCGCAGATACGAGAAGCTCGCCTACACAGGCAACATGGCGACAGAGTTCCAACGCTCCTGGAGCGCCAAGATCACAATGCTCGGCTTCCTCGGCGCAGATTTCGCCAAGTCAGTCATAGCAAAACGGCGGGTCGCGCCGGATCTGATCCATGCGCACTGGTGGTTTCCTGGCGGGCTCGTCGGCACGTGGCTTGGCGGACTGTCGCATTTGCCGCTTGTGACGACTCTGCACGGCACCGACGTGCGCCTCGCCAAGAGCGTGGCTGTCGCGCGACCGCTGTTCCGCCACGTGATAACCCACTCGGCGAAGGTGACGACGGTGTCGCGGTGGCTCGCCGGAGAGCTCGATCTGCTCGTGCCCAACCAGTCGCCAGTGGTAGCGCCGATGCCGGTTGCGACCGATCTCTTCGTGCCAGACACATCGAGCCAGCGCGAGGGAATCCTGTTCGTCGGCCGACTCAACGCACAGAAAGGGCTCGACCAGCTCATCCGCGCGCTGGCCGGCATGACCAGCAAAACGACGCTCAGCGTGGTGGGCACGGGCCCGGCGCGCGATTCACTCGGCGCGCTGGCCACCGAGCTGGGAGTCGCGGACCGCGTGAGCTGGCATGGTGAGATCAGGCAGGGAGACTTGCCCAGATTCTATCAGCGAGCGCGCGTGCTTGCAGTGCCTTCGCTCGACGAAGGACTTGGCCTCGTCGCTGTCGAGGCAGCGCTTTGCGAGACGCCCGTGGTCGGCTTCCGGTCGGGAGGCACGACCGACGTCGTCCGTGACGGCAGCACCGGAATTCTGGTGGAACCCCGAAACATTCCAGCGCTTTCGCGTGCCCTCGACGATCTGCTGGCCGATCCCGCGCGCGCGACATCGCTGGGGCAGTCGGGTCGCCTTTACGCACTGGCGAACTTCGCCCCGGAATCAGCCGCGCAGAAATACCTCTCGGTCTATCAGCAGGCGATTGACGGCTACAAGTCGTAACGCCTGGACGGTTGCGCAATGGCTGTTCGCCGCCGCGCTCATCTGGTACGCGGTACGATCGCTCGGCGGTCAGTGGAATGAGGTCGGTGCGGGACTGAAAGGGCTTCGGCCGGACTGGCCGCTGCTCGCCGGCGCCAGCGCGGCGACTCTCGCAGCCTACGCCCTGCTTATCGAAGGATGGCGCCGCCTGGTCGCCGGCGCCGGGGGGCGACTCGGATGGCACGACGCCTCGATTATCTGGCTGGCGGGGAACCTCGGCAAATACGTCCCCGGAAAGGTGTGGTCGATCGTCGCGATGAGCGCGATGGCCGCCGAGCGCGGCGTGAATCCGGCTGTGGCCGCCGGGTCATCCGTGGTAATGCAGATTACCACCATCGCCGCGGGCGCCGCGATAGTCGTCGCAAGCGGGGGCGTGTTTCCAGGTGCGCCGGCCCCCCCATGGTTTCTTGTCATTGCGATTGTTGCCGGGCTGCTGATGCTGCCTGCCGTCATTCCAGGACTGGTGAGACTCGCAGGCAAGCGCGCCGAGATCGTGACAGTGCCGCGCCGAGGAACGCTGTTGCTCGCCACCGCCATATCATGCGCAGCGTGGGTGCTCCTCTCGTTGGGGTTCATGTTGTTCGTGCGCGCGATCATGCCTGATTCAGGCGGGAGCATGCCGGCTTACGTGAGCGCGTACACTGCGTCGTACATCGCGGGATTTCTGGCACCGTTTGCGCCTGGTGGAATCGGAGTGCGCGAGCCGGCTCTGGTGATTGCGATGACGAGGCTCGGGATCGCGGACACA
>JBPCJJ010000003.1:0-7439 GCA_051005405.1 Gemmatimonadaceae bacterium | reverse complement strand
GACGAAGCGCAGTACATCGACTACAGCAAGCTTTCGAAGGTGACGAATTATATGAAGGTGCTGGGCGAGACGATCGCGAATCGGGACAGGCCGTTCGTCCTGGACAAGCCGGCGCCGAATCCGGATGGGCCATGCCGACAATAAAGCCAGGACTACCTACGATAACTGAGCCGGCCAAGCTGCCAGCTTCCAGCTGGTAGCTCGCAGCTGGTAGCCCGGCCTTTTCAGTCGTAGTTAATTGCGCGTCAGACCTTCATCGCCTCGACGTTGATGCATTCCTCGGCGATATCGGTCAGATGATGATCGGCCTCGCCCTCTTCGTTGAGAGTCGTCTGCAGGATCTCTGACTGGTCGCTCATGCCCAGCATGGCCGCATAGGTCCGGGCGCAGCCGTAACCCGCCATCTCGTAGTGCTCGACCCGTTGCGTGCAGGCGATGATCGCGGCATCCAGGACGTCGGAGTCCTTGTGGTCCTCGATCGCCTTGTCGCACTCCTTGAGGAGTCCTTCCATTCCCTTGCACTTCTCGATCTCGGGTTTCTTGCCAAGCATCTCGAAGATCTGGTCGAGGCGCATGACCTGCTCTTCCGTGACACTCTGGTGATCGGTGAGCGCTTTCGTCAGGGCGGGATGGGTTGCCGCCTTTATCAGCTTCGGAAGCGCATCGAGAATCTGCTTTTCGGCGCTGTAAAGATCTCCCAGCTCGTGCTCGTACAGGGTCTGCAGGGATTCGCGAGCCATTTGACAATCTCCTTGGTGATGCGTCATGGGCACTCGGCCCGGATTCGGTCCACTTGCTGTGCCGGTTACTTTTGCACGGCTCGTACCACGGCGACGAACAACCGCCCGCTGGCCCCCGATCGCTAGTTTTTGGAGATGCCGATCGCTGCGACCCCGACAGCTCGCCCTCCGGGCAAGCGACGCACGAAGCCCGTGATTGCCCGCGAGATCGCCAGCGGCGCTGTGTTGGGCGCTCTGGTCTGGCTGGCCATCGGCAGCCTCGGGTTCCACGCCATATTCGGCTTGTCCGTGGCCCGGTGGCTCGGGCCCGCCGCGCTGCTGGGCGGCTTGCTGGGGGTGACGCGTTTTCGTGCTCTGCTCTGGGTCGGCGGCGCGACGCTCGCCATGCTCTTCGCGGTCGTCTCATTCACGCCGCTGATAGTGCAGCCGGTGCAGGCGTTGATTCGCTCGGATCCGATGCCCTCGCCGCCGCTGACTCTGGATGCCGTGGTGGTCCTCTCGAGCGGCGTAACGACGGACGGCGCCCTCGATTCCGATGGAACGGAACGGCTGCTGTCCGGGCTCCGGTTGGCCAGGGCGACCGGAACCAGCCGGATCGTGACGACGCGCGTACGTAATCCGGGGCGTCCGGAGGTGAGCTCCGACGCAGATCAGAAGAAGCTCGTCGACCTGGCGGGGTCGGGGCTCCGCCTGTTCATCGTTACGGACGTGTTCAGTACGCGCGACGAAGCATTGCGCGTACGGGAGCTCGCGAGGCAGCAGCGTTGGACCAGGGTCGCGGTCGTGACTTCGGCGCCGCATTCCAGAAGAGCTTGCGGAACCTTCGAGAAGGCCGGGCTCCGGGTGACGTGCGTTCCAGCGGAATCGCGCGCTGTCGGCTTCAGGACGCTGGATGCGCCAGGCGACCGCGTGGCTGCGTTCAAGTGGTGGATATATGAGTTCGCGGGAACCATGAACTACCGCGTCAAAGGCTGGCTACCCTAGGTTTTTCGCGAACAGCCAATAGCCAATGGCCAAGAGCGCTTCTAAGTTTCACTTCATGCGGGCGTAATTCAGTTGGTAGAATGCCAGCTTCCCAAGCTGGACGTCGCCGGTTCGAGCCCGGTCGCCCGCTCTAGATTCGTCTTCTGAATTGATATCCATGCATGGGTATCGGCGGGCGGGCGCTCGTCTAGCGGCCGTGCCCTCCTCTCACGTCCCCTTCGCCAGCTACTGTTAGAAACCCAACCCAAAAGCGCTCGGCGGCGTCAGTCCAGAGCCTTGCCATCCTTAATCCGCTCTCCTCCACAAGCCGGTCCAGTCGAGGGCGGTCGTATTTGTATGAAGACTCGGTCCAGACAGTCTCGCCGCGCTCGAACGAGATCGGCTGACCCGCCACGCGTACCGTTTGGGGCTTCGCGCTCTCCAGATGCATCTCGATACGGCTCGCCGTGTCGTTCCACTCGACGCGGTGGCGGAACGACCCGCGGTCGAAGTTCGCGCCCACCTCGCGATTGAGCCGGTCCAGAACGTTGAGGTTGAACGCGGCCGTGACGCCCTCGCTGTCGTCGTAGGCCGCGAGCAGTATGCTCGGGTCCTTGCGGCGGTCCACCCCAAGGATCAGCGCGCCGTCCGGTGCCACGACGCGCCGCACGCGCCGCAGGAAGGCCGCGGCTTCCGTGGGATGGAAGTTTCCGATCGTGGATCCGGGGAAGAATGCCACGCGGCGGGCTCGCCTTGGCAGGTCGGGCAGCTTGAAAGGAGCGGAATAGTCCGCGTTCAGCGGATCCACCGCGATGCCCGGATATTCGGCCGCGATCTCGGCCGCAACCCGCGCGAGCTGGGCGCGCGAGATGTCTATCGGGATGTACGCCGCGGGAGTCTCGAGCGCGTCGAGCAGCAACCTGACTTTCACTCCCGCGCCGCTGCCGTACTCGATCAACGCGCAGCCGGCACCGGCGAGTGCCGCGATCACGCCGCTGCGCGCGTGCAGGATCTCGAGTTCGGCGCGAGTGAGGTAGTACTCGTCGAGCGTCGTGATGCGCTCGAACAGCGCGGCGCCCGTCTCGTCGTAGAAGAGCGCAGGGGAGAGCGTCTTGGGAATCCCGCGCAGTCCGCTCAGCGCGGCCTCGCGCATTCCACCCGCCGCCGATCCACTCATGACGACGTCCGGCGCCGAGGTCATGCGTCCCTCGCCAGCCGGATCCCAGCGAACTGCCAGCGCGCGTCGGAGGGGAAGAAGTTCCGGTACGTGGCGCGCGCGTGCGATCGCGGCGTCGCGCACGACGCGCCGCGCAGCACCCATTGATCGCTCATCCACTTCCCGTTGTACTCGCCGATCGCGCCCGGAGCAGGCGAGTACCCGGGGTACGCGACGTACGGGCTCTGCGTCCACTGCCAAACGTCGCCGTACAGTTGCTGCGGCCCGTCCGTGCCCGCGTCCGCGGGACCGGGATGAAAGCTCCTGGCTTCGACGAAGCGCCCTTCGACCGGCGCCGTTACCGCGACGATCTCCCACTCCATCTCCGTCGGCAGGCGGTGGCCGCCCCAGCGCGCGAACGCGTCAGCCTCGTAGTAGCTCAGATGGCACACGGGCTCGGCCGGGTCAATCGGGCGGGTCCCGGCGAAGGTGAACTCGGTCCAGCCGTCCGCGCCGCGGTCCCAGTAGATCGGGGCCTTCCAGCCACGCTGCTGCACGGTCGCCCATCCGTTGGAGAGCCAGAGCGGTGCCTTCTCGTACCCGCCGTCCTCCACGAACTCCAGGTACTCCGCGTTGGTCACGAGCCGTGCCGCCAACTGGAAACCTTCCGAGAACACCCTGTGCGCCGGGCTTTCGTTGTCGAACGCGAAGCCGGCGCCGGGCGCTTCCGCGTCGTGTCCGATCCGGTACACGCCCTCGGCGACGTCGACCCAGTTCAGCGGCGGCGTGTCGGACGGCTCCGCCGGGCGCGGCAGGTACGCGGGCCGCAGCGGGTTCGTCCAGAAGACGTGCTTGATATCGGTGAGCAGTAGCTCCTGGTGTTGCTGCTCGTGGTTGAGCCCGATCTCTGCCAGCGACGCCGCCGGATGCGCAGCATCTCCGGCGATCGCACGAAGCAGCGCGCGCATCCCTTCATCCACATGCGCGCGGTATTCGTAGACCTCGGAGACGGTGGGCCGGGTGACGAGCCCCCGTTGCGCGCGGCAGTGGCGCTCGCCGGCCTGGACGTAATAGGAGTTGAACAGGTAGGCATAACGCTCGTCGAGCGGAACGTACGACGGCGCATGCGGCCGAAGCACGAACGTCTCGAAGAACCAGCTCGTGTGCGCGAGGTGCCACTTGGTCGGGCTCACGTCCACCATCGAGCTCACGACGTAATCTTCGGTTTCGAGTGGCTTGCACAATGCTTCTGTTTGGGCGCGTACAGCGGCGTACCGTTCCGGCGTTGTCATGCCGCAAGCTGTCGCAGGTTCGGGGCCGTTCAAGAGCGGCGCTTTCGCGCGAGCGCGGTCCGGTACACCTTTACCGCACCTTGAGCACTCCGCCTTGACGGACGCGACGGCCCCAACCGGCGAGCACACGCCGGCGGCAACTCCCATCATCCCCATCGCGCCCTCCGCGCGGTACGATCGCTCCATCGTGGCCGGCCCGCTTCCGCGGGCGGTATGGAAGATCGCCTGGCCCACCATGCTGACGAACATCATCGGCGGCGCGCAGGGGATCGTGGATCACATTATGGTCGGCCATTACGTGGGATTCGCCGCCAACGCGGGGATCGGCGTCGCCGGCCAGATCATGATCATCGTGATCATCTTCATCACTTCGCTGTTTTCCGGCATGAGCGTGCTGGTTGCGCGCTTTGCCGGCGCGGGCGACGAAGCCAAGGTCAACCGCACCGTGTATCAATCGTTCATCACCGCTCTGGCGATGTCGCTGGCCATGGCGGTGATCGGCTACGTCACGGCGCCGTGGCTGCTCGACTTCGTCAATGCCGAGCCGGCGGTGAAGGCCGAGGCGCTGCCGTATCTGCGGATCATGTTCCTGTTCAGCAGCGGGATGCTCCTCTTCTTCATGCTGAGCGGGGCGCTGCGTTCGGCCGGCGACGCGCGCACGCCGATGATCCTCGGGATCACGCTGACGGCGCTCAACATCGCGTTCAACGTCGTGCTAATACGCGGGCTCGGTCCGATCCCGGCGTTCGGCACCGCGGGCGCGGCCATGGGAACCGTGCTCGCCTCGACGCTGGTGGTCGGCTACGCGCTGGTGCAGCTCAAGCGGGGAGGGTGGGTCATCTCCTTTCCGAAGCGCGGCGGATACGGACCTGACTGGGGGATCATTCGCGCGCTGTTCCGGTTCGGGCTGCCTACCGGGATCCAGGGGATCGCGATGAACGTCGGCGGACTGTTCATGCTGGCGTACATCGGCTCGCTCGCGCAGAGCGCGGCGGCGCAGGCGGCGTTCGCGGTGTCGTATTCACAGCTCTTCTCCCTGATTACCTGGACGTCGGTCGGGCTCATGGGGGCGGCCGCAGCGGTGGCCGGGCAGAACCTCGGCGCGGGGCATCCCGACAGGGCCGACGAAGCGGTGCACGTCGCGGCGAAGATCGGCGCTACGGGCGCGGCGCTGATCGGAGTGTTCTTTCTCTTTTTCCCGCGGCAGCTGCTGGCGGTGTTCGGGATGAACGAGCCGACGGTGGTCGAGCTCGGGGTTCAGCTTCTGCGAGTGCTCAGCGTGTCGGGAATCTTCATCGCGGTCGCCCTGACGTACACCGGCGGGCTGCAGGGGACCGGTGACACGAAGAGCCCGCTCTACATATCCATCGTATCCCAGGTGGCGGTGCCACTTGGGATCTGCTTCGTGATCGAGCGGTTGGGGACGCTGCAGCCGTTGCACATCTGGCTGGCGATCCTCGTGGGGCACGCGACGAGGTGCGGGTTGAGCGTGGTGAGGTTCAATCAGGGGAAATGGAGACACATTGCGGTCGATATCTGACTACGGGGATTCACAACGGGATCCTAGCTGTTAGCACTGAGTAACTCAGTCGCGAGTAGGTAGTACCAGCGAGACCGGCGATGGTGGCGTGAGCACTTTTTTTCGTAGCCCGACGAGCATCCTCCGGACCTCAATCGTGGCAGCGGTGAGTAGAGTGTACCGATCTTGGGGCAATACGTTGTAGTCCCTTGCTAGTTGCAGTTGGTACTCGACCTCGCCCGTGGACTTGATGCTGATGTCAAGGAAGCGGGCGAACTCCTTTGGCGTGGCCGCGAAGCAACCCTCTACGATATTGGTCGGAACAGATTCCGCGGCTCGAACAAGCTGTCCCCGGAGCCCAACGCAGCCCGAGCGTTGGAAGGATCTGCTGGCGCGATGGACGTTGAGGGTCAAGTCGTGCGCCTTTTGCCATACCAGTAGGCGGTGATAATCCTGCATAGCCCCAGGGTAGCCAACCGATTCGCGCGAGGAATCATCAATTTCCATCCACTCTACTCATTCACTGTCGGGGCTCCTCCGCCCGTACTTCCGGCTGAGCACTGAGCGACTCAGCACTAACGGCTAGGATCCCTTCGAGCCGTCCCCGTAGGCCGTAAAGATCGTGACGTTCCTCGCTGGCATCTCCAACCCCCAACCACGCTCGCGCGCAATCCACCGCATCGTGCTCTCGCCGTAAAAGCAAACGTGGGTCGGATCTCGACGGTACCACCACTCGCCGAACGGAACGCGCGCAGCGTTTAGTTCCGTCATGATCGCCAGCTTTCCCCCGCTCCTGACCAGGCGTGCGAAACGATCGAGCAGCGCGTGAGGATCGTGCACATGCTCGACGACCTCGGAGCAGGTCACAAAGTCGTACGTCGCTTCGAGCAGCTGTTCATCGGGGCGGAACACGGGATCGTACGCGGCGGTCGGCCGTCCGCTCTCCGACAGGATCAGCGCGAGCACCGGAGCTTGGCCGCACCCGTAGTCCAGCCCTGAGGATCCAACCCGGACCCGCTCAATCACCGGCTCGGCCAGCCGCGACAGGAACTTCCGATACTCCGGATCACCGAAGCTGTTCTGGTGCAGCGCGTAGCGGGCGATCTCATCTTCTCGCGAGAGGCGCTGGGAAGGCGACAGAAAGACGAGCTCGCAGATGCCGCACCGCCAGTATTCCCGGCTGGCCTCCCGGAAGTGACTTTCGGCTCCCGGGGTGCCGCAGAGCGGGCATTCAAGCGCGGGGGGCTCGCGCGAAGGCATGATAACCATAAGTTCGTGTCACATAACGTTCGCCGAGCTCGGGACGATCTTCCAGCCCGCGGCGGCCTTGCGGTTGTGTCCCGAGCCAGAACTGATTATTATTTTATTAGGCGACACGCGCACCACAGAAAAGGGTGTGCGGACATTATTCGAGACTAGGGCCTGCCGGGTTTCTCGCGCAGTCCCTTTTTTCATTCCGCTAGTCGTTCGAAGCCGGCATTTGCCGGTGGAGTCGGCGGAAGCCCACCGTGAGGGTCATGATCACGACACGTTGTAGTCGGCACGTACGGCATACCGGACTCCGACAGCAACAAACATTACAGGAGTTATCGCATGCGTACGACCGGCACAGTGAAGTGGTTCAACGACGACAAGGGCTTTGGTTTCATCACGCCCGAAGACGGTTCCAAGGACTGCTTCGTTCATCACTCGGCCATTCAGGGCAACGGCTTCAAGTCGTTGGCTGAAGGCGAGCGCGTAGAGTTCGACGTGGTTCAGGGCCAGAAAGG
>JBPCJJ010000002.1:0-24179 GCA_051005405.1 Gemmatimonadaceae bacterium | reverse complement strand
GAGATATTCCCCGCGTACGAGGAGCAGGGCGTCCGCATCGAGATGTTCGGCGACGAGGTCGAGCGCATCAGCAAGATCGATCCGCTGACGGGGGCGTCGATCAGCTCGCTCCACAAGACTGCGATCTATCCCGCGAAGCACTTCGTCACCTCGCGGCCGGTGATCGAGCGCGCGGTCGCAACGATCCGCGCGGAGCTGGCCGACAGGCTCGCCGAGCTCAAGGCGACCGGCAAGCTGCTGGAGGCCCAGCGACTCGAGTCGCGCACGAACTTCGACATCGAGATGATGCTGGAGATCGGCACGTGCGCGGGGATCGAAAATTACTCCCGGCATCTCGCCGACCGGTCCGCGGGCGAGCGGCCCGCCTGTCTGTTCGATTATTTCCCGGACGATTTCCTGGTCGTCGTAGACGAGTCGCACGTCACTCTGTCGCAGATATCCGGCATGTTCAACGGCGACCGCGCGCGCAAGCTGACGCTGGTCGAGTACGGCTTCAGGTTGCCCAGCGCGCTCGATAACAGGCCGCTGATGTTCGACGAGTTTCTCGCCCTCACGCCGCGGGCTCTCAACGTGTCGGCGACGCCCGGCGACATCGAGCTCCGGCTGTCGGAGGGAGTCGTGGTCGAGCAGATCATCCGCCCGACGGGACTCGTGGACCCGGAGATCGACATCCGTCCCGTGCGGGGCCAGGTGGATGACCTGCTCAACGAGATTCGCATTCGCGAGCGCCGCGGCGAGCGAGTGCTGGTCACGACCCTCACGAAGCGCATGTCCGAGGATCTGACCGATTATCTGCAGCAGATGGGCGTGCGCGTCCGCTACATGCACTCCGACATCGACGCCATCGAGCGGATGGAGATCGTGCGCGGGCTGCGGCTCGGCGACTTCGACGTGCTCGTCGGAATCAACCTTCTGCGCGAGGGGCTGGATCTCCCGGAGGTGTCGCTCGTGGCGATACTCGACGCCGACCAGGAGGGGTTTCTACGAAGTGAGCGGTCGCTCATCCAAACGGTCGGGCGCGCCGCGAGGCACGTGAACGGCCGCGCGATTTTCTACGCGGACAGGATAACCGGATCGATGCAGCGCGCGCTCGACGAGACGGGGCGAAGACGGGCTACGCAACAGGCGTACAACGTCGAGCACGGCATCACGCCCATTGGCGTGATCAAGAGCGTCGACCAGGTCCGGTTCAGCACGCGCGTCGCCGATGCGAGGGAGGGGAGCGACGCGCGCGAGGAGGACCGCACCGCACGGCGGGTCGCCGAAGCCGGCACCGGCAGGTACGGCAGCAAGGAAGACGTCGAAACGATGGTGAAGCGGCTGGAGGCGGACATGAAGGCCGCTGCCGCGAGCCTGGATTTCGAGACCGCGGCGCGCATCCGTGACGAGCTTTTCGAGATCCGCGCGCACGCCGACGGAACGACGGTGAGACCGCGCGGCTCTCTCGCAGGGATCAAGGCCGCGGGATGAGCAGGCCGCTCGTGCCGCCGCTTGCGGCCGAAAGCCGACTCGTGCTGGATGAAGCCGAGCTGCGGCAGTGGGGCGTGCGGTTTGGCCAGGCCGCGGTTGCCCCGCTCGTAGTCACGCTCAGCGGAGAGCTTGGCGCTGGGAAGACGACGCTCGCGCAGGCTATCTGCGCCGGCTACGGCGTCACCGCCACGGTCACGAGCCCCACCTATTCTCTCGTTCAGGAGTACGATTCTTCCCGCTCCGTCGTGTATCACATCGACCTCTATCGGCTCGAGAGCGAGGCCCAGCTCACGAATCTCGGCTGGGACGAGATCGTCAATGCGGAGGCGCTGGTGATCGTCGAGTGGCCGGAGCGCGCGGGCGTGCGCTTCCCCGCGCACGTGCCGATCGCGCTCGAGTACGAGCCCGGCGATGCATCGCGCCGGATACTCCTTGCTGGTTGACGCTCGCTCCGGATGACGGCGAGCATCCAATGAGTTCCCTTGCGGAAGGGCACACGCTCGCGCTGGAGGCGTCGACTTACGCGGGGAGCGTCGCCGTTATCCACGGCGCGGACGTGGTCGCCTCGCGGGACGTGGAGATGCGGGGGCGGGATGAGGAGCGACTGATGCCGGCAGTAGCGGCGTGCGTGTCCGCGCTCCCCGGTGGAATCGCGAGCATACGTCGCGTCGTCTGCGGGGAGGGCCCTGGAAGCTTCACGAGCCTTCGCATAGCCGCATCCATTGCCAAAGGCATCTGTCACGCGCGAGGCCTTCCGATGTTCGCGGTGTCTTCGCTCGCGCTGGTCGTCGCCGGATCGGTAACGGCGGAGAAAGGCCGTCGTTACGCCGCGGCACTGGACGCCATGCGTGACGAGGTATTTGCGGCTGTGTTCGACATCGCCGGCGACGGCGAGATCCGCGCGGCCTCACCGGTGAGAATCGTCCCGCGAAACGCGGTCGCGGAAGATGCGCGCGCGGCTGGAGCTACGCTCATCGACGGCGCTCCGCGCGCCTCGAGCGTGGCGCGAATGCTCGGCTCGATCCTTCGAGCAGGCGCTGTCGATCTGAGCGATTGGGAGCCCGACTACGGACGCGCGGCCGAGGCGCAGGTGAAATGGGAGGCCGCGCACGGCCGGCCGCTGGCGTGGTAAGCCCCGGCGGGCTCCTCGTGCGACCAGCCGAAGGGCGGGATCTGGACGCCGTCGCGGCGCTGGAGCTCGCCTGCTTCAAGAGCGATCCGTGGCCGCGTGAATCGTTCGAGTCGTTCATCGGCCGGCCAGGAGTGACGTTCGTCATTGGCGAGGCTACCCCCGGCGAGGGGTCTCTCGGGGCTTATGCGGTGCTCATCAGGGCTGCCGACGAAGCCGAGCTGTTGAACCTGGCTGTCGCCGGGGGGTCGCGGCGCCGGGGACTCGGGAGCGCGCTGCTCCGGTGGGTCCTCGATTCGGCGGCGGAGCAGGGGGTCCGGACCGTTTATCTGGAGGTACGGGCATCGAACGAAGCTGCCCGGAGCCTGTACGAATCGCACGGCTTCGAGGAGGTAGGCCGCCGTCGTGGCTACTATCAGCGGCCGGTCGAAGACGCGCTTATTCTTCAGAGGGTCGAGCCGTGAGACATCTCCATGGCTTCGCCGGAATGGTTCTGGTTGCGGGCGCATCGGTTCGTAGCTGCCGGAGCTTCGATGACAGGCCATATACAGTGACGGCTGGTCCGTCTGACACTTTTCGCGAGGAGGCTACGTGGGCCGCAGTCTGAACAAAGCCATGTTGATCGGGAACCTGGGCAGCGACCCCGAGATACGGTCGACCACCAATGGGAATCGGGTGGCGACTTTCTCGATCGCTACCAGCCGCAGCTGGAGCGGACAGAACGGCGAGAAGCAGGAGAAGACCGAGTGGCACAAGTGCGTCGTGTGGAACAAGAAAGGTGGCGGCGGCTTGGTCGACGTCGTCGAGAAGTACGTCAAGAAGGGCGACCGGCTGTACATCGAAGGTGAGATCGAGTACCGGCAGTGGCAGGACAAGGAAAACCAGACGCGTTACACGACCGAGATCAACGTGCGGGACCTCGTGATGCTCGGCGGTGCGCGCGGCGGCGGCGGCGATTTTGACGCCGGAGGCGGCGCTCGGCGCGCGCCAACTGCCGCGAAGGCTGGAGCGAGCGCGGGGGCGGGGGCCGCAGCGGGTGGCGACTTCGAGGATTTCCCAGCGGCGCTCGAAGACACGGATGATGATCTGCCGTTCTAGGCGATAGCTGCGTCAGCATGATCCTGGAATAATCCAACCCACAGCTTGCATCGCGGTTGGATTATTCCAGGAGCAGGTTTTACGGTTGCCCGTGCTGACTCGTCCTTTTTTGTGATCCTTCCTCTGAGCCTCCCGACCGTGAAAGCTCCGATCAGTCTCTCCGTCCTCCTGGCAATCGCTTTCGCACTCTTGTCGGCCCGGGCCGCGGCTGCGCAGGCTGAGCCGCCTCCCGCCGATTCCGTCAGCGAAGTGACGCACACCGTGAAGACCGGCGACACGCTCTGGGGGATCGCCGCCCGGTATCTCAATGATCCGTACAGGTGGCCGGAGATCTTCCGGCGAAACCAGGACGTCGTAGAGAACCCTCACTGGATCTATCCCGGAGAGGTCATCAGGATCGCGACGAGCGCTGTGAGAGCGGATGCGCTCGCCGACGCAGCGCGCGCGGGGAACGTCGTCACCACCATTCGTACTGTGGCGGCACCTTCCGCGACGACTATCTTCGCGTCGGGCGGCGTCGCGCGCGTCGGGCCACGATTCGAGGTGGAAGCGCGCGCGAGGATGGGCGGCGTCCGACCGGGCGAGATCGATGCTGCTCCGTTCGTCGTCGGCGACAAGGGGCCCATGCTCGCCGGAGAGATTGTCGGCACCGCGGAGCGGCCAGGTATTGCGATGAGCGTGCGGGACCGGCGTTTCCAGTTGAACGACGTCGTGTACATCACACCGCCGCCGGGATCGGGGGCGGCGGTTGTCGGCGCCCGGTTTATCTCGCTCGCGCTCGGCCCGCCCGTGATGGACAGCGCTCGCCTCGCGATTCCCACGGCGATCCTCCGGATCG
Organism: Gemmatimonadaceae bacterium; assembly: GCA_051005405.1. GTDB lineage: Bacteria > Gemmatimonadota > Gemmatimonadetes > Gemmatimonadales > Gemmatimonadaceae > JACDCY01. The sequence goes on along the minus strand of JBPCJJ010000002.1, from coordinate 19,644 downwards.
TGGAAGCGCGGCCCGGGCTACCGGTGGCGGCTCGCATCATCCGGCAGTTCGGAACGATCGTGATCGGGCAGGCGATCCTGGCGTACACGCCGGCATTGCCGGCGAGCGAGAGGCCGGCTCTGGCGTCGATGGACGCGGTCGAAGGGAGGATCGTCTGGATTCACAATGACCCGGTGCTACCGTCGCTGCAGCACTATGTCTTCCTCGACGTTGCGCCGGGGACCGCGCGGGTCGGCGACAGATTCACTTTGATCGACCAGACAAGTCGCGGCATCGCGGATTCGACAAGGCCTCCCGAGCCGGCTGCGTTGGCGCAGGTCGTTCGTGTGACGCCCTACGCGGCGACAGCGATCGTCGTTGATCAGCAACTGCCGACCATATCGATCGGAATGCGGGCACGGCTTTCGGCGCGGGTGCCATGAAGTCGGTGATGGCTCGCAGGGGAATCAGGACTGAGGACCGCTTTTAGGGGTTAGATTTGGGCGCCGATGATTCACGTCGCCCACTTCATTGCCATCTCCTGCTATGCGGCCGCCGCGGCTCTCGCCGCCGCACCGCTTGCCCGCCCCATGCGCGCTCCAGTTAGCGGCGTGCTCGGCGTGCTCGCGGCGGGAGTAATTGCCCACGGTGCGGCAATCGTACTGCTCTCGCGCGTCGCCGGCGCCGGAGCGTTGAGCGGGCTCGGCCCGTCGCTCTCCTTTGCCGGCTTCACTGTCGCGCTCGCGCTGCTATTGGTTGAAGCCGTGGCCCGCGAGGTCAGTCTCACGCTGTTCGCGGCACCGCTCGCCGCCGTCGCGGCGACCGCCGGCAACATCGCGGGAATGCAACCCGTAATGGATCCAGGCGGAGCGCGGGCGGTCTGGTTGTTCCTCCATATCGTGCTCGCGTTCGCCGGGCTCGCGGCGTACGCGACGGCTGCTGCGGCCGGCACGATGTACCTCGTCGCTCACCGGGATCTCAAGTCCCGCCGGTTCGGCGCGGTGTTTCGTTCGTTTCCGCCGCTCTCGACGCTGGATCGGGTGAACCATGTCGCGGCAATGGGCGGGTTCCTTGTTCTGACACTCGGTATCGGCTTGGCCGCGGCGTACTCGATCGCGTACCGGTCCGTGGTGATGACTCAGCTCGTCTGGGGTATCGCGGCGTGGCTCGGAATCGCCGTTCTGGCGCTCGGGCGGCTCGCCGGCAGGCTCCCGCCCAAGCGCGCGGCAGAGCTGTCCTCGGTCACGTTCGGTCTTGTCCTGGTCCTGTACGTCGTGTTCCGGCTCACCGCGGAGAACCGCGGGCAATTCCTGTGAGCGTGCTTCCGATCGCGCTCCACGCCGCGGATGTCACGGTCGTCGTTATTGGAGGGGGCAGGGTCGCTACCCGGAAGGCGGTCGCCTTTCTCGCCGCGGGCGCGAGCGTTCGCGTGATAGCGCCTGCGATCTCGGGCGAGCTGCGGGAGAGGGCGGACATGAGCGATCGCCTGCGGCTGGAAGCGCGGCCATACGAATCGGGTGACCTCGATGGCTCCACGCTGGCGGTGGCCGCGACGGACGATGCCAGCGTGAACGAGAGAGTCGTCGCTGATGCGCGAGCGATGGGAAAGCTCGTGAACCGGGCGGACCTGCCGTCCGGCGGAAGCTTCTCTACGATGGCGGTGCACCGCGCGGGCGATCTGACGGTAGGGGTAGTCGCCGGTGTTCCCGTTGCAGCCACACGTGTGCGGGATGTCATCGCCAGGCAATTCGACCAGCGTTACGCGGACGCGCTCGAATTTCTCATGACGGCGCGGACCGCGCTGCTCGCCCGCGGACAGCCCGACGGCTGGCGCGCTCTGGCTGACGATCTTGTGTCACCCGACTTCTGCGATCTCGTCGAGCGCGGTGGATTCGACGAGAAGGCCACGCCGTGGCGGTGATCGTCGTGGGCGCGAGCCACCATACTGCGCCGCTCGCGGTGCGTGAGAAGCTCGCCATTCCGCCCGTTGCGACGGTCTCGCTTCTGGACGAGATCACGGCGGCCTGCGGCGCGCACGAGGCGGCGCTCCTCTCGACGTGCAATCGGACGGAGATCTACGTCGTCGAGGGCGAGCAGGAATGCGCGGGCGCTATTTCGAACGTTCTCTCCCGGCATCTCGGGAGCGACGCGAGTCAGTACCTGTCGGTGCGACGGGACCGCGAAGCCGTCACGCACCTTTTTCGCGTCTCTGCCGGAATGGATTCGATGATCCTGGGCGAAGCGCAGATCCACGGCCAGGTGCGTGACGCATGGGAGTCCTGCCGGGAGCACGCTGGCGTCGTGCTGAACCGGCTCTTCCAGACTTCGCTGCTTGTCGCGTCGAGGGTTCGAACCGAGACAGGGATCGGCCGGGGAGCAGCGTCGGTAAGCTCGGCGGCAGTGCAGCTCTCGAAGAAGATATTCGGGTCGCTGAACGGCAGGCGCGCCATGGTGCTCGGCGCCGGTGAAATGGCCGAGCTCGCGCTCGCCTGCTTCGCCAGCGAAGGTGTGAGGGTCGCGATCGTGGCGAACCGGACGTACGACAAGGCCGCCGAGCTCGGCGCGCGGTATGGCGCGCAGGCGTTGCGATATGAGGAGGCCTGGTCCCGGCTGCACGACGTGGATGTGCTCCTCACCTCGACTGCATCGCCCCATCCGGTCGTCAGTGAGGCCCACATAGCGCCCACCCTTGCGGCTCGCGGCGGGAGACCGCTGTGCGTGCTCGACATCGCTCTTCCGCGGGACGTCGAGCCCGGCGTAGGCTCGATGGACAATGTTTTTCTCTACGACCTCGACGATCTCAGGGCGGCCGCGGCCGCCGCGCTGGACCGCCGGGGCGAGGATCTGCCCGCTGCTGGACGGATTATCGAAGCCGAGGGAGAGAAGTACTGGCAGTGGCTAACGGGGCTGGCCACCGTTCCCGTGCTGACCGAGTTTCGCGACGCGATGGATCGCGTGCGTCGCGCGGAGTTGGCGGCGGCGAGCAAGCGGCTCGGAAGCCTGAGTCCCGAACAGGCCGCGGCGGTCGATCATTTTTCGCGGGCGCTCATGAACAAGTTTCTGCACGAGCCGACCGTCAGGCTCCGGGCCGCGGCGGGGAACGGCGTTGGGCTCGGGATTATCGACGCGGCGCGATACCTGTTTGCCCTCGAAGCCGAGCCGACGGGGGAGACAGTCCGTCCTCCGGGCGAGCCGGCCGATTCATCGCGGGACAGCGCGTAATGCGGCGCGCGCTTGTTACGGGCGGCGCCGGCTTCATAGGCTCGCACGTGACGGACCGGCTCCTCGCCGAGGAATTCGAGGTCCACGTAGTCGACGACCTGTCCGCCGGGAGCCCCGGGAACGTGTCGCCGGCCGCTGAGCTCCACGAGCTCGACATCAACTCGCCGGCGGCGGGCAAACTCGTCGCCGGTGCGGGCTTCGATGTGATCGTGCACTGCGCAGCGCAGATGGACGTTCGCAAGAGCGTGGCGGACCCCGTCTTCGACGCGGTGAGCAACGTGACGGGCACGCTGAATCTCCTCGAGGCGATTCGGCGGAGCGGAAGCAGTCCGCGGTTCGTGTACACGTCCACGGGCGGCGCGCTCTACGGCGATTTCGAAGCTCCGCCACACGTGGAGACGATTCCCAAGGATCCGGATTCGCCATACGGTGTCTCGAAGCTGTCCGTTGAGTACTACCTGGCGTTTTACGGGCGCACATATGGACTCGATTACGCGTCCCTCCGATTCGGCAACGTCTATGGCCCGCGGCAGGATCCGCACAGCGGAGCCGGCGTGATCGGCATCTTCTGCGATCGCATTATCGAGCGGCGGCCGCTGACCATCTTTGGAGACGGCCTGCAAACCCGGGACTACACCTTCGTGTCAGATATAGTGGACGCGGCGTGGCACGCCGCGACCCGTGACCTCCCACCCGTGGAGCGGCTCGACTCGAGAGCGTTCAACGTCGGCACGATGGTCGGAACGAGTATGCGGGATATCGCGGCACTTCTACAGGCTGCCGCGGGTACTGATCTGCCAGTCGAGCTCGTGCGCGCGCGGGTCGGGGAGCAGCAGGAATCTTTCGTTTCGATCGACAAAGCGCGGAAGGTGTTGGGCTGGGAGCCGCAGGTCTCGCTGAAGGATGGCCTCGCCGTTACGTACGAGTGGTACGTCGCCAATCGTCTCACCTGAGCTATAGAGAAATCGTGATTCTACAAATCGGACAGGCCGTCCCCTCCACGCTGACGGAGCTGGTTCTTCACACGACTCCCGCCGCGAAAGCCGTGCTGGTGCTCCTCGTCTTCCTCTCGTTCACGAGCTGGGCGATCATGTTTCTCAAATGGCGCGAGTATCGGCGTGTCACGGCGGCCGGGCTGGAGCATTCGGAGGAGTTGACGCGCGTCACCACGCTCGACGAAGCCAGCAGGATCGTGCATCGCACCGGTGACAGCTCGTACTCGCGCATCGTGGACCGCGCGATGCACTATCTATCGCAAACGACGCCCGGGCTGTCGCCGACGGCGGAGCGCGCAGGAAGGCTGAGCGGGTCTCAGGTCGAAGCGCTGCGGATGGTGCTCGACGCCCAAGCGGGCGCGGAGCGGGACAGGTTGGGTCGCTTCATTCCGGCGCTGGCCGTGATAGGCTCCGCCAGCCCGTTGATCGGGTTGTTCGGAACGGTGCTCGGAATCATCGGGGCCTTTCTCGGTCTGGCCCGCGAGGGATCCGGCAACATCGGCGCGGTCGCGCCGGGTATCGCCGAAGCGCTGGTCGCGACGGCACTCGCGCTCGCTGTCGCCATTCCGGCCGTATTCGGCTACAACATCTTCGCGAGCAGGCTCAACCGGATCGAAGGCATGTTCGAAGGATTCAGCTCGGAAATAATCGCGCTGATGGTGCACGAAGGCCGTATCTGATGCGCAGGGCTCGGCGGGAGCGGATGCAGCTCAACGCGGAAATAAACGTCGTGAGTCTCATCGACGTCATGATGCTGCTCATGATCATCTTCATGATCACCGCTCCGATGATGCAGGGCGGAGTGGACGTAGCGCTTCCGCGCGCGGAGGCGCGGCCGCTGGACCAGAAGAGCGGCCTCACCGTAACGGTGAATCGCGCAGGCGCGATCTTCGTCGAGGATTCGGAGCTCACGTATGAGGAGTTTCGTGCGAGCTTCCGGGCTCTGGCGCAGGGCCGCGCAGCGCAGGGGGTATACCTTCGAGCCGATCAGGGCGTGCCCTACGGGAGCGTTGTTCGCGTGTTAAGCGTGATGCGCGCCGCGGGCGTAGGCGACGTGGGGCTGATCGCGGAACCGGACCAACGGCCGGAAGGGCAGCCGCGCGCGCCGTGAACAACCGTGACGCGCGCTTCGCGGGCCCGTTGGTGGCATCCGCGCTCGTCCACGCGGCCGCCCTCGCCGCATTATTTGTCGTGCGGGACCGTGAGCCGCCGATCGTCCTGCCGCCGATCTATCGAGTCAATATTGTCGCGGCGCCGGCCGGCCCGCGCGCAATAGGCGAGGTCACGACCGCGCCACCGACGCCCGCCCAGACGGCCCCGCCGCGCCCGGCTGCAGAGCAGCCCGTTCAGCAGATGCCGTCGCCCGAGCGGGCGCCAGTGACCGCGCCGCGCCGCGCGACTCCGGCGAGCGCGCAGGCGGCACAGCCGCGCACTCCCGCAGCGCGCGCCGGCGGAGGGCCAACGGGTGGTCGCGGGACTGACGTAGCGACGGTACAGACCGGGGGAATCGAATTCCCCTTCCCGGTGTACCTGAACAACATCGTGCGTCAGATCGCGCTGCGCTTCGAGCCGCCCGATGTCGGCTCGCGGCTCAAAGCGGAGGTGATGTTCCTGATTCATCGCAACGGCACCGTGTCGAACCTGCGGTTCATCACGCGCTCCGGCTCTTATCCGTTCGACCTGGAGGCGCAGGGCGCCGTCGAAGCAGCCGCGACCGCGCGTGCGTTCGGGCCGTTGCCCGAGGGCTTTAGCGATGACGTTCTCCCTGTCGTGTTCAGCTTCGACCCCCAGGTCCTGAGATGATCGCTCGCGCTCTCAGGGGCGCCATGGTCATCGGACTTCTCCCCGCCGCAGTGCCGCTCGTGGCGGACGCGCAGGGAACGCCGACCGGGCAGCAGGGGGTGAGGATCGGCCTGAGTTACGGCGCGGGAACCAAGCCCGGCGTAATCGTGTTGCCGGTGGAGTCAGTTCCGGGCGACTCGGTTCGCGTCATCGTGCAGCGGGATCTCGATTTCGGCGACCGCCTTACCGTGATAGCGCTCGACAGCGCAGCGTTGCGCGGACTTGCGCCGGCCGCCGGCCGCCGAATCAACTACCAGCTTTTCTCGCGCCTGGGCGCCGCCGCGATCGTCAGGATCGTGCCTGCCGCAGGTGGATACAGAGCCGAGGTGCACGACGTCGCCGCGCGCGCGCCGCTCCGCTCCGGCGGATTCCGGGTGGGCGCCGCCCGCTCCAGCGGGGACTGGCGCATGGAAATCCACGGCATGGCCGACGAGATCGAGCAGTGGATCACCGGCACCCGCGGTATCGCCCGGTCCCGGGTCCTGTTCGTGCGCCGCACGGACGTCTGGATGGTGGACAGTGACGGCGCCAACCAACGGCAGCTGACGCGCGGAGCGCTTACCATGTCGCCCGTCTGGCATCCCGATGGCCGGACGATCGCATACAGCCGGTATGGCGAGGCGGGAACGCGCATCGAGCTGCACGACCTCGCGACAGGTGTCCGCCGCGTCGTGCCGGCGACGCCGGAGGGGCTCAACATCACCCCGGCCTTTTCGCGGGACGGCGAGCATCTCGCGTGGGCTACGACGCGCGAGGGCGGCACTGAGATCGTGTCGGTTTCGATGGCGAACCTGGCGCTTGCCCGCAGGGTCACAGTTGGGAGGGGCACTGACAATACTTCGCCTTCGTTCAGCCCCGACGGCCGCCGGATCGCGTTCATGTCCGGGAGAGCGGGCCAGCCCCAGGTATATATTTCGGATTCCGACGGGACCAACGTTCAGCTCCTTACGGAGTTCTCGTACGGTAGCACCAGTTATCGAGCCAGCCCTGCATGGTCACCCGACGGGCGCCTGATCGCATATCAGGCCATGGCAGGCGGGTTCCAGATCATGGTGCTGAACCTTCGCGACCGGGCAGTCAAGCAGCTCACGAGCGAAGGGATAAACGAAGACCCGTCGTGGGCGCCTGACGGCAGGCACCTGGTATTCACGTCGACCCGGAGCGGGGTGCAACAACTTTGGGTGGTAGATACGGAGTCGGGACGCCTGCGCCAGCTCACGCGCGCCGCCGGCGCGCGTCTCTCCGATTGGTCGCCGCACCTCGCGCCAACCCTATCCAACGATGCAAATGTCGCCAACACACCGGATTGATATGCCGAACCGCGCCGCGCGCGCTCTGATCGCGCTTCCTCTGGTGCTCGCCGGGTGCATTGCGAGCAAGAGCGACGTCACCGTGCTCCAGCAGGACATCATGCTGGTGCGCGCGGAGGCCGCGCAGAGCGATTCAGCGCGCCGCATCGAGATCCAGCGAGTGATGCGGTCGATGCAGTCGCTCACGGATTCGATGAGCGCCGTCTCTGCTCGATTGACCCGATTGGGAGCTGATGTGCAGGGACGGTTCAGGGCGGTCGAGGAAGAGACGCGCAGACTCCAGGAGCTCGCCGGCCAGAGCCAGGCGCGGATGCAGGAGCTGAGAGCGGCCGTCGAGACGCGGACTGGGACGCCGCCTGCCGGTGGCGCTGGGGGCGCGCCAGGCCCCAATCAGCTCTACCAGCTCGGTCGTGACCAGCTACTCCGGGGCAGCACCGCGGCGGCGCGCACGGCGTTCGAGGACCTGCTCGCCCGATATCCGGACGCCGACGTCGCGGCCGAGGCGCAGTTCTACGTCGGCGAGACACATGCCGCGGAAGGGAACGCCGAGCTTGCGGAGCAGGCGTACGCCCGGGTTGCGACGGCGTATCCCTCCTCGCCGCGCGCGGCCACGGCCACGTACAAGCGAGCCGTAGCCGCCGAAGGCGCGAGGCGCACGGCCGACGCGCGCCGGCTGTACAATGAAGTGATCAGCAGATTCCCCCGCTCCGACGAAGCGGCGCTGGCGCGCGACAGGCTGCGCGCGTTGCAGTAACGCCTCCCACCCGGCCATGGCTCGGCGGTCCCCCATTGCGGAGATGCCGTTCCTCGATCACCTCGAGGAGCTGCGCCAGCGACTCATGCGCGCCGGGGGCGCGTTCATCGGTGGCGTGATCATCGCGTTCGCGATAATCACGAGCGTCGATATCATCGGATTTCTGCAGCGCCCGATCCGCCCTTATCTGCGCGGGGCTACGCTCGTGTACACGCACCCGGGCGACGTTTTCGGAATCATGATAGACATGGCGTTCGTGCTGGGAGCGATCATCGCGTCGCCCGTCATTGCTTATCAGCTATGGCTGTTCGTGTCGCCAGCCATGCTGCCGCACGAAAAGCGAATGGTCATTCCGGTTGTCGCGGGTATGCTCGTGCTCTTCCTCGCCGGGTTGGCGCTGTCGTTTTTCGTCGTGCTGCCGCTGACGATGAGCTTTCTGCTCGGGCTGCAGATGGGATCGATGACCCCCATGATCACGGCTTCCGATTACTTCGGATTCGCCATCAGCATGTCGCTGATGTTCGGGGTGGCGTTCGAGCTCCCGATCGCGATCCTCGCGCTGACGGCGATCGGGATCGTCACCCCCGATATGCTGGTAAAATTCCGGCGACACGCTGCCGTCGCGGTGCTGGTTCTCGCGGCGTTCGTGACCCCGGGCTCGGACCCAACATCGCTCGTTGCGCTCGCGGTGCCCCTTTATTTCCTGTATGAGCTGAGCGTCGTGATGTCCAAGGCGCTGCACCGGCGGAAGCGCAAGCGCGCGGCGCTGGCAGCCGCGCGGGAGCAGGCGGAGCAGGCGGAGCAGGCGGAGCAGGCGGAGCAGGCGACCGTCGGAGTTTCGGCATGATCAGTCGCGCGCTCCTGGGTGCGGCGGTTTGCGCCGTGATCGTCTCGGCAGTGGCGCCCCGCGCGTTCGCGCAGAGGGTTACGGCCCGCCCGGACAGTGCGGCCCGCGACTCGGTCGCGCGGGATTCGACTCGTAAGGAGCTTGTGAAGTGGGCCGAAACGGATTCGGTCATGCGCGCGCTGATGGAGAGGCGTGGTTACTCCGCGACCCGGTACCAGGGCGAGCGTGTCGTGTTCGACGCGAAGACGCGCACGCTCGACCTGAACGGCGATCCGGCGGCGGTCGGACGCGGCGCGACGCTGGTCGTCGGGGACACGATCCTGTACAGCGACGTGACCAAGCTGATCGTGGTGCGCGGCGACACGAACATCCTCCGTGACCCGTCGCAGAACGCGGAGGACGTGGTGTCCCGCGGGACGCTGACGTACAACATCGCCACCCGGCGCGGGACCGTTTCGAACATCAGCACCACGGTGGAGAGCGGCGAGCGGTGGTTCGTCTCGGGCGTCGAAGCCGCGTTCGTCTCCGATACCACGGGACGGAATCCGACGACGTTTTTCGTGAGGGAAGGAGATTTCACGACCTGCGATGACTCTGTTCCGCACTACTATTTCAGGGCCGGCCGGATCAAGATGGTGTCGAAGACGCTGCTCGTCGCCAGGCCCGCCGTGCTGTACATCGGGGAAGTGCCTGTTCTCTGGCTTCCATTCATGTTCCAGGACATACGCTCAGGCAGGCGCAGCGGAATTCTCACGCCGAGATTCGGTGTGAGCGAGATCTTTCGCAACAGCCCGAGCTATCGCCGTCACGTCGACAACGTCGGCTATTACTTCGCTCTCAGCGACTACTCCGACGCGAGGCTCTGGCTCGACTGGCGTAGCGGGGCCCGACCGACCGAGGGTGATCCCGGCTGGATCAAGTACAATGGAGAATTCCAGTACCGGTGGCTGAGCCGGTTCATGACCGGAAGGCTCGCTACGTCACACGACAGGCAGCGCACCGGAAATACGAATACGGCGGTGTCGTGGGCGCATCAGCAGGATTTTTCGCAGACACGGAAGCTGAGCTTCAATCTCAATTTCGTCACCAATACGTACATCCAGCGGACCAACGCTTTCGATCCGCGGCAGGTGATGGGGACTATCTCCTCTCAGGCTAACTACTCGCAGAAGGTCGGTCCCGCTTTCATGACGATCGGCGGCAACCGCAGGCAGTATCCCGGCCGCGATCAGGTCGATCAGCAGTTCCCGAACTTCAACCTGTCCACGCCGACGCTCGCGCTGGCCCGCTGGCTCGAGTGGACACCCTCGATTTCCGTCATCAACGACCAGAACTTCGACCTTGACCAGGCGGGCACGACATCGTTTCGGTACCTGCCGACTGCGGGCGGCGTGGACAGCGTGAAGGTGAGCGGCGACCGACGCAGCACCAACGCCACGCTCAGCACGCCGGTCAAGATCTTCGGCTTCACCTGGACCAACTCGTTCCGCGCCACGGACTCCGAGGACAACTATCCGGTCTCGGTGCGAGTGGCGAGCAGGACCGACAGCGGGGCCTCGGCGGTGCGCGTATTCTCCCGCACCTACCGCACGGACGTGGACTGGGAGACCAGCATCGGACTGCCGGGATTTCTGGTGGGAACGTGGAACGTCTCGCCGCAGATCTCGTTCACCAACGTCGATCCGTCTCCTTACATGGTGCGTAGCCAGTTTTCCGGCGGCAGGTACGTTCGCCAGTCCAAGCGCGCGACCTATGGTCTGGGGATTTCACCGACTTTCTTCGGCCTGTTTCCGGGGCTTGGCCCAGTCGAGCGGCTGCGGCACTCCGTCTCTCCCCGCCTGACGTACAGCTACGCGCCCGCTGCGGTGGTCAGCGACGAGTTTCTGGCAGCGACGAACAGAACGAGGTTCGACTACATCGGCGGGCTCGCCCAGAATCAGATCCAGCTGCAGATCTCGCAGAATATCGAGGCCAAGCTCCGCGGCGAGCGGGATAGCGCGACGGCCGGCAACAAATCGAGCGCGAACGATCGGAAGATCCGCCTTCTGTCGATCAACTTTTCCCCACTCGCGTACGATTTCGAGCGAGCGCGGGCGACCGGGCGATCCGGCTTCGCGACTGAGAGGCTGTCCTACGACCTCGCGTCGGATCTGCTGCCGGGGTTCAGTCTGACCGCGGATTACTCGCTCTTTCAGGGCAGCCTTCTCAGCGACACCGCCGTGTTCAAGCCCTACAGGGAAACCCTCAGCGCGTCGTTCTCGCTGGATCAGCAGTCCGGGATATTCGCGGCGTTCTCGCGTCTTTTCGGTCGGGCGGTGCCGCAGCGGACGCCCCAGATAGAGCGGCTGAAGCCCGCTGCCGACGACGCTCTTTCGCAGCGCGCGGGGTCAACCCCCGTCGCTGGCGTGGCATCGCGAGATCGCATGTACGGCGGAATGGCCGCGACTCAGGGATTCCAGGGCAGCATCACGTTCAGCTCGCAGCGCCAGCGGCAGCCCATAGGAGGGAACATCGTCGATTTCGACCCGGCGATCAACTGCCGCATCTTCGAGTTCAACCCGATCACGTACAACCAGTGCCTGATCGAGCAGCAGAGAAATCCGACCAACGCCACTCCGTTCGAGCAGGTCGTGGGAGCGCCGTTCGTGCGCACACCGTCACGTGAAACCGTTCAGTCGCAGATGAGCTTCAATATCACGCCGACATGGTCCGCCACGTGGGGGACCAACTACGACTTTCAGGCGAAGGCATTTGCGAGCCACACCGTCGGCCTGCAGCGCGATCTGCACGACTGGCGATCGACCTTTGCGTTCACCAAGGCGCCGAATGGTAATTTCGCGTTCAGCTTCTTTATCGCGCTCAAGGCGCAGCCGGATCTCAAGTTCGATTACGACAAGCAGACCTATCGCCGGGCCGGCGCTGCCCAGCAGTGACGATCTCGCTCGACGGTAACTCGCTGACGATCGCCGATGTCTTCGCGGTAGCCGTTAGGCGAGAGCGCGTCGATCTGGCGCCCGCGGCGAAGGCGCGGATGGGACGGACCCGGGCCGTGGTAGAGAAGGCGGCAGCGTGCGGCGAACCCGTGTACGGCGTCACGACGGGATTCGGCAAGCTTTCAGACGTGGCGATCGAGCCCGCGCAGCTGGAGGAGCTGCAGGTGAACCTGGTGCGCAGCCACGTGTCCGGCGTCGGGCCGCTGCTACCCGAGCGCGAAGTGCGCGGCATGATGCTGCTCCGCGCCAACGTCATCGCGAAAGGGTTTTCCGGCGCGCGCGCCGACCTCGCGGAGCTGCTGTGCGGAATGCTGAACGCGGGCATTCATCCGCCGGTTCCCGAGCAAGGGAGCGCGGGCGCGAGCGGCGATCTCGCTCCGCTCGCGCACCTTGCCCTGGCGATGATCGGAGAGGGCACGCTGATCCTGGACGGAAAGGAAGCGCCCGCGGCTGAAGTGCTGCGCGGCGCCGGGCTCGCCCCGCTCAGGCTGCAGGCGAAGGAAGGGATCACGCTCATCAACGGCACGCAGGCGCACACCGCTGTTGCCGCGCTGCTCCTGCACGATTCGCTCGCGTTATGGGAAACGGCTCACGCCGCGGGCGCGATGTCGCTGGACGCGCTGCTCGGCACTCCGGCTGCGTTCGACGAGAGAATTCACGATGCGCGCGGCCAGGAAGGGCAGAAAGAATCCGCTGCGTTGCTCCGGCGGCTGACCGAGGGGAGCGAGATCCGGGAGTCACACCGTCACGGCGACTCGCGCGTCCAGGACGCTTACGCATTGCGCTGCATGCCGCAGGTTCATGGCCCGGCGCGTGACGCGCTCCGATGGATCGAGCAAATCGTGGAACGCGAGATCAACGCGGCAACCGACAATCCACTCGTATTCGAGAACGGCGACCTGCTGAGCGGCGGCAACTTTCATGGCCAGTCGGTCGCGATGGCGCTCGACCTTCTCGCGATCGCGCTGACGAATCTGGCCACGATCTCGGAGCGGCGGATAGACCGGCTGGTGCACCCCGACATGAATCAGGGACTGCCGCCCTTTCTCACAGTGAACGCCGGGCTGCACTCCGGCATGATGATGGCGCAGGTCACGGCGGCTTCGGTCGCGAGCGAGTGCAAGGTGCGCTCGCATCCCGCCAGCGTCGACACGATTCCGACCGATGGCGGCAAGGAGGACGTTGTGCCGATGGCGATGGGCGCGGCGTGGAAGGCCCGTCGCGTGGCCCAGAACCTTACGCACATTCTCGCGATCGAGCTGATGTGCGGGGCGCAGGGGCTGGACTTCCGCGCGCCGCTAAAGACCGGGACCGCGCTACAGGCAGCGCATCGCGCCGTGCGCGAGCTGGTGCCGCACCTCGGTGACGATCGCGCGCTGAACGGCGACATCGCCCTGCTCGCTGCCGCTGTGGCGGCAGGCAAATTCACGAGATTGGCATCGCAGTGACCGCGGCCGCACGCGTGGTGCGGGCGCCCCGCGGACGGGAGATGAGCTGCAAGGGCTGGCATCAGGAAGCCGCGTTGCGAATGCTCATGAACAATCTCGACCCCGAGGTCGCGGAGCGCCCGGACGACCTCGTTGTGTACGGCGGGATCGGGAAAGCCGCGCGCGACTGGGATTGCTTCGATGCTATCGCGCGGTCGCTGCGCGCGCTCGAGAACGACGAGACGCTGCTCGTGCAGAGCGGCAAGCCGGTCGGGATTTTCCGGACGCACACTTCCGCCCCGCGCGTGCTCATTGCCAACAGCAATCTCGTCGGCCGGTGGGCGACCTGGGATCACTTCCGCGAGCTGGAGCGCGCGGGGCTGATGATGTACGGACAGATGACCGCGGGCTCGTGGATCTACATCGGCACGCAGGGGATTCTCCAGGGCACGTACGAAACCTTCGGCGCCGTCGCGCGGAAGCATTTCGGCGGCTCGCTGGCAGGCAGATTCGTGCTCACCGCCGGACTCGGTGGAATGGGCGGAGCCCAGCCCCTTGCTGCGACGATGCAGGGAGCCGCGATCCTGTGCGTCGAAGTGGACGAGACCCGGATCGACAAGCGGGTCGAAAGCGGCTATTGCGACGCCAAGGCAGCGACGCTCGACGATGCGCTCGGCATGATCGAGAAAGCCCGGGACGCGAGGGCCCCGCTCTCCGTGGGACTGATCGGAAATGCCGCCGAGCTCCTCCCCGAGCTCGTGCGGCGCAACGTTCTCCCGGACGTTCTCACCGACCAGACCAGCGCGCACGATCCGCTGAACGGCTACATCCCGGCGGGTATGTCGCTGGCGGCTGCCGCGGCGCTGCGGGCTTCAGATCCCGAAGCGTATCTCGCGAAGGCGACCGCGTCGATAGTGGAGCACGTGCGCGCCATGCTGGAGTTGCAGCGGCGCGGCGCTGTCACCTTCGATTACGGCAACAACATCCGCACAGTCGCGCTCGACGCAGGGGTTGAGGACGCGTTCGCCATTCCAGGGTTCGTGCCCGAGTACGTGCGTCCGCTCTTCTGCGAGGGAAAGGGACCATTTCGATGGGTCGCGCTTTCGGGCGATCCGCGCGACATAGCACGCACCGACGATCTTGTGCTCGAGCTCTTCCCCGACGACGCGCACCTGCGCCGGTGGATCACGATCGCGCGCGAGAAAGTTCAGTTCCAGGGGCTACCCGCGCGCATTTGCTGGCTGGGTCAAGGGGAGCGCGCACGGTTCGGTGTCGCGCTGAACGATCTCGTGGCCTCCGGCGAGCTCAGCGCGCCCATCGTCATTGGCCGCGATCATCTCGATACCGGCAGCGTCGCGTCGCCGTTCCGCGAGACGGAAGCAATGAAGGACGGCAGCGACGCGGTCGCCGATTGGCCGATTCTGAACGCGCTGTTGAATGTGGCCGGTGGCGCATCATGGGTTTCCTTCCACCACGGCGGCGGCGTGGGGATCGGCAACTCGCTGCACGCGGGGCAGGTGATCGTCGCTGACGGTACCCCCGAGATGCGCGTGCGCCTCGAGCGCGTGCTCACGAACGACCCCGGTATTGGCGTCGCCCGCCATGCCGATGCAGGCTACGAAGCCGCTTTGTCGACCGCGAATGAACATGGCGTCCGGCTGCCCATGCTGACCGAGCCAGGTAAGCGCCGCGATGCCTGAGATGAGGATGCGTCTTAGCGAGCGAAGCTCGCGTAGCATCCGAACTCTCAGGCATCGTGGCGCAACCTGGCTCGGGCGCGTCTAGGCGGAGGCCCACATGCTCTCCGCGAGATTCAAGCCCTGGCACGTCCCGCTGTTCCTGGCGAAGTACGCCTATCTCACGGTGCGCCGTCGGCCCGTGCTCGTGCATTTCGAAGTGACGATGCGGTGCAACGCCAGGTGCAGCTTCTGCGACTACTGGAAGACATCGCCCTCGGCGCGCGCGGACGAGCTGAAGAGCTACGCCGACGCAGCGCGCTTCTTCAATCCGATGGTTATCACCTTCACCGGTGGCGAGCCAACGCTGCGTAAGGACCTGGAAACACTCGTGCGGGGCGTCGCGGATGCCGTGCATCTCAAGTACATCACCCTAATCACGCATGGAGGGATGCTCACGCCCAAGCGGGCGAGATCGCTCTGGGACGCGGGCGTCAACCAGTTCAACATCTCGCTCGATTATCTGGACGAGCGGCACGACGCCGCACGCGGGATTCCCGGACTTACCGCGCGGATATTCGGATCGCTCGATGGCATCCGCGCCGAAGGCGTCGATAACATCCGCTTCAATACGGTTATTAAGAGTGACAATCTCGATCAGCTCGTTCCCATAGTTCGGCGGGCGCAGGAGCTTGGGTGCGGCGTCAACTTCAGCCTCTACACCGATTCCAAGAATGGAAACCGGAGGCACCTGATAGATGGCGACCGCGTTCTGGAGCTGGAGGATGTCACCGCCGAGCTGCTCGCGTTCAAGCGTGACAACCGCGGCGTGATCACAAACTCCGACCATTACCTGGAGGCGATTCCGCGGTACGCGCGCGGGGAGCTGACGGAGCCGTGCCGGTCGGGGATCAGAACGATTCACATTGACCCGACAGGGCACGTGAAGCGGTGCCCGGATTTTCCGACTGATTTTCACTGGACCGACTTCAAGCAGTACGAGCCGGTCGAGTGCAACGCATGCTTCTACGCCTGTCGTGGCGAGGCGGAGGCGCCCATGCGAATCTCCCGCGTGCGGGACGTGATGGCGACGCGGTGACGCTCCTCTTCGTCAACGCGGAGCAGGTGGTCACCTGCGCTGGCCCGGCCCGCGCGAGGCGCGGCGCGGAGATGGCAGACGCCGGCGTTCTCGCCGGCGTAGCTGTCGCGACTGACGGGGAGCGGATCGCGGCGATCGGTGACGCCCAAGCCCTCGCACGGGCGTACCCCGGCGCCCGCGAAGTCGACTGCACGGGCTGCGTGCTCACGCCAGGGCTTGTGGACTCCCACACACACGCGGTCTTTGGACGCCCACGATACGACGAGCATGAGCTTCGCGCCGCAGGCGTCGGGTACATGGAAATTGCCCGTCGAGGCGGAGGGATTCATTCGTCCGTCCGCGATCTTCGGGCCCGCGCGGAAGCCGAGCTGTTCGATTTATCGGCGGCGCGCGTGCGTCGCCTCGCTGCCTTCGGAACCACGACAGTCGAGATCAAGTCCGGCTACGGCCTGTCCACGGAGGACGAGCTCAAATCCCTCCGCGTGGTCGACCGGCTCGCGTCGAGCCTGCCGCTGCGGATCGTGCCGACATGGCTCGGAGCGCACGAGGTTCCGATCGACCACCGCGAGCGGGAATCCGGACGCGCGGAGTACCTCGATCTTCTTACCGGTGAGATGTTGCGCGCCGTCGCCGAGTCCGGCCTGGCGCGGTTCGCAGACATATTCTGCGAGCCGGGAGTGTTTTCCGTGGAGGAATCCCGAGCGGTGCTTTCGGCGGCACGGGCGGCAGGGCTCGGCATCAAGCTCCACGCCGACGAGCTGGAGTATTCGGGAGGCGCCGAGCTCGCGGCCGAGCTCGGCGCGGTCTCGGTCGATCATCTGGGCGCCATATCGGAATCCGGGATCAAGGCTCTCGCGGAATCCGATACGGTCGCGACGCTGCTCCCCGGTACGATGTTCTTTCTCGGCAGGACGCGGCAGGCGCCAGCCCGCGCGCTGATCGAAGCCGGGGCGGCTGTCGCGCTGGCCACCGATTTCAACCCCGGGTCATCCCCCACCGTCAACTTCCCGCTCGTGCTGACCCTCGGCGTAAGCCAGCTCCGGATGAGCGCCTCAGAGGTGATCATCGCCGCCACGGTCAACGGCGCGGCCGCGCTCGGGCTGGCTGCCGAAACAGGGCAGATCAACGCCGGGTTCTCCGCCGACCTCGCGCTATTCGAGGGGGAAGATTTTCGCGAGTTGCCCTATTGGTACGGAGATCGTCGCTGTCGTGGCTCCTGGGCACGCGGCGAAACTTGTCACCCATATGAGCCAGGGCTAGGTTAGACGTGGCGCCCTCTTGAACGCCAGCGCGGCTGGGGCCGGACGCCCTCTCCTTTCCCGCTCCCGCTCTCCCGCTGCAAATGGCTGACGCGTCACGACTCAAGAAAAAAGCAGCAGAGTTCGAGGCGAAGCGCCAGCACGATCGCGCGGTCGTCGTTTACGAGCAGATACTCACCGAGATCGCCGGTGAGGAGCAGGAAGCCGACATCCCGCTATACAACCGCGCCGGCGACATCTACCTCAGGCTCGGAAACCTCGAGCGGGCGGTCACGCTTTACGAAAAGGCGGTCGACCTTTACTCCGAGGGAGGGTTCTTCAACAACGCGATAGCCCTCTGCAACAAGATCCTCCGCCACGCGCCGAACCGTGCGTCGGTCTATTACAAGCTTGGAAAGATCAGCGCGCAGAAAGGATTCAACAGCGACGCGAAGCAGAACTTTCTCGAGTACGCAGGCCGGATGCAGAAGATCGGCAGGATGGACGAGGCGTTCCACGCGCTCAAGGAGTTCGCCGACCTCTGCCCCAGCCAGGACGACGTCCGGTTGATGCTCGCGGAGCAGCTCACCCGCGCGGGGCGCAAGACTGAAGCGTTCGAGCAGCTCCAGATTCTGCACGAGCAGCTCGATTCGGAAGGTCGCCAGGACGAAGCCGCCGCGACCGTGGAGCGGCTCAGGGCGCTCAACCCGGCCGCCGAGCCGCGTCGCGCGACGGGGTCGGGCCCACGCAGGACGAACGAGCTGGTCTTTCTCGACGTCGATGCGGATCCCGACAGCGCGCCAGCGACCGAGCCCGGCCCGGTCGATGGCCTGGAGCTGACCTCGCTCACGGACGAGGTCCCGACCAAAAGCGCACGGCCGCTCACTCCGCTTGAGTTTGCCGCGATCGCACTCCCTCCGCCGGCGGACGAGGCGCGCGAGCGGGAGGCTGCGGCTCGAGCCCGCGCCGAATCGCTCCTGCCCGACAGTGGAGAACCGCTCGGATCCGCGGGCGACGAGGACTGGTTCGCTGACGAGCCCGCTGACGAACCCGCTGACGAACCCGCTGACGAGCCCGTTAACGGGGAGGCGGCCAGCGCCCCGCCGCCGCTGGATCTGGAGCCAACCGCGCTCGCGGACGCTCCTGCTCCCTCTCCCGAAGCTGAGCCGGCCGTCGTCGCGGGGGGCGATGACGATTTTCTCGATCTCGGCGATTGGCTGCGCGCGGACGAAAAGCCCAAGACAACGCGCATGGTGGCGGAAGGAATCGTGCCTCCGCCCATTGATGAGCAGGCAGACTTCGGCGAGATGCTGCAGCGCTTCAAGGAAGGGGTGGCTGCCAACATCGACGAGGACGATTTCGTCGCGCACTACGATCTTGGCATCGCCTTCAAGGAAATGGGACTCGTGGAAGAAGCCATCGGCGAATTCCAGAAGGCGCTGCGCGGCACCATGCACAAAGCGGCCACGTACGAGTCGCTCGGCGCGTGCTTCGTCGAGAAAAAGCAGTACGAGGTGGCCACCACCGTGCTTACCCGAGCGCTCAATGAGCCCGGATTGGACGACGACAAGCTGTCGGGCGTGCTGTACCTCCTTGGAGTTTCCGCCGAAGCGCTCGGGAGATCGCAGGAGGCGGCGACGCATTACCAGAGGGTGCTCGCGGTCGACATAGGGTTCCGCGACGTGGCGGATCGCCTCACCGCGGTCACGCAGGGCGCGAAATGACTGCTACGGCGCGCGCACGGTCGCCGATGACGGCGCCGCTCGAGAAGATCCAGAGTCCTGTGCGGGCAGGACTGGACCTGGTTTCAGAAGAGATGGTGCGAATCGTCGTGACGGACACGCCTCTCATCGGCGAAGTCAGCCGACATCTGCTCGGCATGAAGGGGAAGATGTTCCGGCCTACTCTCGCGTTGCTCGCCAGCCGGGTCGATGGTGAGCTGAATCCGCGCGCCGCGACCCTTGCCGCCGTGGTAGAGCTGATCCACCTGGCCACGCTCGTGCACGATGATTCAGTCGATCACTCGGTGCTGCGGCGGGGAATGCCTACGGTGAACGCGCTATTCAGCCACCAGATCTCCGTGATCATGGGCGACTTTCTCTACTCGCGCGCTCTGCTGGAGCTTGTGCGGCTCGGCGATCTTGAGGCGCTGGGGATCCTGGCCAAGGCGTCGAACGACATGACGCTCGGGGAGATGAGACAGCTCGCCGTGCATGATCCGCTCGCGTTTTCCGAGGAAGACTACAATCTTCTTATCAGGGC
>JBPCJJ010000001.1:0-36798 GCA_051005405.1 Gemmatimonadaceae bacterium | reverse complement strand
GTTCGAGGCCGGCCGATTCGGCGTGGACGGACTCATCATCGCCGACAAGGACGATGGGCCACGGCAGCTGCTGGCCATAGTGGAGCAGGCCGAGGCGCGCGGCGTGGTTGAGTGTGTTCGACGGGCTATAGGCGACGTCAAACCGACGGTGCGGGACGCGACACTCATTGCGGTAACCCGGTCACACCAGCGCATGTCGCCGGATTCACTGGCGAAGATTCTCGGTGTGCGTCGCAAGACTCTCTCGGAGCGACTGAGTCAGGCTGGTTATCCCACGGCGCAGCGACTCATCGCCTGGGGACGTCTGATAGTTGCGGCACGCATGCTCGAGGACGTGGAGCGTAGCGCCGACAGCATCGCCATGGCGCTCGATTTTCCGTCCGGGAGCGCTTGCCGAAACACCTGCCAGCGTTATCTGCAGGCGACTCCGCAGGAGATCCGCGCCAATGGTGGATCGCGATTCGCGATCGATGCGTTCCTTCAGGAGACGCGAAACCCCGGCAGAGTTGAGGGGGAGGACCACGGAGACCCAGACTTGGTTTTGGCGGCGTCGGGTTCCGCTGGTCTCAGTTACGCTATGAGCTGAACTTACTGGCTCACGCCAGCGCTTCGTCTCCCCCCCCATCCCCCATGAGCACGGCCAAGATCGCCTTCTGCGCATGCAGCCGGTTCTCCGCTTCATCCCACACCCGGCTCTGGGGTCCATCGATGACATCAGCCGCGACCTCTTCACCACGGTGCGCGGGTAGGCAGTGCAGAAAGATCGCCTCTCGGTCCGCGGAGCGCATGAGGTCGGCGGTCACCTCGTAGCCGGCAAAAGCCCTCACGCGTTTGTCCTGCTCCTCCTCCTGACCCATCGACGCCCACACGTCGGTGTTCACCACGTGCGCGCCCTTCGCCGCCTCGGCTGGATCACGCACGACGCGCGCGTGCTCCCCTGCCGCGGCAAGGGTGCCAGCGTCGGGGTCGTACCCCTCGGGACAGGCCAGCACGAGCTCGAAGCCGAGCACGCCCGCGGCCTCGATCCAGGAGTTCGCCATGTTGTTGCCGTCGCCGATCCACGCGACCTTCTTCCCCGTTATCTCCCCTAGATGCTGCCGCACGGTCAAAATATCGGCGAGGATCTGGCAGGGATGCGACAGGTCAGTGAGGCCGTTGATCACCGGCACGCCCGCGAACTTCGCCAGCTCCTCGACCTCGGCGTGCGCGAAGGTGCGGATCATTATCCCGTCCACGTAGCGCGACAGCACGCGCGCGGTGTCTGCGATCGGCTCGCCGCGGCCGAGCTGAACGTCGCGCGGAGAGAGAAAGAGCGCGTGCCCGCCGAGCTGCCACGTCCCGACCTCGAACGACACGCGCGTGCGCGTGGACGCCTTCATGAAGATCATCGCCAGCGCCTTCCCCGCGAGCGGTTTCTCGCGGTAGTGCCCCGCGCGCATCCGCTCGGCGAGCGCGAACAGATAGCCATACTCGGCCTTGGAAAAGTCTGGAATCGCGAGGAAATCGCGGTGGATCCGTTCTGTCATTCGATATGAGATGAGGGAGCGCCGCGGGAGTTTCTCGCATCCGTCGTCCCAAGGCGGCGTCTTAGCGAGCGCAGTTTGCGAGCGTAGCCGCCGAGGACGACGGATGCGAGAAATGACCTCGGCGCGACCGCGCGGCAACGCGACCGCATCAGAGTATGTACCGCCGCAGATCCTCGTCCTCGACGATGGCCTTGAGCCGTTCGCGGACCGCAGCGGCGTCGATCTTCACCGGCGCGCCGCCTCTATCGGGTAGCTCGTACAGCACGTCTTCGAGCAGCGTCGTCATGATCGTGTGCAGCCGTCGCGCACCGATGTTCTCCATCCGGTCGTTCACGTGCGCGGCGGTGCGCGCTACTTCTGCGATTCCGTCCGCCGTGAACTCCAGCGACGCGCCGTCCGCCGAAATGAGCGCGGCGTATTGCTTGGTCAAAGCATTCTCAGGCTCCGTCATGATCCGCACGAAATCCTGCTCGGTCAGCGGCTTGAGCTCGACTCGGATCGGGAACCGGCCTTGCAGCTCCGGTATCAGATCGCTCGGCTTGGAGACGTGGAACGCGCCGGCCGCCACGAACAGCACGTGGTCGGTCTTCACCATCCCGTGCCGCGTCTGCACGTTCGAGCCTTCGACGATCGGCAGGAGATCGCGCTGGACTCCCTCGCGTGAAACGTCTGGGCCGCCCTGTGGGCCGCGCTGGCCCGCGATCTTGTCGATCTCGTCGAGGAAGATGATCCCCATGGATTCCACGCGCTCGAGAGCGTCCGCAGTGAGATCGTCGCTGTCGATCAGTTTCTCCAGCTCCTGCTCGAGCAGTATCCGCCGAGCTTCGGAGATTTTCACGGTCCGGCTCTTCTTCTTCTTGGGGAGCATGTCCTGCAACATCTCGGAGAAGTTGCCCATCCCCTCGGGTGCGCCCTGCGGGACCATGACGTCGAACATCATCGGCGACTGCTGCGTGACCTCGACCGTCACCTCGCGGTCGTCCATTTTTCCTTCGAGAAGCAGGGTGCGCAGCTTCTCGCGCGTGCGCGCGTGCCGCTCCTGCGACGGATCCAGCTCCTGCGCGGCCTCGCCCTGGCTGGACACGAGAAAGACGTGCGGGCCGGTCTCGGCCTTCTGCTCGCCCGCGGTCTTGGCGATCGACGGCGGCGGCGGAAGCAGGAGATCCAGGATCCGCTCCTCGACGCGCTCGTGCGCCAGATCCTCGACTTCTTCCTCGCGCTCGGCGCGAACCATCGCGATCGCGCTCTCCACGAGGTCGCGGACCATGGACTCCACGTCCCTGCCCACGTATCCAACTTCGGTGAATTTGGACGCCTCTACCTTGATGAACGGCGCGCCCGCGAGCTTGGCCAGCCGGCGCGCGATCTCCGTTTTTCCGACGCCGGTCGGGCCCACAAGGATGATGTTGTTGGGCGAAATCTCGTCGCGGATCGCGTCGGGCGCGCGCTGCCGGCGCCAACGGTTCCGCAGGGCGATCGCGACGGACTTCTTGGCTTCGTCCTGACCCACGATGTACCGGTCCAGCTCTGCGACGATCAGCTTGGGCGTCAGGTCAGCCAGGCGCGCTAGCGCCTGAACGGTGCGGGGTGACGCCATCAGGTTGGCTCGAGGACTGTGATGTTCGAATTGCTGTAGATGCAGATCTCGCCGGATATCTCCAGCGCCTTGCGCACGATCTCGCGCGCAGGGAGATCGGTGTGCGCGGTCAGAGCCCGGGCGGCGGCGAGCGCGTACGAGCCGCCCGACCCGATGGCAAGTATCCCGTCGTCCGGCTCGATGATGTCGCCGGTGCCGGAGATGATGAAGCCGTTATTCGCGTCGGCGACAGCAAGCAATGCCTCGAGGCGGCGCAGCACGCGGTCGCTGCGCCAGTCCTTGGCCAGCTCAACGGCCGCACGCTGCAGGTTGGTGGGGTGACGCTCGAGCTTCTCCTCGAACTTCTCGAACAGCGTAAAAGCGTCAGCCGCTGCGCCCGCGAAACCCGCCACGAGCTTGCCGCCGCGCAACAGCCGCACCTTCTGCGCGTTGGCCTTCATCACGGTCGAGCCGATCGTGACCTGGCCGTCGCCACCGACGGCGACTTCGCCGTTGCGGCGAACGCAGAGAATAGTGGTGGCGCGGATGACTGGAAGGCGGTGGGACATGCGGGAATAATATCACGGCGGCACCGGCCGCCCTTTTGCGGACGCGCGCGGGAGGCGAAGTTGAGAGGATGCGCCTCGAGCACCTCCCGATCATCCTGGGCGTCCTGGTCCTCCTGGCGGCTGCGGCGGTCGTCTATGACGCCTTCGCGGCAGACGGACTACCGCAGTTCCGTGAACGGCGGCGGCGAGCGCGGGCACCCAGGAGCCCTTATGGCCAGGGGCTGATCGGGGCCGGGATGGCCGCGATGGCTGCCGCGCTCATCGGGCGCGACAGCTGGCGGTTCGGGACGATCGCGGTGCTGGTGGGCGCTGTGTTGCTGCTTGCCGGCGGCGTAATGAATCGCGCCTATCTGAAAGAGATGTTGTTCAACCGCGGCGTCGCGCGCCGCCGCGATCCCGACGATCAACCGCCGGAAGCACCGGCTTCGGGCAAGTACCGGATTCGTTAGCCCCGAGGGTGCGCCTTCTGGTGCACCTGCTTCAACCGCTCAACGCTGGTGTGCGTGTAGATCTGCGTAGTAGAGATCGACGCGTGACCGAGCAGCTCCTGCACCGCGCGAAGATCGGCCCCGGCATCCAGCATGTGCGTCGCGAACGTATGGCGAAGCGAGTGCGTGGACAGCCCGGCGCTCTCGTTGACGCGATCCAACAGCTTCTTCACCGCATTCTGAATAGTCCGCACACTCATGCGCTTGCCGCGCGCGCTCAGGAAAAACGCTTCCCTGTCGGCGCCCGTCACCGGAACGGTCCGGGCGAGCTCATCGCGCTTCGACTCATAGTTTCTTAAAGCGAGCGCGGCGTGGTCGCCGAGCGGTATGATGCGCTCCTTTCTTCCCTTTCCGCGCACCTTCACCTGCTGCGAGAGCAGGTCGAGATCCGATCTGTTGATTCCCCGCAGCTCGGATAAGCGCATCCCAGTGGAATAAAAGAGCTCCAGAATCGCGAAGTCACGTACGTCGCCGAACTTCCCTTCCTGGGCGCGGAGCTCGGCGGACGCGAACACGATCTCGGTCTGCGTGCGGTCGAGGTAGCCCGGGAGATACTTGCCGAGCTTGGGCGAGCTTATGCCGCGCGCGGGATTCCCCTGTACGCTCTCGTTCCGGTGCAGGTATTTGTAGAACGTACGAACCGCGGAGAGGGCGCGCGCTATGGAGCGGCGGTTCAGGTTGCGACGCGTGAGGTGCGAGAGGAAACCCCGGATCGCCAGCCTGTCGATCCCGTCCCAGCTCCATTTCTGCCCGCCATAGTAGTTGCCCAGATACTCGACGAACTCCGAGAGGTCGCGGCGGTACGCAACGAGCGTGTTCGGCGAAACGTCCCGCTCCTTCTCGAGATGGACAAGAAAGTCTTCCATGAGGTTCGCCCGCGCCCGCCCGCGCTTCGTCACGCGCGGGACGCCTCGGTTCCGAGCGCGATGCCGGTCGCGTCGATCCAGGCGCGGAGCTCCGACAGCGCCCGTTCCGCGATCATCTCGCGCTTCTTCTTCTTGTCGCGGATTTTCATGGGCAGATCGTCCACGAGCCCGAAGTTCGCGTTCATCGGCTGGAAGTGGGTGGGATCGGCTTCGCGCATGTACCGGTACAGCGCGCCCAGCATCGTGGTCGGCGGCGGCACGACCGCCGCGCCTCCCTCCAGCATCCGGGCCATGTTCAATCCCGCGAGGAGTCCGGTCGCCGAGCTCTCGGTGTATCCCTCGACGCCCGTTATTTGTCCGGCGAACAGCACATGGTCGTCGTCTCGCGCGGATAGGTGCGGAGTGAGCGCGGTCGGCGCATTCAAATACGAATTCCGGTGGATCGAGCCGAATCGCAGGAACTCCGCGTTTGCCAAGCCGGGAATCGATCTGAACACACGCTGCTGCTCGGGAATGCGGAGCCGGGTCTGGAATCCGACGATGTTCCACATGCGGCCCGCGCGGTCCTCCTGCCTGAGCTGCACCACAGCGTATGGTCGCTCGTTCGTGCGAGGGTCGTGCAGCCCGACCGGCTTGAGTGGGCCGAACCGAAGCGATTCGCGTCCGCGCTTCGCCATCTCCTCGACCGGCATGCAGGCCTCGAAGTACGGCACCTCGTCGAACTCGTGGCCGTGGAATTGGTCGGCGGCGGTAAGCGCATCTATGAACCGCTCGTATTCTTCGCGGCTCATCGGGCAGTTGAGATACGCGCCATCTTCGTCCGCGCCCGACTCCATTGTCTCCTTACCGTAGCGCGAAGCACGGAACGCCACCGACCGATCGATCGACTCGAACGACACGATCGGCGCGATGGAGTCGTAGAACGCGAGCGAGTCGGCGCCGAGCCGCGCGCGCATGACGGACGCGAGCGAGTCCGATGTCAGCGGCCCCGTGGCGACGATGCAAGGCGAGGCGATCGCGGTCACTTCCTCGCGAACAATTTCGATCAGCGGGTGGTTCGTGACGCGCTCGGTGACGGCAGCGGCAAAAACCTCGCGGTCGACGCCGAGGGCGGAGCCCGCCGGGACACGGGCGACGTCCGCGCACTCGAGGATCATGGAGCCGAGCTCGCGCATCTCGGCTTTCAGCAGGCCGTGCGCGGATGACAGCTCGGTGCTTTTAAACGTGTTCGAGCAGACCAGCTCCGCGAGTTGGCCAGTCTTGTGGGCGGGCGTGGGTCGGACTGGCCGCATCTCGTGCAGGCTGACCGCGTGCCCCCGGGAAGCGAGCTGCCAGGCAGCCTCAGATCCAGCTAGGCCGCCGCCGATCACCTGTACGGGCGTTCCAGTGCTTTTCACTGGTCTAAGCTACCGAAATTCCCCGGGCGATTCAGTGGGAAAAGCGTATTATTGAATGTCGATCAAACCGGCGTTCGCCAGGAGTCACCTATGCGCAAGCTCGCTTTACTGGCAGCGGTCCCTTTCGCTCTTGGCTGCGCACAGCAGTCCGCAGTGCGTGCGCCTTCTCTGCCGACTGCCGAGCCGCTGCAAGTGCGACTGTTCCAGCCTACCGGCGGCGCGCTCAACTATCAGCTGAGCGAGCCAGCCTACGTCGCAATCTTCGCGGTGACCCGGGGCCACGGCATCAGCATGATCTTCCCTCACTTCCAGAGCCAGGTGGAATTCCGCGCTCACGCAGGACTCAACCGGGAGACAGTGCACGGCGGAAGCGGAGCCTGGGGCCACTCGGCGGGCGCGCAATACGCGCACAGATCGCTCTTCGGGCACGCCGACGCGTACTACGTGATCGCGTCGAAGTATCCGCTGCCGGTCGACGCGATTCTGCAGTCTCCTTATATGCTCCGCAGCCTTATCGGCGCGGACCGGTTTCGCGCGACCAGTCTCACGGACACGTGGGACGCGCTAGAGTCACTTCTTGTAGCGGATCTTCCGGATGACGCGTGGGCGGCGGACGTATATCTCAACTGGCGCGATCCATTCATGACCGCGTCGTGGGATTCCGACCGTACCCTGGGGTATTGCAACCGGGGCGGCGCCTTCTACGTCGCGACCCTGCTGATGGACCTCTGCCCGCGGAACAATCGGACGAACGTAGCTGTCGCGCCGCCCCCGCCCCCGCCCCCGGTCGCCGAGCTCCCCAGGCGCGCTCCACCCAAAGATCCATCCGACCGGGACCCGCACATGCCCGCGCACCCGCCGCTGGCTGATCGAGTGGAGAACGCGCGGATAGCGGAGCATCGGCCAGTCGAGCGTCCGACAGTCGAGCGTCCAGCAGCCGAGCGGGCGCCCGCGGAACGCCATGCACCGCCGCCAACCCCGCGTGCCGCTGAGCCACGTCCTGCGCCCGCACCTGCGCCCGCACCTGCGCGGCCCGAGCCGGAGCCGGATACGAACTGACCCCTAGGCTGGTATCGCCTCGAGCGGCTGCGACTCCACGTCCCACTCGTTCGCGCAGCTGATGCACTTCCGGAATTCGCCGCGGGTCTTGTTGGATTTCTGTTCCGCGCCCACGTATCCGCACTCCCCGCACGTCTCCACCACCGGCTTGTCCCACAGCACAAAGTCGCACTTGGGGTAGTTGGCGCACCCGTAGAACGCCTTGCCGCGCTTTTTCGACCGGCGCACCGCGATATCGCCGCCGTCCTTGGGGCACTTCACTCCTGTGGGCATCGACCGCGTGCCGCGACACTTGGGGAACTTGCTGCAGCCCAGGAACTCGCCGGTACGCCCGGTGCGGATAACCATCGGAGCCCCGCACTCGTGGCATATCTCGTCGGACATTCGCGCCGGCTTTCGATCGCCGCGCAACGGCCGCGTAAACTTGCACTCCTTGGGGTGATTCTCGCACGCCACGAACGGCCCGAAGAATCCCCCGCGCGCCACCAGCTTTCCACCGCATTGCGGGCACCGCTCGGTGGCCAGCGCCGAGAGGTCGTGCGCTTCCGCGATCAGTGATTCTGTGTCTTCGATCTTAAGCGTGGCCGCGAACGGCCCGTAGAACTCGCCCACCATCTCGTGCCAGTCCACATCGCCGTCCTCGACCTTGTCGAGATCGCTCTCCATGTGCGACGTGAACGCGACGTTGAAGACGTCGGGAAACTTCTTCACCATGACGCGCTCGACCTGATTGCCGAGCTCGCTCGGGTGGAAACGGCGCTGCTCGAGATTCACGTAATGGCGATCGAGCAGCGTCGAGATAATCGACGCGTACGTGGACGGGCGGCCGATCCCGAGTCGCTCCAGCTCCTTGACGAGGCTCGCCTCCGAAAAGCGCGGCGGCGGCTCGGTGAAGTGCTGGGCGGGGGTAATCGCCAGTACGGGGATCTTCTCGCCGGCGGTGATCACGGGGAGCGCCTGCTCGTCCTCGAGCGCGCGTCCCTCGCCCTCTTCCCTGGTTTCCTTGTAGAGCGCGAGGAATCCCTGGAACTTGATCACGCTCCCTGTCGATCTGAACAGGTACTGGTCGAGCTGAAAGTCCACCGTCGTCGTGTCGAACACCGCTGGCGCCATCTGGGAGGCCATGAATCTTTCCCAGATGAGCTGGTACAGACGGAGGCGGTCGCGACCCTTGTCGTCCTTGAAGAACCGCGCGATGCGGTCGGGCCTGCGCTCCGGGTCGGTGGGCCGAACCGCTTCATGTGCGTCCTGCGTCCGGACTTTCCCTTCTTTGGCCGGGGCTTTCTCGCCGTCCTTCGCTTTCCCGCCGCCGTAGAGTTGCGGACCGTCGGCGAGATACTCCTTCCCGAACAGCGTGCGCAGATAGTCGCGCGCGTGGCCGGCAGCGGTCTCCGATATGCGCGTCGAGTCGGTGCGCATGTAGGTGATGAGACCGACCGCGCCCTCATCGCCGATCTCGATCCCTTCGTAAAGATCCTGCGCGAGGCGCATCGTCTTCTTGGATCCGAAGCCGAGCTTCTTTGCGGCTTCCTGCTGCAGCGTACTCGTGGTGAACGGGGCCGCCGGGTTCTTTCTCCGCTCGCGCCGCTTGACGTCGCTGACAGGAAAGGTCTTCCACTTCTGGAGATCAGCGAGGATTCCGGTCGCGGTGGCTTCGTCCGGGATGTGCGGCTTATTGCCGTCCACATGGTGCAGCTTGGCCGTGAACTCCTGCTCCCCCTTCTTGAGCTGCGCCTCGACGCTCCAGTACTCGACGGCGTTGAACGCCTTGATGTCGCGCTCGCGCTCGACGATGAGCCGCAGCGCGACGGTCTGCACGCGACCCGCCGAGATTCCTTTCTTGACCGTCTTCCACAACACCGGGCTCGCCTTGTAACCGACGAGACGGTCGAGCACGCGGCGCGCCTGCTGCGCGTTGACCTTGTTCTCGTCGATGGCGCCCGCGTTCGCAATCGCGAGCTGGACGGCATCCTTGGTGATCTCGTTGAAGAGCACGCGCCGGATGGGCGCGCTGTTCTTTCCGCCGATCTGGCTGGCCACGTGCCACGCGATCGCCTCGCCCTCGCGGTCCGGATCGGTCGCGAGGAACACTTCGCGCGATCCTTTCGCGGCCACCTTCAGCTCCGCGAGCGTCTTTTCCTTGCCGGGGATCGTGACGTACTCAGGCTTGAAATCGTTCTCGATCTCTATGCCCAGCTTTTTTTCCGGAAGATCGCGCAGGTGGCCGATCGTCGCGCGCACCCGGTAGGCGCGGCCCAGATACTTCCCGATCGTCTTCGCCTTCGCGGGCGACTCTACGATCACGAGCGAGGTAGAGCCGCCGTGCTCGCCTTCATCGCCGTTGTGCTCAGCGACGACCAGCTTGCGCTTGCCGACGACCTGCTTGCGCTTGGCGGCGGTCTTTCGGGGCGCGATCGTGCGAGCCGTCGTCGCTTTCGCAACCGGCGCTCTTTTCTTCTTTACCGCGGACTTTGTGGTCTTCTTCGCAGCCATCGCCTAGTGCACCGTCGGGTTGTCGCCGGGAGAGCCGACATCGTCGAGCCCCGTGCCCTCGAGCAGGTTCCGCAGGTCATCCAGCGCGATCCTCCCCTCGAATTGCACCAGGGCGCGCTCGATGATGTGCTCGAGTTCGGCGGGGTTTATGGCGCCGGTTCCGCTGAGCGTGAGCAGATGTCCCCATGCCTCGGGGGCGAAACGTCCGCGCTCGTGTGGGCCCATTACCCTGAAAGGCATAGCTATCGGCAGCTGTTCGTCCATGATCCTCTTATTCCCGCCGGTGTTGCATTAACGCCGAAGCCAGCTCGGCGGTCAGTTTGACGACTTCATCGAATGGGTGCAGCTCCGTGTCGACAACCGCGTCCGCCGACTCGTAGTGCCGACTTCGCGCTTCAAGCAGCCGGGCCAGGCACTCAACGGCATCTCCAGCCAGCAGTGGCCGGTCAGCGGCAGCCGCCCCAAGCCTCCTGGCAGCCGTCCGAACCCCTACTCTAAGGTATATGGTAGGGCCGGCATGGGGCACAAGTACCCTGACTGCCTCGTTCGAGGTCCACCCTGCGCCAGGAGCAACTATAGCAGGAGTGACAGCAAGGCGCGTGGTAGCCTCGGCTTCAAGTTCCCGAAAGCGTGGTTCGCCGTCTTCCGCGAAGATGCGGGAGATCGATTTTCCCGCGGCGCTTTCGATCTCGTGATCGAGGTCAACAAACGGTATACCCAGCTTCCTGGCTACCGCTTGTCCTATGGTGGACTTGCCGGCACCCGGGAGGCCGATGAGAAATATGGGCGTCAAAAGCGGCGGAAAATGCGGGGAGCTTCGTGCGTTACCCGTTCTCGCGTAGGAAGTTTATCCGTCAGTGCGGCGCCCACCGCCGTTACGTCCTGACGCGCAACGGAAAAACGGGAAACGCACGACGCTCTCCGCAGTTCACTTCCCCCGCTCGTTGATCCGCGCGATGTAAGAATCGTAGTTCCTCCGCGTTTCACCTAACGAGTCTCCCCCGAACTTTTCGAGGAACGCCTGCGCGACAACGAAAGCCACCATCGCTTCTGCAATCACTCCCATGGCCG
The DNA here is from genome assembly GCA_051005405.1 of Gemmatimonadaceae bacterium. Classification (GTDB taxonomy): domain Bacteria; phylum Gemmatimonadota; class Gemmatimonadetes; order Gemmatimonadales; family Gemmatimonadaceae; genus JACDCY01. The sequence continues at coordinate 25,753 of JBPCJJ010000001.1, read as the reverse complement.
GAACGGCGGTGACATCGCTGCGTTCGGCGACCGCGGACGCCGCTTCACGCGTCTCGGTGTCGATCGTTGCGAGCGGCCTCATCAGCGTGCTGATCGGTTTCATGGCGACGCGAACGACGAGGGGCTCACCGGTCGTCATCCCCCCCTCGAGTCCGCCCGCCCGATTGCTCCCGCGATGCACTCCGCCGGAACGAGTGGCGGCGGTCTCGGCGTGGATCTCGTCGTGGACGCTGGAACCGGGAAGCCTGGCCGCCTCAAACCCAAGTCCCAGTTCCACCCCCTTCACTGCGGGTATCGACATGATCGCGGATGCGAGGCGCCCATCGAGCTTGCGGTCCCACGACACGTAGGAGCCGAGGCCGACCGGAAGTCCCGTGCAAACCACCTCGCAAATCCCCCCCAGGGTGTCGCCGTCGCGCTTGGCCTTGTCGATACGGGCGATCATTTCCTGTTCGGCGGCGCGGTCGAGCGTCCGCAGGGGTGAATCAGCGACAGCGGCATTGATGTCGTCAGGTAGCTGGCCGGGAATCGCGGCGTCGATTCCCCCGAGCTGAACGACGTGGCTGCCGACCCTGATGGAGAACTCGGAGAGGAATCGCCTGCATACGGCGGCCGCAGCGACGCGCGCAGTGGTTTCCCGCGCCGACGCGCGCTCGAGAACGTCCCGCGCGTCGGCCCGGTCGTACTTGAGCATTCCGGAAAGATCCGCGTGCCCCGGTCGCGGCCGCGTGACGGCGCGCTTTCTCTTCTCCGGATCAGCTTCGTTCCGGGCCGGGTCCATGATCTCCGACCAGTTCTTCCAATCGCGATTGCGGATAAGCATGGCGATGGGCGAACCGATCGTCTCTCCTGCCCGCACTCCGGACAGAAATTCCACGCTATCCGATTCGATCTGCATACGCCGTCCGCGGCCGTAGCCGTGCTGGCGCCGCGCCAGATCGCCGTTCACGTCATCGGCGGCCAGCGGCAGGCCTGCGACCATGCCTTCGAGAACGGCGACGAGCGCCGGGCCGTGCGATTCGCCAGTGGTAGTGAAGCGGAGCATGGCGAAAAGATAGCTACAAGCTGCCGGTTATCTCCTTACGGGCATCCGCTCACGAAATTGCTCGGCAATGTGACGATCACCACTCCGCGCACCGTCGCGCCTACGAGAACGATCTCGCCGTTCGGTCGCAGCGCGGCCTTGATGGGCCCGATGATCGGGTCGCGAATCGGCACGATGTTCACGCGCGCGTAGTGGCGATTCTCGTAGACCTCTATCACCGGCTCGCTGGAGGCGGCGAACGAATAGCAGCTGGCGAGCGGGACGCTCGTGCCGTTCCCGCTGTTGTTCGGGTGGAAGTCGAAGCCGGGATTCCCACCGGAAGTCTGGAAGAGGCCCTGGAGACGCAGCGTCGCATCCAGCAAGTACGTGGAATCTCCACGGATCGCCGCCAGCTCTCCGTCGAAGTTGATCGCGGCGCCTTTCACCCTGGAGAAAGCATTGGCGATGAAGTCAGTCACGTCCTCGGCACGCGATACGCCGAGATCAATGGACGGGAAAGCAGCCGCTTCCATTCCCCGAGTCACGTCATACATCACGGCCCGGCTGCCCAGTACCGGGCCGCCCTCGCCGATCACCGCGCGGCGGAAGTTGCCCGAGTTGCGGACGTACGTAGTGTCACGGAAGCCGAGCCGATCGATCGAGATCTCGATGGCGCGTTCGAGAGGCACCAGCAGCGAATCCGAGCCGTAGCCGGCCGCCGCGAATCGCCGGACCTCGAGCGTGTCCTTGCGGCCAGCCGATGCCCCAATGGCCTGTTCAAAGAAGAAGTGCGACGACCGTTGGTTCAGGTTCTCCCACCGGATGCTCCCCTTGTTGGGAAATGGAAGAGTCTGGCCACCGGTTGGCGACGTCGAATAGACGAGCAATACGTCGCCGCACGGCGTACCCGGAGCCGTGCTTCCTCTGCACGTGGCGGCCACGAACTGCGGCCGGTCGCTGAAATCGTACACTGTTCGTTCCTGAATGAACGTGCCCGGAACGGTCGCGGATTCCTTGGACGTTACACTGTACGCGATGATGTTTGGCAGTGCGTATGTGGCCACCTGCCGGCCCGATGGGAAGAGCACGCTGGTCGCTGTGACGTCAACGTACGAGATGGACGTTCCGCCTGAATTGGCGACGAGCAGTGTGTCCCCCATCGTCCCGTTCCTGTCACGCGGCCACGGCGTGATCCCCCATGGCCTGGATCCAACGCTGATTCCCGGCTTGAATGCCGAGTCGGCGAAGGCGAATACCTCGACGCGGTTGCGCTCGATGTTCGTGAGGTAGAGACGGTCCTGCCGCGGGTGATACAGCGCGTCGGCTACGGCACCGCCGGACGGTAGCGGACGAGTGGCACCGGCCACTACTTCGACGGTGTCGATCCTGACCGCGCCGCCGGGCAGCGTCGCGTACGCGCGCGTGCCGTTCGCGTTCCGCGCGAAAGCCTGGACGAACACCCGGGTCGGGAAGGCGGTGATGGGCAGCCGCATGGTAAAGCGTTGCGACACGGACGTGACCTGTCCGCTCAACTGCACCGAATCCGCCATCCCCGCGGTGACCGGCCCGCCGATGGCGGTCCTGATCTCATAGCCGAGCGACGTGATCCCGGTCGGGTCGGACGCCTGCACGTTGATGGTGTCGGTGACCTCTATGCGCGGCGTCACTCCGAACGACACCGTGGGAACCGTTCCCGCACTGGCGGCGGTCTGCACGTTCAGAACGATTGCTGACCCAGTGGACCGCTGATTCAGCGAGTCGTACACGAACGGCGTCACCCGGAGCTCGCCGGGAGGTGTCCCGGTCGGGATCAGCAGCAGCAGCTTGGTGGTCGCCGAGTCGCGCAGTGGCGTCACGAACGACGTCGAATCCGCACGAACGAGAACGCCGCTCGTGACGTAGCCGAGGGAGCGCACCCGCAGGCCGCTGGAGCCCGCGAGAGATATCTCCACCGACAGCCCGGGGATCGCGACGGTGCCGCTGGCGGGCGAGACTACGCGCGCGGTCGGTGGCGCGACGTTCCCGACTGACAGGCGCAGAGTGTCCGGCAGCGACCGGTTGCCCGATCCGTCTGTCGCGAAACCGACGATGGTGACAGAGGTGCCCGCCGGTACGCTGCGCGAAACATTGAGCGCGAACGGAATGGTGATGGTCGTGACTGCCGATGTGAACGTCGTGTCGAAGGTGAACGCCACGCCGCCTGTCACGGCGACGCTTATCGTCTTGAGGCCAAGGTTGTCACGGGCGTCGACCGCGAAGGAGAGCACCGTGTCGACGCCGCTCACCACTCCCGCCAGATCGAGCGCCGGCGGATTGGCATCGCCCGTAGTTCCTTCGGTAAGCGAATCACCGCACGCCGCCACGCCCGACATAGCCGCCATGATTGCCAGCCGGGCCGAACGACGCATCAGGAGGCTAACCATGGATCAGCGGCCCCCGCCGGGAGTGCGCAGCGGCAACATCTGCTCGCCCTCATCGACGATGTGAGGCGTGATCAGGATCAGCAGGTCCCGCTTTTCCTCGGAGGTGCGGGTCTGGCCGAACAGCCTGCCGATCATCGGGAGGTTGACCAGAAACGGGATGCCCGACTTGGATTGCGATACCTGCGTGACGGTCAGCCCGCCGATGACGGCGGTCTCGCCATCGTTCACCAGCAGCTGGTTGTCGGCGCGCTGGCGATTGAATATGAACCCGACGTCGGACGACGCGAGCTGTGCGTCCGAGTTCTCCGCGTGCACCGTCAGCAGTATCTGCCTGTTGTTGGTGACTTGCGGAGTGACGCCCAGGATGATGCCGACTTCCTTGAGCTGAACCGTCGCGCGCGGAACGTTCTGATTCTCGGCGCCGCCGGCACCCGACGTACCCGCGTCCAGGATGCGGATCGGAATTTCCTGCCCTACGGCGATCTCCGCCTTCCTGTTGTTGAGCGTGACGATGCTCGGCTCCGCCTGCAGGTCCGCCAGGCGGACTTCCTGGAGCGCGTCCAGGAACGCGGTCAGCGTGAATTTTCCGAGAGCTGTCGAGAAAACCAGCGATAGCGCCGGATTTGTCACGCGCGAGTTGGCGTTGGCGATCGCGGAGAGCGCGTTGCCGCCGAGAAGAATCCGGTCGCCTTGAACCGGCCTACCGCCTCCCAGCGCATCAGGTACGCCATCGCCGTCGGTATCGATCGGAGTCAGCGTGGTCGGATCCGTTCGTCTCACGAGCTGCGTGAAGAACTGATCGCGCGTCCCGATGTCATATGAGAGCCCGATGTCCTCGATGTCCGAGCGGTTGACGAAAATGATCTTGGCTTTGATCGCGACCTGCGGCGTGCGTATGTCGAGGTTCCTGAGGTAGTCGAGGAGCCCGCCCATGCGCGATGCTGATTCTGTGATCAGCAGCGAGTTCGTGAAGGAGTCGGCGACGACGGCTCCGCGCGCCACGCAGCTCGTCTGCATGTTCTGGCCGGCCGCCTGCGGCACCCCGCTGCCGGGCTGGCAATCTCGCGCCAGCATCTGGCGCAGCGTGCCCGCGAGTCCCGCGGCGTTGGCATAGTTCACCGGAACCATGCGCGTGACGAGCGGCTCGACGGACTGCTTGGCCTGGATGTTAGCGTAGCTGTCCACCGTAATGATGCCGCTTGACGGATCCTCGGCGGCGGCGAGCCCCTGCCCCTCGAGAATCGCGCGCAGCGCGACGTCCCACGGCTGGTTGCGGATCTCGGCCGTGACCGTACCGGACACGTCCTTGCCGACGACGATCGTACGGCCGGCAAAGGTAGCGAATGCCGCGATGACGTCGCGGATGTCGGCGTCCTGATACGTGACGGTGATCCGCGGCTGGGTCGACTGCTGTGCGACCGGCGTCATGCGCATGGCCGGATCGGGGGCGGTCTCGCGCGCGACAGCGCGCGCGGCTGCCGCCGCGGAGGTGTGCCACGATTCAAACGCGGACGTGCCGCCATCGACCGAGACGCGGACCTCGTTCGCCGATCGCCTGACTTCGTACGGGTGCTCTCCATCGAGCTCGATCACTACGCGAACAACCTCCGCCTTGAACTGGGAGTAGCGGACGTTGGTTATGCCCCCGCGAGCCACGCGGTCGTAGCTGCCGTTCATCTCGAGCACAGCGCCGTTCAGATCGATCACGAGCCGGTGCGGCGAGGCAAGCGTGAAATCGCTCACCGATATCTCGGATGTGACGCCGATGACCACTTCGGCGCGTCCCGTTCCCGGAACGACGCTGAGCGAAGTGACCCCGATGGGATCAGCGACGTGGCCGGCGAGAGTCCAGCCGGTCAGGCCGAGTATCAGGGCTGGCGCGAAAAAGCGGCGGGCCGCGATCATGGCGTCCTCACACGTGTCGTGTCGTTCATCGTAAGCGTCTCCTGACGGCTCAACCCGAATTCCTGTATGGTGAACGTCACGGATCTCGGCTGGATAGCCGCGACGCGCATGCGTCCCAGAGTTTGTCCTACCTGCACGCGGTACTGCTCTTTGGACGTGAGATCCCGCAAAACCGCAACAGAATTCCTTCCGTTCGGATCGTACGCGATCGCCGTGAGCCGGAGATCGATCAGCAGAGGCCTCAAGTCCGATGTCGCGAGCAGCGACGCGAACGGGTCTCTCCGCCCGCCTGCGTTGTACTCGAACACCTCGCGGTGAATCGTGTGCTCTTCCGGACTCGGCGTCGGCTGCGCCGGCTGCGCCGTCTGCGCCGCGGCGACCGATGAAAAAAGAGCCAGCGGAACGAGCATCAGGCATCTCATCGAGTCGCGCCCTCGCCGGCGGCCGTATCAGCGCCTGCGCCTGCCGCATCCGGCCGCACCTTGGCGACGTAAGTCTGAATCTGGAAGTTGGAGTCGAGGAAGGACCTTCCCGGTGATGGGCGTCGCGCCCCGCCGGTTCCCGACTGTTGGAAGGGTTTCATCTCGAGCGCCACGGGCGCCACGATCCGCTGCAGCGATCCCACGTTGCTCAGGAACCTGCCGAGCTCGTGGTATCCGCCGATGACCGAGATCTTGTACCGGTGCGTATCGAAATCGTCGCCGGGAATCACCGGCATGGGCTCGACCGAGGCGAGGTCGAGTCCGACCCTGCGCGCCGCCGTGGAGACGTCCTCGAGCAGCCCTGGCACTTCGTTTCTGGTTGGAACGAGTCTGGTCATCACGCTGAGCGCTTGCCTGTCGCGTGCTACCGATGCTCGCAACGAGTCCACGCTGCCGCGCGCCAGATCCGTGCGCGCCTGCCGGTTCAACGCCTCGAGAGAATCGACGCGCAGCTCGAGCGCCGTGAGAGTCACCGACTTCGGCGAATACATGAAATACCAGAACGCGCCGAGCAGCACGAACGCCATGATCGCTACGCCGATGAGCGTCTGCTCGCGCTTGGTGAGATTGTCGCCGATGGCCATCTCTACTGAACCCTTACCGATAGAGGAAGCGTGCGGATTTCTTCCGGCGGCGGACGCTCGGATGAGGCGTCGAGCTGGAACTCAGTCACTTCCTTCCCGTCGTTGGTCACGAGGTCGGACCTGGCGAGATTAACGTTCTGAACGAAGGGCGAGGACTCGAGGTCGCGCATGAAGCGCGTCAACGCCTGGATGTCGACAGTTTGGCCGATGATGCGGAACTGAGTGGTCCGGGTCCTGACGGCCACGGCCTTCTCGCGCCGCACCTTTTCGAGCTGCGCCCTGCCGGCAGGGGTATTCGCCTCCCGCTGGAGAGCGGCGATCTGGGAATCGGGCGCGGCCGCGCTTGGGGGCGTGCTCGTCTGCGCGACCGACGTGAGCCAGGTGTACGCAGGCATCACGCGACTGATCTCCTCCAGAATGTGCGACCACATGAACCGCGTGTCGTCGATGGACTGGATCACCGCGAGCTGGCGCAACACGGCATCGCGCTCGGTTTCAGCGGCGACCCGCGCGCGTAGCACCGTCGCGAACCGGGCCGAGTCCTGCAACGCGCTGCGCTCCCGCTCCGCGAGCACGCCGCCGGCCTTCGCCTGGCCCGTGAACAGGAGCGATCCGAGCGCGATCGCCACGACCACCGCCGCGACAGCGCCGACCAGATACTTGTCCTTGACGCGCTCGCCGGCGGAGGAGAGCAGCTCCTTGGGGCTGAAGCCGCCGCCGGAGCCGGAAGTGCGGCGCTTGGCGCCGGGCAGAAGATTGATGTGGATCATCTTCGTCGCCTCAGTGGTTCCGGAGAGCGAGACCGACCGGTAGCATCAGCAACGGCGCGACCTCGTCAACCACGAGCGCATCCAGCGCGCCCGGGCGGAGCTGCAGGTTAGCCAGAGGATTGGCCTGCTCGACCGGCACGCGCATCCTGCGCCCGAGAACGTCGTTAAGTCCAGGCGTTCGCGCGCCACCGCCGCAAGTGTAGACCGAGCGCAGCATCGTGCCTGCCTTGGCCGTCGAGAGAAGGAACGCGACCGCGCGCTCGACCCCGACGGCAAGCTCTTCCACGCGCGCGTCGAGCACTGCGTCCACGTGTGGAGAGCGGTCGTAGCCCGTGATGAGCGCATTGGCGTCCTCGGCCGGGAGCCCGCGCTCGCGCTGAAGATCTTCCCGCAGCCGTCTCGTCCCGACGGCGATGTCGCGCGTCAGAACCGGGATGCCGTCATCGAGAACGTTGATGATCGTGACTTCGTGCCCGATGTTCAGGAGCGCAACAATGCCGTTCATCGCGTCGGGATAGTTGAGCTCGAACGCGTTGTGCAGCGCGAAGGCATCCACGTCCACGATCGAGGGCGACAGGCCGGCTTCGCTCAGCAGCCGCAGCTTGGCCTCTACGAGATCGCGCTTCGCGGCCACCAGCAGCACGCTCATCTGGCTGTTACCTTCGTCGTAAGGATCGAGGACCTGGAAATCGAGCTCGACGGCGTCCATGTCGTCGAAGGGCACATGCTGCTGCGCTTCCCACCGCATCACCTCGCGAGCCTCGCGCTCGTTCACGCGCTCCGCCTGGATCTTCTTGACGATCACGTCGCGCCCGCCGACGGCGGTAACGACATCCTTCGTCTTGACCCCGACCATCGCCATGCAATCGCGGATCGCCTCGGCGACGATGCCGGGATCCATGACCTCGCCTTCCACGATCGCATCAGCGGAAAGAGGGGCTATGCCGACTTTGACAAGCTCCGGCTCACCCTTTGAGTGGTCGATTACGACTGCTTTGATAAGGGCGGACCCAATATCGAGCCCTACAGTCGGCTTACGACGGCCGAGAAGCGCCATGCTGTCCTGGTGGAGGTTAGCTAAAGTCTGGCTGCCTGCCACCTTTGTCAACAAAAACTTTAAGTGGCGCGCCTTAAACGATGCTCTTGCTTCTGGTTGCGCGTGGCGAGCCGACTGTTTTACGGCTCATGCTTTTTGCCAGTCGCAACCTGCGTGGGAAAAACGATTGGGCGGGCTGGAAGTAACAGATGGAGAGAAGAATCTGCTTCAGCTCACGCTGTACCCCATGGCGAGCGCGTTCTCGCGGACTCTGCGATCGCGGGTGATGACACGAACGAGATGTGGCGGGATTCCAACCGATTCGACCGTAGCCAGGTGGATGGCGTCCAGGGTACGAACGGGCTCGATCGGAAACCTCCGCCCTGCCCGAAGCAGAATCTCTCCGTTGATATCAACAACACTGCATGTGCCGAAAAAAACCTCCAGCGCCACGTGGGCGGTTCGCTCTTGCCGCGCGCCGATGCGTTCAGCTGCGCGTGCCCTCCTTATCGCCCGGCTAGCTTCCGCGACAGTCAGCGCTGACGTGATGCGCGGAGTCGTGACGTTGAGGCTTGCGAAGGCTCCGGCGTCCTCGTCGAGGATGGCCGCGAGAATCATGCTCGTCTCCAGATACGACACGTACGATGCAGAGTCCGCAGCCACTACCACCCTTCACCCCTGTCTTCGTCTATCAGACGTTGCGCGGTGCCTGGCGGAAGATTGAACGTGCCCTTCGGCGGCCATTTGGCGAACGGGTCACCGCCGTGTCCCGGCCGGATGACGCCCTCGCGAACAAGCCGGTTGTAGGTTGCCATGTGGGGATCCTCGGCATGAGCGATGGGCTCTGGCGACCGCAGCTCCGCGACTGGCCGACCCCGGTCGGTGATCAGCACGCGCTCGCCGGCCTGAATTTTTCGCAGGTAGCGGCTGAGGTTGTTTTTGAGCTCGCGGATACCGACAGTTGTCATCTTCCAATTGTAGCTCCATGTAGCTACAATTGCAATGGCCGGCCGATTCCGGGTCAATGGAGATCGGCCCATGACCTCTGGAGCGGGGTGACGCGGACCCCTGTCGAATCGGACGCCACATGCACATTGACACCCGTTCGCCTCCGCGCGCGGCGCACAGGATCGCCCAGTTCGGCTTCGGCCGCAAGCCAGTAGAGCCGCTCGTTAAGGCGAACTGTCGTGATAGTGGCGCTATCGCGGCCAGCCCTCAGAGTGACGGTTTGGGAGCCGCCGGACGGCAGAAGATCGTTCGAGGGGTCCCAGTTTGCGACTGAGGACCAGAGCGCGTGCTCGCTGGCGGCGAACGCGCGTTGCCTGTCGATCGTTGCGGCGGCTCCCAGGTGCTCGAGATTCACGGCGGCGTGCGTGGCTACGATTAGCGCGCCGGCGACCACGACCGCCAGGATCGCCAGCAGGAGAGCAAACCCGTTCCTGGCGGGTTGCTCAGTCACGGTTGCGGAGCGCGGTCGAGATCGATGTGGAATCCATGTACTGCGCGGAACGCACGCCGCCCAGATCAATGGGGATCGACGACCGTGCCCGGACGGCAATGTCCACGCGAGCGACCCGCGACCCTGCGTCCAACGATGACAGGGAGACGCCTGCCGCGTCGAAGTACCGATATGCGACACCGCTCCGACCTGCGCCGGAGTAGCCGAGATAGGGTCCGCTCAACGGCTGGATCACGCCGCAGACCGAGGGACCAAGCGCGTTGCAGCGGCGGTTCCCGAGGTACCAGCGGGAATCGGAAGAGCGGTAGAGGCTGTAGCGGCCTCTCCGGAGTATTCGGACAGGCGCGCCCCTGCTTAGTCCGCTGCTCGCGGCGCTGCGCAGCGTAACGATGTAGGCCGGCGCCGTCGCGTCTCCCGCTGTCGTGAACCCCGTCGAGGCCGGACATGCCGTGGCTGCCGCTTGTGACGAGACGGCCGCGATCGTGTGCCTTTCCCAGCGCGGTTCCCCCGCGGTCGCGGCGCTGTCGTCGTTGTGGATGAGGAGAATGTCTCCACTGTCCGGAGTCACGAGCAGCGATGTCAGCAGCAGCCCGCTAGCCAGCTGTTCCGGCGGGATGCGTATCGCGTATCCGGGGGCGGAGTCACAGGACACGGACGCGCCGATCGCGCTGAAGAACTCGACGGCAGAGTCGCGGGCCAGAGGAAGCGTATCCAGCGGCGACGCGGTGGAAATGTCCGCCGCGAGGACTTCCGCGGCGTCGCGCACGTCGCCACGCGCGGCGACCATGAGGGCGATGGACCGGAAAACCTGTTGCTGCCGCCGAAGACCTTCGCCGATCGCACCGCCGACAATCGCGAGGAGCGCGATCGCGACGAGGAGTTCGATAAGAGTGAAGCCGCTCCGGTTCCCGGTCACGAGCACGGTACCATCGTGCTGTAGTTGTCCGTGCGATCCTTGCCATCGATCGTATAGTTCACGGTTTGAGAGACGGCGCGAATCGATGGCGACCCGGTCGTTTCGATCGTCCACGTGGAGATAATGGAACGTGTAGTGTCCGTGCCGTTTCGCAGCTCGGTGCATCTGGAGGCGGCGAGCTTCTCCAGGCGGGTGCGGGCGACGGATGCCGCGAGTGTGAGGTCAGCCGATCGCCGCATCTGCCTGAGCGCCGTTACGGCGGTGGCCTCCAGAGCCAGTACGCCGACCGCGAAGATAAACGCGGCGATGACGATCTCGATGAGAGTGAATCCGGGGCGGCTGTGCACCGGTCAGTGATACTTCCCGGCAGTTCGCGGCGCGCAACCCGCCCGCCGCCGGCGGTAGCGGTTTATCCCGCCGCTCGCGCCCGTCGTACTTTGCTCCCTACGTTCTTGCCTTCCGCGGACGTCCGCCCTTCATGCCGTTCGCTCTCACCGCGCGCGTTTTCCTTTCGCTCCTTGCACGCCCGCCCGCGCGGCCCAGCTCCGTCATCCACCGCTTCCCGCCAAACCGGCCCGCGATGAGGCTAGGGATTGTGACATCCGCGTCGATCTCCTCCCAGCGAAGCGCGAAACCCCCGCCTTCGATCGCGACGCCCGCGAGTTGCTTCGGCGAGGCCCCTCCAAGGCCCTGGGCGACGTCGGGAGGAAAGGCAAACAAGCATCCGTCCTTGAGCTCAATCTCGATGCGACCAGTGCGTCGGTTGTAGCGAGCACTCTTCGCGCGAGGTTCGGTCTCGGCGGCGGCCCGGCTCCGTGCGCGAGCCACTTCAATCTGTTGATCGAGCGCTGCATCGCTCGGCGCTATCCAGTTCCTAGCCATGAACCTCCCTCCACCGTTCGAGAAACATTTCCTGCTGGTCTTCGACAATCCGGATTGCCCGGCGAGCGTCGGGCGTTCGCATTCCGGTGACACCGATTGGATAAGGCGCCTGATGCGTGTCGCCAATCCCGATCTTGACGAAAGTTCCCGCCCTCCATGCATGGACGTGCGGAGGATCGTGGTCCGCCGGATATATCCGGAACTCGAATCCCTCCCGCCGGTAGACCGTCGGCACCGAATATAACCTAACGCTCTGGTTATACCAAGTTGCGGTTTTCCGCGGTGTTCGCCGGGGGTACGCCTGTCGGCGACAACACCATGAACAAGCATCGAGCCGGAGCGAATGGCGGGCGCATGCGGCGGATATTGATGGTTTGGGGAAGCACAGAGTCTCATCATTTCACCGCCAGCGGCACCAGAAAGTTCTCCGGCAGTCTTCTTCGTCTACTTCTTTCTTGCCAGGACCTTGCGTCGAGGCTCGCCCAGTGCTGCAAGAGTGCGACGCTTGGCGCTCGCCCGGACAGGTTGAGGTCGAGGAGCCGGCTTCTCCGGCCTGACCAGCCCGGCGAATACCACCCCCGGATCGCGCCGTCCGATGCTTAACAAACGCAGCGCCGGACCTTCAGGACGACGCCGGTTGGAGCACCCTCGCCTGTTGTTAACGAATTCGCCCCGGCGCAATCACACCGTTGCCCCCCCGTGTTGTATGCGGCGACCGGCCAGCTAGCTAGCGGCGACCGGGTCAGTTACAAGCGGGGTCGCCCGGAGTGGTCGCGGGGTTCGGCGGGCCGGGCGTGGAATTGCCTGAAAAAATCCCGCAAATTCTGCCAGGCTCGAGCTCGTGCATTGCCGTCGCCGACCAGCTGTTCGGCGCGGGCTGCGCGATGCTGACAGTCACACCGGCGGACGGCGCGTACCCGTGATGCGGCACGGTGGTCGTCACCAGTGAGTTCTGCGGCATGAAGACGCCATCATTATCGGCCGCGTAAGCCTCCTGCGCGACCGCGAGGTTCCGAAGATCATCCTTCATGGTCTCGATGTTTTCCAGGCCGCGAGCTCGCGAACTCCACCACACTCCGGCAACGACGCCGGCGGCCACGAGCACGGCGATGAGGAAGAGTTCAATGATCGTGAGCCTCTTCCAGCTGACACGTGTCATCCAGCCAACATACACAGCGACGGGTGAAGTGGCGAGGCCACCGGACAGTCGCGAGGCGCCGTTGCCTCGGGGCCCCTCGGCGACGCGCGGGAAGCGGGCCCTCAGTTACACTTCGGCTCGCCGTTGGTGGTGGCAGGGTTGTCCCCGCCCGGGAGGTTGGGAGGGTCGTCATTATCCACGAACATCCCGCATTTCTTGGCTGTCTGCGGTGCCATCGACGCGACTGCGGACCACCCGGTAGGGGATGCTGTGACTTCTAGCGTAACCCCCGATGACGGCCCATAGGCCATGCCGGGTAAAGCGTTCGGACCCGTTACGGCGCCGGAACCATATAAGCCACCGTTGTCCGCGGTATACGCCTCCTGCGCCGACGCCAGATTCCGAAGATCACCCTTCATTTTCGCGAAGTAGGCCTTCTCCTTCGTGTTCGCGAACTTCGGGATCGCAATCGCGGCGAGAATGCCGATGATGACAACGACGATCAGTAGCTCAATCAGAGTGAAGCCCGCTCTTGAATGTCGCATGAAAGTCGCTGTGTGATCGCCGCGGCATCGACGTGTTCATGCGCCGCATCGGGACAACCCGCCGGGCCGAATGCCCGGACGGGTTTTCACCGATCGCAATCAGGACGCTAGGTGCACTTCGGTTCGCCGTCTACCGTTGCTGGCGCAACAGCCGCGGTGTTCACGAAAATCGCGCAGGTCTTCGCCGTGATATTGTGACTCGCCGTCGCCGACCACCCAGCCGGTGGGCCTGCCGCGGCGGTTGCAGTCACGGTCACGCCCGCGGAGGGAACATATCCGTTGAGTGGCACGGGCCCGCCGGTCAGGTTGCTTGCCGTGCCGCCCATGTAAGCTCCCGCGTTGTCGGCCGAATAACCTTCTTGTGCCGTCGAGAGGTTCCGCAAGTCACCCTTCATACTCGCGAGGTACGCCTTCTCCTTCGTGTTCGCGAACTTCGGGATCGCGATCGCGGCCAGAATGCCGATGATCACGACGACGATCAGAAGCTCGATGAGCGTGAAGCCTTTCCGTTTCCTGTTCTGCATGAGAGCTCTCCAATGGAGGGTTCGGCCGCCGCTGACATAAGACGTACCGATCGGCCAATGACAAGGCAATGCCAAGGCCACTCATGCCACACAAATGAAGTGCTGTCAGCACAAGGACTTACCTCAGGTCGCCGGGGATCTCCGTCGCGCAAGCGGACCGCATTCCGCCAAGAATCTCGCGATTTGCCAGACCACACCCAGAGCGAATAGAGAGTGCCTGTGTGCAAAATCGTTCCGCTTGATCAAACCCCCGAGCCGATCTTCGGCGCGATGACGGGAACGGTCCTGTACTACCACAACCCCACCGAGCCCACCGGCGAAAAGTGGGAAGCGGACGAATGATCCGCTCTCCCAATGTCGGCCCCGGTGAGACGCTACTCCTGGATACGCACATCTGGGTGTGGATGGTGTCGAACACCATGGAGCGCGTCTCCGCCGGAGCGCGGGTGGACGCTTGTCACGAGCGATGCCAGGATCATCCGATACGCCAGCGGGCAGGGCATCCCGGTGCTCGACGCGGGGAGCTGAGCGACAAGCCGAAAGCTCCGCTACAGAAGGCGGTTAATCGGCTGAGCCCGCATTGTCGCCGTACCTCGCCAGCTTTCGGTACAAGGTCGATGGATCGATGCCGAGCGCCTCGGACGCGCGCGTCTTGTTCCCGCCTTCCTGTTGCAGAACCCAGGTGATGTATGCGCGCTCGATAACCTCGAGCGTGGGGTTGGCCGCCTGGCGGTCCCCCGCGAGCGGCTCGGACCGCCGCTCGACGATCCTCTCCGGCAGCGACGGTATCCCGATAACGTCGCCCTTCGTGAGAAGGGCCGCGCGCTCGAGCGCGTTCTCCAGCTCTCGCACGTTCCCGGGCCACGCGTAGGAGTGGAGGACTTCGACGACATCCGGGTCCAGTGACTTCTGTCGCTCACCATTCGATTCCGCCGTGCGTCGCAGGAACAGCTCGGCCAGCACCGGTATGTCTTCCCGCCGCTGGCGCAGCGGAGGAAGATGGATCGCAATAACGTTGAGCCGATAGAAGAGGTCGGTGCGAAAGGCGCCTCGCTTGATCTCCTCCTCCAGGTCGCGGTTGGTGGCCGCGATCAGCCGCGTGTTGATGGGAATCGCCTCCGTGGCGCCAACGGGAATCACTTCCCTGTGCTGCAGGACGCGGAGCAGCTTCACCTGCGTCGCCGGCGTAGTCTCGCCTATCTCGTCGAGAAAGAACGTTCCCGCGCCAGCCGCCGTGAAAAGCCCCTGCTTGTCGCGCACGGCTCCGGTGAACGACCCTCGCACGTGCCCAAACAGCTCGCTTTCCAGCAGGCTCTCCGGAAGCGCCCCGCAGTTTATGGACAGGAAGGGACCGTTCGCGCGAGCGGACAGCTCGTGCAGGTACCGCGCGACGACTTCCTTGCCTGTGCCGGATTCGCCCTGCAGCAAGACGGTGGATTCGGTCGGCGCCACCGTTTCAGCCACCTTGAGGACTTCGACCCAGGGCGCGCTGTTGCCGACGGGACGACCGGTGTGCTCACGCCTGCGGATCTCGGCCTTGAGCGTCCGGTTTTCCGCCCTCAGCCGGCGATGCTCGCTCGCGCGCCTGACGATGGCGAGCAACTGATCGTTGCCGAAGGGCTTCTCCAGAAAGTAGAACGCCCCGTCGTTCACCGCCTGCACCGCGGCCGGCACCGTCGCCTGCGCGGTCATGAGAATGACCGGCATCTCGGCGTCCAGGCTCCGCGCCGCGGCCAGGACGTCGAGCCCGCTCATCGTCGGCATCCGGACGTCGCTGATGACGACGTCGGGCCTGAGCGACGCCATCCGGCTGATTCCCTCGCTTCCGTCCGTGGCGACGTGCGCCGCGTATCCCTCCTTCCGCAGGAGAATCTCGATCGCCTGGACGATCGCGGGCTCGTCATCAATTACGAGTACGGACGTGGCCGCCTCAGACATCAGCTCTCCCTCCATCGGCGCCGGCGACGCGCGAGCGCGGCAGCAGGATCGTAAACCGGGAGCCGCGCGCCGTGGTGTCAACGAGCACGTGACCCTTGTGCGCCGTCACCGCTCGCTGCACCACCGCCAGCCCCAGCCCGGAACCGCCGCGCTTCGTGCTCACGAAAGGATCGAAAATACGGTTGCGAATCTCCTCGGGAATTCCGCCTCCCTCGTCGCTGACGCGAATGGCCAGCGACCCTGTGAGGAACGGCGCCCCGTCTATCGGCGTGAGGCGGGGGGACAGCTCGGCTGCCTCCACGAAAACAGTTCCAGTGGACGGCGATGCCTGGATAGCGTTGAGCAGCAAGTTGAACACGGCGCGATGCAGCAGATCGGGATCGCCATCCACGATTACCGGCGTGCCCGGAAGCACGGCGCTGATTCGCACGTCCGCCGGCTTCTCCGGATGATTCTCCGCGAGCGAGATGGCGTCGCGCGTGACTTCGACCGCGTCGACCAGCGCCCAGCGCGCGGCATCCAGCCGCGCAAAATCGATGAAGTCCGAAAGCAGCCGGGAGAGACGATCCGATTCCCGCTGCACCAGGCCGCTCAACGCGCGCTCGTCGTCGCTGGAGCGCGGAGAATCGCCGAGCTGCTCGACGGCGCTGCGTATGGCCGCGAGCGGATTCTTGATCTCGTGCGCGAGCGAAGCGCTCAGCTCCGCCACCGCCTCGAGCTTGCGCGCGCGCGCGCGGAGCTCTTCGACGTCGGCACTCTGCAGCCTGAACTGCGCAAGCTCGGCCGACAGAGCCTCGCGGGCCGAGCTCTGCTCGCGGAGCTTCGCGCTCACGTAGCCGCAACCTGCCGCGACAGCGGCAAATACGCCCACGCGCAGCCAGAATCCGAGATCGCGCTCGCCACCCGGCGTTATCACAGCCGTCGCCACATACACCGCGATCCCAAGCGCCGCGACCAGAAGAACTCCCCGGGCCGGCAGCAGCAGCGCGGCCTCCGCCGTGACGAGGATGTACAGCGCCGCGAAGCCCGAGCCCACTCCTCCCGTCACGTCGACCACGGCCGTGACGAGCGCGACGTCGAATAGCGCCTGCAGGTAGAGAAACGTCATGGTGGCGGGGCGCCTGTACACCTCGGTGTACAGGAGGGAACCGGCGGTGAATACCATCGCTACGACCATCGCCAGCGACGATAGCAGCGTCGATGATCCGTCCGTTCTCTGCCAGACGAAGAGCGCGGCGAGGTAGATGGCACCTGCGAGCGACAGCCGCGCCAGGTACACGCCGCGGAGAATGCGGCGGGAGTCGAAAGGGTCGGCCACCGATTGGACGTCGATTGGCGTGGGGGCTATTCCGGCATCGGGTTGGCGATCAGGGACTCCACCGGCTGCTCCTTGCGGCAGCGGACTTCTTGCAAAATGCAAGACCTGTGACCCCACGTCAAATGCCCTCGCTGCCTTAGATTTGGGCACGCGGGTGCGCCCTGCACGATTGATTTCTCCCCAACCCCGCACTTCCCGACGAAGGAGTCACCTTTGGAGTCACTACAGGTTGGCGGCGGCGAAGTCGCGCTGCAGCTGATTGCGGTGTTTTTGCTGGTGTTCGCGAACGGATTCTTTGTGGCCGCCGAGTTCGGGCTGGTCGCCTCGAGGCGGAGCCGGATAGACCACATGGCCGCCGAGGGTGACGCGGCGGCGAAGGTGGTGCAGAAGGCGCTTACCCATCTGGACCGGTACATCTCGGGCACCCAGCTCGGGATAACGATGTCCTCCCTCGGACTCGGCTGGATCGGGGAGCCGGCGATGGCGAAGCTGTTCGCCTGGGTCCTCGGGCTGTTCGGATACGTGGTAAATCCGACCGACCTGCACGGCGGCGCGATGTTCATCACCGCGTTCTTCATCGTCACCTTTCTGCACGTGGTGCTGGGGGAGCTGGCGCCGAAGTCCATCGCGCTGACGATGCCAGAGAAGGTGGCCAAGGTTGTGACCGCCCCGCTGGTGCTGTTCTCGCGCCTGATGATGCCGTTCATTTACGTGTTCAACGGCGCTGGAAACATGATCCTCAAGCTATTTGGCGTCGTGCCGGTGTCGGAGCTGCACTCGATCCATTCGCCCGAAGAGCTGCGCCTGCTTGTGATTCAGTCGCACGCCCACGGCGTGCTCGACGAGTCGGACAGGGCGATGCTCGCGGGGGTCTTCGACTTTCACAACAAGAAGGCGGTGGACGTCATGCGTCCGCGCACCGAGGTCGTCGCGCTCGACATCACCGCGACGACAGAGGAGGTCTGGGAGATTCTGCGAGCGGAGCGGTACTCCCGCTACCCGGTGTACCGCGAGACGCTCGACGACGTAGTCGGCGTTTTCCTGGCGAGAGATCTCTGGCTGCATCCGCCGGGCGAGCAGTTCTCGCTCGAAGGCGCGGTGCGCGAAGCGCTGTACATCCCCGACAGCCGGCCCGCCGAGCGAGTGCTCGACGATCTGCGCCGCACGCGGGCACATATGGCGGTGGTTCTCGACGAATACGGCGGCACATCGGGCATCGTGACGATGGAGGACCTCATCGAGGAGGTCATCGGCGATATTTCCGACGAGTACGATCTTGCGGCCCGCGATTCGTTCGAAGAGAACGGTGTGCTCGAGCTCGCCGGGTCGATGTCGCTTATCGACGTTCGCTCAGACCACAAACTCGATGTTCCCGAGGGTGACTATTCGACGCTCGGTGGGTACGCATTCGCGACCCTGGGCCGGCTGCCGCGCGTCGGCGATCGTGTTCCAAGTCCCGGCGGCGAGCTTGAAATTGTCGCGATGGACGGACGTAGAGTTGCGGGACTCAGGGTGCATCGAAGTCCCGCGAGCGGCCACGAATCATCAGCCAAGCTTCTATAGAGCAAAAATTCTCATTGCGCATCGCGCCCCGCAGGCGTTTCTTTGGGTGACCCCAACCACCCACAGCCGCTATGGCGCCACGGGCGCGGATAGGTGAGCGGCTACTCCAAGCCGGGCTCATCAACCAACAGCAACTCGACAAGGGCCTGCAAGTCCACGCTGCTACCGGTGAGCAGCTGGGCAAAACGCTGGTCAAGCTCGGCTATCTGGATGACGACTCTCTCGTCCGCACGCTGTGCGCGGACGCGGGCATTCCGTACATCACGATGCAGGACGTTACGCTCGATCCTGCCGCTGTCGCCTCGCTGCCCGGAAACATCGCTGCCAAGTACGCCGCGCTCCCACTCCGGAACGACAACGGGCGGCTGGTGGTCGCAATGGCCGATCCGTTCCAGATCGAAGCCGTGACTGCGGTGGAGCGTGCCGCGCGCCGACCAATCAGAGTGGTAGCCGCGCCGAGAGACGGCATCACCGCGATGATAGCGCGCGCGTACAACGGCACGCACGTACCGCTGCCGCCCGCACCGCGCCCCGAGGCCGGCCGTCCGCCGGTCGCTCCTCCCGCCCCGGCTCCGTCGACGCCCGCGCACTCGATGGACGATCAGGGCGGAGAATCCGTGAACGCCGCGGCGCTTGCCGAAGCGATCATCAAACGCGGCGTGCAGCTCGGCGCCACCGACGTCCACATCGAGCCCCAGGAGTACGAGACGCGCGTGCGGTACCGCGTGGATGGATTACTGCAGGACGCGGGCGGATATCCGAAGTCGGTGCAGGCGCCGCTGATGAGCAGAATCAAGATCCTCGCGGGCGTGGACATCGCGGAGACGCGGCTGCCGCAGGACGGCCGCATCCGCGTGACGATCGACGCCACGCAGATCGACATTCGCGTGTCCACGTATCCGACCATCTACGGCGAGGACGTGGTGCTGCGTCTGCTCGACCGGAGCAAGACCGCGCTCAACCTCAACTCGCTGGGCATCGCGGAGCATGACCTCGCGCTGTTGCGGACGACGATGCGCCGGCCGCACGGCCTGATTCCGGTTACGGGGCCCACCGGATCGGGGAAGACCACGACGCTGTACTCCGCGCTGTCGGAGCTGAACACGCGCGAGCGATGCATCATCACGCTCGAGGATCCGGTCGAGTACGAGCTCGCGGAGATCCGCCAGTCGCAGATCAACGTGCGCGCCGGACTGACGTTCGCGTCCGGACTGAGATCGATCCTGCGCCACGACCCCGACATCATCCTCGTCGGAGAGATTCGCGACAAGGACACGCTCCAGATCGCGCTCAGCGCGGCGCTCACCGGCCACCTGGTTCTGACGACACTGCATACGACCACGGCCGCGGGATCCATTCCCCGCTTGATCGACATGGGCGCGGAGCCGTTCGTGTTGGCCTCGTCGATGCACCTCGTCATCTCGCAGCGGCTCGTGCGCCTGCTGTGTCCGAACTGCAAGGTGGAAGTGGACGTCCCGGAGATCGTGCGCCGCGAGCATGGGCTGGGGGACGAGCCATTGTTCGGTCCGCAGGGATGCACGCACTGCCGGCAGACCGGCTACCGCGGCCGACTCGGGATCTTCGAGTTTCTGCCGGTGGACGAGCGGCTGTCACGCGCCATCTACGAGCGGCGCACTCCAGAAGAAATCCACTCGATTTCCGGCAGACCTACGATGTTCGACGATGGCCTCGGAAAAGTCCGCGCCGGGCTCACGAGCCTGGACGAACTGCTTCGCGTGATATCCGCCTGACGACGTGCCACGATTCGCGTACGAAGCCCTGACCTCCACAGGTCAGGTCGAGAAGGCAACGATGGTCGCGACGAACGAGGGCGACCTCGAGGGGCGGCTGCGCGAGAAAGGCAGCTACCTGATCCGAAGCCGCCCCGCGGAGAAAGAGGCGGTAGCCAAGAAGACGGACGGAAAAGTAGACAGGAAGGATCTTCTCTCGCTCCTCGAATACGTCGCGGGATCGGCGCACGTGGGCATGCCGATCATGACCACGCTAAGCGACGTCGAGTTCCGCCTCGAGTCCAAGCGATTGCGCAAGATCGTGGCGGAGATGCGCGACACCATGTCGCTGGAGGGAAAGAGTCTGTCGGAAGCGATGGCCGAGCATCCGAAGGCTTTTCCTGCGTACTACGTGAGCAGCATCCAGGCTGGCGAGGCCAGCGGCCAGCTCGACTACGTGTTGAAGCAGCTCGTAGAGCATCTCGACTGGCAGGAGAGCGTGTCGAGTCAGCTGCGTCAGGCGCTGACGTATCCGATCGTGATCATTGTGGCGGTGGGGCTGCTGTTGGTAGTCGTCGTCGGGTTCGTGTTCCCGCGCTTGATCCCGACGCTGGCGGGACGCGGCGGGCCGGTGCCGATCCCGACCCAGATCATCATCACGACGTCGAACTTCGTCCGGAACTTCTGGTGGGTGACACTGCTCGCGGCCGCGGGAATCACTACTCTGTTCATATACGTCCGCCGAACGCCGCGCGGCGGACTCGCGATCGATCGCTTCCTGCTGAAGCTTCCCGGTGTGGGACAGCTCATCCTGCAGAACAGTATGGCCCGCATGGTCACGTACATGGGCCTGTTCTACAAGTCCGGCGTCGAGCTCCTCTACTCACTTAGCCTGGTCGAGAAGATGACTGGGAATCGCGCGGTGGCGGCGGCAGTGGCCAGCGCGCGCGAGGCGATAGCCGGTGGCGATTCGATCTCGACTGCGTTCGGCCGCTCACCCTTGTTCCCGCCGATCGTGCTGCGGGCGATCGCGCTCGGCGAGAGCACCGGCCATCTGGATGAAGCGCTGGCGCGCGTGCAGGAGTATTTCACCCGCGAAGTTCCCGCCGCGGTGCGGCGAATGATCACCATTCTTCAGCCGGTGCTGATCGCGGTGATGGGCGGCGCGGTGCTGCTGGTGGCGCTTGCGATATACCTGCCGATTCTCGGCATCTACGAATCGATCGGCCGAAGATGAACAAGGCAAAGCTTCGCAGCTTCGGCGCCTTCATCGATCCGGATCGCGTGTACGTGATCGAGTACCGGAGACGCTCGTCGGGCATCGAAGTGATCGATCACATGAGCGTCGCGCGAGCGATGCCTGACATCGTCGACGCGGCCGACGCAACAGCCGAGCTGATCCGGTCAACCGCCGGATCCGGCAACTCCGCCCTGACCGCGACGATTCGCGGATTTGGGACGTCGTACCACTTGCTGACCCTTCCGCCCGCGGGCGTGGACGTACTCACGCCGGTGGTCGAGCGCGAGATGCGACGCCTCTTTCCGGACATCGAGGAGCCGGCCGTCGCGTTCTCCGTCGGTGGATACATCGATCGTCGCACCGGCAAGCCCCCGGCGACGAAGGGTCTCCCGGAGCGCCGCGCGTCGGACGAGCCGGAAGTGCTGCCACTTGAGATTCTCGCCGCCACAACCCCCGGACGCGTGGTCTCCGCGCTCGCGACGCGGCTCCGGTCTTCGGGGATCAGGCTCGACCACCTGACCGTGCTGCCGCAGGCGATGTCGAGGCTGTTCAGAGAGGTCAGCAGATCTTCCCGGCCCTCTGCGGTCGCCATGATGTTACCCGGCGCTCCCGTAATAGCCGTGTTCCAGGCCGGCGACGTGCGCTTCGTGGCGGAGCCGCCCTCGGCCCCCAATGCCGGCTCGGACGACGACGTTCAGACGGTCATCGACCAGGTTGGGCGCGCACGGATACATCTCCGCGGGAACTATCGCGGCGCGGATGTCGAGACAATGTATGTGGCCGCCGAGCCCGCGGACCGCAGCCACGTCGCATCGGTGCTGAACGCCGCGCTCAACATCGAGGTGCAACCGCTCGCGGATGCCATCGGTCCCCCGGCCGCTCTCGCGGCGCTCGGCGGGGTACTGAACGCCGAGAGCGGCACGGACATGACGCTGTATCCCACCGCCGGGGAGATGATCCGCCTCGAGCAGCGGAAGAAAGCGAGCACGATCATGCTTGCGGCCGCCATCGTGTGCATCATCGCAATCGCTTTCGCCGTGTTCAACACCATCTCGGCGACGCAAGCAACAGCGGAGCTGCGCGAGGAGCGCGCAGCCGCGGACGCGCAACTGGCCCGCCTTGCGCCGATGATGGGTGTGATCGAGCAGCGCCGGGCCAACGTCGAGCGGATCGCCGCCATCCAGTCGCACCGCGGCGGACAGCAACAGATCGCTCGCATCATCAACGGCATGCGTCTGGCACAGCCGCCGAACGTCGGCCTGACGTCGTCGACGTTGACGCGCACGGAAGCGGGCTGGACGGTCGCCATGACTGGCAGGGCCATCGGCTCCACCGGAGCTCAGGTTCTGCGAGGGGTGGATTCATTCTATCGCGAGCTACCGCGGCGCGTTCCTCTCGATTCCGTTAGCATCGTTTCGTTCGATTACGCCACCGGTAACGGCATTGTCGGCGACTTCACGATGAGCTTCGTCGCTCGCGCCGGCGGCGCGCAATGAACGACCGCTTTGCCGCGATCGCGGCGTACGTCAGGAAAAACAAGCAGCTGGCTCAAGTCGCGCTCGTCACGCTCGTTGTGATCGCTATGTCGGCGTGGCTATGGGCCTCCACCCGCACGACCGTCACCAAGGCAAACGCGGAATTCGCCACGGCGGCGGCCATTCGCGCCACCGCCGAACGGTTGTCGCAGCAGTTTGTGGCCGCGTCATCGGCGGAGACGGAGGAATGGTCGCGCACCATGGTGGAGGTCGCGGAGTTCGGGATCCCCATGAGCTCGCGCTTGTCGCTGGCCGGCTCAGTCTCGAGAATCGCGGAGGCCGCGGGCCTGTCGAACGTCATCGTCCGGTTCGCAGCGGGTGATTTGGCCGCTACGGCCGGACCCCGGCAGATGGGCGACGTGACGCTGCCGCCCGCGCCTTTCAGCCTCGCATTGCAAGGCAATGGCAGCGCCCTCGCCGTTGCGCGCACGGCGCTGCGCTTGCCTCCTGCCGTTGAAATTCGCGGACTTACGCTGACCGGAGATTCCGAGAAGCTGGGAGCCGCCTTTACCCTGGTGGTGTATCTCTCAGAGGGAGGGCCGAGCAATTAATCGAGACATATCCGATAAGGCGAGTTACCTTATGCTCGCGGTAGCGTTGGTTTTGATCATCGCGTTCGGCGTGGGGTGGAGGGTGACTTCGGCCGCTTCACAGTTCGTCCAGGTACCGAAGACCTACCCTTCGCCAACCGAGCTCGATTCGCTCGGCAGGTATTTACGCCCGATGCTGCTCACCGCCAATCGAACCGGCACGGAGCCGTCGGAGCTGCTGTCATCGAACGAGTACTTCGGCCCGGTGGCATCGTCGGGCGGTTACCAAGGACCTTCTGCGCGACCTGCGGCGACTCGGCCGCGGTGGGTAGTGAGCGCCATTTTGCTGACCGAGCTGCGGCGAATGGCCGTGTTGAACGATTCGGTAGTGCTCGTAGGCTCGCTGCTCCCCGGCGGAGCGCGGGTCGTGGCAATCGAATCGGATCACGTGGTGTTGCAGGAGTCGGGTGGATCGCAGCGAAAAGTGTCCCTGAATAGATGAGGCAGTGATGGACGTTGGAATTCGGTTGAGCTTGGCGTCACCTATGGTCAGACGAGCCGCAGCGCTCGGCGCAATCGCGACCGCCGCCGCCTGCGCCAGCGCGCCGCGCAGCGAGGGGGCACCCTCCGCGAGGCCGCCTGTGACGACAGAAGCGCTCCCCTCGCTGCCCGTCTCTCAACTGGCGCTCGGCACCGACGCGGCGCGCCGGATACAGCGCTTCGACGCGGTGGATCAGGATCTTCGCATGGCGCTTCGCGGACTGGCAGAAAGCTTCGGACTCGGCCTCGATCTCGACCCCGACGTGCATGGCCTGGTCAACACCCGGCTCGAGGGCGTGACGCTGGAAGAAGCGCTCGGCAGCGTGCTCGCGCGTTTTTCCTATGCGTACCAGATCCAGGGTGGCGTGCTGCGCGTGACCGGCTCACGCCTGCAGTCGCGGAACTTCTCGCTCGACTACGTGTCACTCAGCAGGCTCGGGTCCACGCAGACTGCGGTGACCAGCCGGCTCGGTGGGAGCAATGTGGGTGGGCAGCAGCAGTTCGGGGTCGGCAGCGGCATCACCTCCGGAATCACCGGCGGCACCGGCGGCGCCGGCGGCGGCGGCGGCGTGCAGATTTACAGTACGACAGCGGCAAATCTGTGGCAGGACATCCGGATTGCGATCGAGGCCCTGGTGTTCTACGACGTGGCCGACACCCTCGCGCCCCAGGTGACAACCTCCGTTGGGAGCTCCTCGGCGGTGCCGCTTCCGCTGGCGGCCTCCAATTCCCTGCTGGGAGCGGCGGCGGGCGCGCCCGGCGCGACCGCGAAGACGTCGAGCGATGGCCGCCGGTTGATCATCAACCCCGTCGCCGGGAGCATTTACGTCACTGCCTCACCCGCCACGCTCGCGGAGGTCGAAGCGTACATCCGCTCATTCGAGGCGTCGGTTCAGCGCCAGGTCCTGGTGGAAGCGAAGATCGTCCGCGTGTCGCTGAACAGGGAGTTTCGCTTCGGGATAGACTGGTCTCTTCTTTCACGGCGGGCGAATCTCAATCTGCGGGGCGGAGAAATCACATCCAACACGGCCAGCTTCACGATAGGCGGCGGAAACTCGGTGGTGACCATCGCGCTCCGGGCCCTCGAGGCACAGGGAGACGTGGCGGTTCTGTCGAGCCCGATGATCACGGCGCTCAACAATCAGGTCGCGGTGTTCGACGCGACGAGTGACGAAGTCTTCTTCTCGGTGACATCCACTCCGATCATCGGACCGAACGGCGGAATCGTCGCGACGAATACGCAGGCAACGCCGCAACAGATCTCTGTTGGAATCGTGTTGAACGTCCTGGCGCAGATAGCCGCCGACAATGTCATCAGCCTGCAGATTCGGCCGCAGTTGAGCGAGGTCGCGCGCGTGGAAGAGTTCATAACGCCAGAGGGCGGCAAGATCACGGCGCCCGTCATCAGCCGGCGTGAGACCGATACCATGGCGCGTGTGCGCGGGGGCGAGACCATCGTGATCGGGGGCCTGACGCAGACCCGGCGCGATCGAAATCGAACCGGCGTTCCCGGACTGAGCCGCATACCCGGCATCGGCAGAGTTTTCGGCGGCACCAGCGATGTCGAGGAAAAGGACGAGCTGGTGATCTTCCTCACGCCCACGATCATCGTGGGAGCCCGGACCGCTACCCCTTAGGGATGTACGAAGCGTTCTACGGCCTTCAGGAGCG